>NZ_JBHTBN010000001.1:0-499195 GCF_042664795.1 Jejudonia soesokkakensis
AACTAGTAAACGATGTAAACTTAGACGGAATGATTGGAGAAAGAACTATTGATGTTTCTTCTCTTGCTTCTGGAGTCTACATGGTACAGATCTCTGGTGAGAACAACGTAGTTGTAAAAAGATTAATCATCGAGTAATCGGTAATTAATAAACACCAATAAATTAAGAAGCCCTTCTCATTGAGAAGGGCTTTTTTTATTTGATTACAATGAACTGTTTAGCTATAAAGATAAGTTCATGTACCGTATTATTTGATTTGTTTAAGAGGCAATAATCCCTTCAGAATGTATAACAGGAATTTCAGTAGTATTTTTTTCAGAAATAGAATGAGGTAAAAAAGTAAATACCTTTTCGTAGAGTTTGTCTTCAGAAAAATAAGTAACCAAATATTCATTGGTAAAGCCTAAAACAGTATCTGTAATAAATTCAATTTTTATTGAACTTTCAGGAGAAAGATTTCCCAAGTTTCGTCTAAGGGTTGTCGTTTTTTTATCCTCACTAATACCTCGAGACATCACCAAAACTGTTTCTAGCAACACATCACTATTATTTACAACGTATATATTCCAGTGTTGCGCAAGAAAATCTTTATCCCACTCTCGAATAGCTACTACTTGTACTTTTTCGGCAGTGTGGAAATTGATATCTTTTCTCATCTATAATTTAATAGGCACTTTTGAATTGTTCTAGAAAACGAAGATCGTTCTCACTAAACATACGGATATCTGGAATCTGATGTAATAACAAGGCAATACGATCTATTCCCATTCCAAAAGCAAAACCAGAGTATACTTCTGGATCTATATTACAGTTTCGTAACACATTGGGATCTACCATACCACAGCCCATAATCTCAAGCCATCCAGTACCTTTAGTCATCTTATAATCGGTTTCTGTTTCCAAACCCCAGTATACATCAACTTCTGCACTGGGCTCTGTAAAGGGGAAATAAGAAGGTCTTAGTCTAATTTTTGACTTTCCAAACATCTCGGTAGTAAAATATTGAAGGGTTTGTTTCAAGTCTGCAAAACTTACTCCTTTATCTACATATAATCCTTCCACTTGGTGGAAAAAGCAATGCGATCTCGCCGAAATAGCTTCGTTACGGTACACACGACCCGGAGATATAGTACGAATGGGCGGCTTATTTTCTTCCATATAACGAACTTGTACAGTAGACGTATGCGTTCGTAATAAGACATCGGGATTTTTTTCTATAAAAAATGTGTCCTGCATATCTCTCGCAGGGTGATATTCTGGAAGATTTAACGCAGTAAAATTATGCCAGTCATCTTCAATTTCGGGTCCTTCAGAAATATTAAATCCTATTCTGGAGAAAATATCGATTATTTTATTTTTCACGATAGATATAGGGTGTCTGGCTCCAAGTTCGATAGGCTCTCCAGGTCTTGAAATATCACCATACACACCTTTAATTTCTTCAGAAGACTCTAATACTTCTTTTAAAGTATTTATTTTATCCTGAGCGGTATCTTTCAGAGTATTGACTACTTTTCCAAATTCTTTTTTCTGTTCATTCGGAACATTTTTAAATTCAGCAAAAAAGTCATTAAGCAGCCCTTTTTTTCCGAGGTATTTAATGCGGAAAGTTTCAATTTCATCTTTATTGGACGCTGTAAAAGCCTCCACCTCTGCAATATGTTTTTTTATCGTTTCTATCATCACTTACATTTCTACAAGAGTGCAAAATTACACAAATTATACCTACGTAATTACTTCTTTTTCTAAGAAATAGTTGACAAGGGCTTCTTTCATTAAAATGCTTTGTTCCCCTGCTTTTAATGTGGGTAGTTGTTCCAGAATTTTATAATGAGGCCAACCCTGTTCGTCAAAATATTCAAATTCATAATATCCAAAAGGTTCCAGCAATCTGCAAATGGCAATATGCATAAGATTCAACTTTTCATCTTTTTTAAATTTTCTGTGCAATTGCCCTAATTCTTGTACTCCCACCAAGTAAATCACAGCATCAAGATCTAACGGATCTCCATCTGCAAATTGGGTGCTTAACAGCTTTATAAGTGTTTCCCATCGGGATTTTAATTGTTCGTCTCTTGCCATAGTATAAAGCTGCAAAGGTACTTAACAATTAATAGTATATTTACTGTAAAATGAAAATTATGGGAGCAATTGATATTGTCTTAGGCATCATATTACTTTTGGGATTATTTTCTGGATGGAAACAGGGGTTATTTGTTGCCCTGGCATCTTTAATTGGGCTTATTTTTGGGGTGTATGGAGCCATTTATTTTTCAGATTATACGGCTCAATATATCTCAGAATGGACCGATCTATCTGAACAAACGACAAACCTAATCGCTTTTGCAGTTACTTTTCTTATTATTATCATTATTATTTCTCTCCTCGGAAAGTTTCTCACTAAGATTGCAGATTTTGCAGCTTTAGGAATGATAAATAAACTTCTGGGAGCTGCTTTTACTGCGTTAAAGTATGCTTTTATCGTGAGTGTTCTCTTTATGTTTATAAACTCTTCTGAAGGATTAAGCGGGTATATAGTTTCAGAAGAAAAGAAAGAAGATTCAGTTTTATACCAACCAGTTGCTTCTCTGGCTCCGATGCTTTTGCCTACGATTCTCAATGAATATGAAAAATATAATTCTGAAAGTGAGCATATAAATGAAACTCAAAAAGCTTCAGAATAAAAAATCCCACCTCTATAAAGACATGGGATATATATTTTATAAAAATTAAGGATTAAACTACATCTTCTACATTTTCATTGATGTAAACCATTGCTTCTCTAAAGTTCTTCACGATACGTTTTTCTGGAACGAGATCAGGAATAATATCAATTTTAGTCATCATGGCTCTGGGTTGTGGCTGTAAGTTAACAAGCACTACTTTTACACCTCTTTGACTGTAACGCAACAATGTATCTTCCAGCGCATAAAGACCAGATTGATCGATATAGTCTGTTTTCTCCATACGAATTATGACATGGGTTGCTGTATCTGGAATAGCACCAGCCAACTCTTGGAAATCACTTGTATTCCCAAAAAATAAAGGTCCTACCAAACGTTTTATAAATACTTCTTCTTTAAATTTTTCCGGAATTTTAATTTCATCCTTCCATTTTAATTGAAGTTCATCTGCATTTCCTAATGGAACTACTTTAGAACGCGTAGCTGTAGAATCTCCAATCTTTTTCATGAATATCAATGACGCTAAGACAAGTCCTATACCTACCGCATAAACTAAATTCCAAAATACCGAAAGTAACAACACCACCATCATAACGATGATTTCACTTTTTGGCATGTTTGGGATTGCTTTTAACCCTTTGTAATCCATAACTCCAATACCCACAGTAATTAAAATACCTGCCAGTACCGCGGCTGGAATTTGTGAGGCAACAGGCCCTAAAGCCAATAAAATTATGAGTAATAATACTGCAGCAACCATTCCAGAAAGTTTACTTGTACCTCCACTATTAATATTTACAACGGTCCTAATAGTTGCACCTGCACCAGGAATTCCACCAAAAACTGCAGCAATACTATTTCCAATACCTTGTCCAACTAATTCTCGATTCGGCTTGTGTTTTGTTTTGGTCATATTATCTGCAACAACAGATGTTAATAACGAGTCAATCGCACCTAAGAACGCTAGGGTTAATGCAGTAAATACATACGGTGTGATTTGAGCTAAGCTAAACTCAGAGAACATTTCCAAATTAGGAATGGGTAGTCCTTCAGGGATACGTTCAATAGGAACATAAGAGAGCATTCCTTTACTTTGCAATACATAAGCTGCACCAGAAACAACGAGTAAGGCCACAAGAGTACTAGGAACTTTTGTAGTAATTCGTTTAAATCCGAATATTATAAAAATGGTAATACTGGCCAATATAAATTCTATCCAGTTAATGGATTGAATAGCACGTGGCAAAGATTTGATAGCCCCTAAAACTCCCGATGAATTAGCACTGGCTAAGGTCGTTGCTTCAAGCATTATTTCATCCTCAGTGATCAATTCTGCCCGTTTTACAGTTTCTCTAAAATCTTCCAAAACAAGAATTCCTTCTCCAGCCTCCTCTTTTAATATTTTATCTAATAAAACTTCTTCTGCAAAAGGTTTAAATTCATTAATATACGCAGTATCATTTTTTGTGTAGTACCCTAACATAGGTAATATTTGTGTAATTAAAATAATTACACCAATAGCTGTCATAAAACCAGATACTACTGGATAGGGGATATAACGAATATATTTTCCAACACCTATAATTCCAAGTACTACTTGCATCAATCCAGCAAGTAAGAAAACTAATAATATATACGGAATGGCTTGTTCAACATTACCATCATTTGCAGCAATGATTCCTGCAATAATGACCATCGAAACCGCTGTCATTGGAGCTGTTGGACCTGATATCTGTGTATTGGTTCCTCCAAATAATGCAGCAAAAAATCCTATAAAAATCGCTCCATATAATCCAGCATCTGGTCCTAATCCTGATTGAACACCGAATGCAAGTGCCAAGGGTAAGGCGACAATACCTGCAGTAATACCTCCAAAAAGGTTTCCTCTAATGTTTGTAAATATTCCTTTAAACATATTTTATTATTAATTTAAGATATAAAGTAAATGATTATAAAACAATGAAGGCCTAAACTTAACATTCGGCCTTCATTTTTTAACACTTTTTTTACAATAAAAGCTATTTTTAGTCCATAAAATCAATTTTTCCAGATGCGACATCATAAACAGCACCCACAATCTTAATTTCATTATTTTCTTCCATTCCTTTTAACACAGCACTGTTAGAACGCATTTCATCAATCGTTAAATGTACATTTTTATATACTACATCATTTACAAAGTCTTTATTGTTACTAGTACGATCGTCTTTGCTTGTTGGTTCTTTTACAGCTTTTACAGCAGGCTTAATTTTGGCGAGTAAAGGAGTAATATTTCCTAATTTTACATCATCGCAGGCTCCCTTTACAGCGCCACAACCCGTATGACCTAAAACAATAACAGCTTTACTTCCTGCTACTTTACAACCATATTCAATACTTCCCAATAAATCTTCATTTACAATATTACCAGCTACACGTGCACTAAATATATCTCCGATTCCCTGATCAAAAACCAGTTCTACAGGAACTCTCGAGTCGATACAGCTTAATACAACTGCAAAAGGGTACTGCCCTCCCTTGGTGTCTGCTACTTGTTCTAAAAGGTTTCTCGAAGCTTGTTTCGTTTCAACAAATCTTTTATTTCCCTCTTTTAAAGCGTCGATTGCTGATTGAGGTGTGTAAGAATTTTGTGTTTCTTTTGTTTGTGCTTTCATTTTATTTTATTTTGATTTTAATATACAAAAAATGTTATTAATTTAATTATTAAATAGTACTATTGGAACTTTTGAGTTATAAATAAAGTCGTTTAATTCTGAAACAGTAAAGTTTTTATTTGTGTTTGAGTTGTTTCGATTAACAACCAATAAATTTACTTTGTGTTTACTCATATACTTATGTATGGTATGAGAGGTATTGTCATTCTTCTCAAAAACATAGGATACGAGCCGTTCAGTTCCAATTTGGTTTTTTTCTGGTTCTCCTTTAATAGAATTTGCAACTTCGAATGAATGGATTGGGCTTTTCGTTGTAGCCAAAATTGAATTAATTAATTCATTATTAGAAACCGTAGTATTAGAATTGAAAAGCCCCATATTTAATTTTGCTTCTGAATCAAGAATGTTTTCATTATCTGCAACTACTACAACCCCTTTAAACTTTTTCATTAAAAAAGAAACGACCCCATCTCCAAAAAAAGCTGGCATTTTGGACACCCTTTTCCCAATGACCACAATATCTGGTTTTGAGTTTTCAATATGATTTTCGATTTCCTTTTTTATGTTTCCAAAAGCAGAAAAATGACTTGTAGTTATTTGATTTTCTTCTCTAACAGAAGTTGCCATTGATTGAAGTTTTTTACCAATGGTTACATAATGTTCTTTTATAGATCTTGCGGCAGATAAGTTGCTTTCTTTTTCTACCACCTTAATAGCTTTTCGAACGTGAAATATTTCTAGCTCACCATCAACGATTTGAGCAATTCTTGCAGCACTTTTTAAGACATTAACGCTATTATTCGTTAAGTCTGAAAGTACTAGGATTTTATATTTATTGTTATTTTTCATAATTAATACGTTAAGCAGACTTTGGTCTGAGTTTAAAAAATTCTATAAAACTAGGAGGGTTCTCAGCGATACCCCTTTCTGAAATTATTTTTATATCTATATTTCTTTCTTTCGCTTTAAAAGCAAAATCATCTAAAATTTCAATAATATCATTATCAAGATATCTTGTTTTTCGGACATCCAGTTCCAAAAATGTATCTCTAGGTAAACTATCTAGCTCTTTTAGAATCGCCCCTTTATTAAAGAAAGTAACCTCCTCTGCTAAAGTCATATTTATTTTGTGTTTTCCATTACTCTTATCTTCAATATGTAAGAAGTGAGAATTCTGGTAACTTTTAAGTAAAACAATGACAATCCCTACTGCCAATCCAAGACCAATACCAATTAGAAGATCTGTAAAAACGATTCCAACGATAGTGACAATAAAAGGTACAAATTGTTTCCATCCGGCTTTATACATAGCTTTGAAAGTAGAAGGTTTAGCCAACTTATATCCAACAATTAATAATACGGCAGCCAATACCGAAAGCGGAATCATATTGAGTATTGTAGGAATGATAATTACAGAAATGAGTAAGAAAAACCCGTGTATGATGGCAGATAATTTTGTTTTACCACCACTCTGAATATTTGCAGAACTTCTTACAATAACCTGTGTAATTGGCAAACCACCTATCATCCCAGAGATCATATTTCCAGTACCTTGAGCCAACAATTCTCTATTTGTAGGAGTGACTCGCTTTTCAGGATCTAATTTATCTGTAGCTTCTACACATAAAAGTGTTTCCAAACTGGCTACTAAAGCAATTGTAAAAGCAACTATCCAAACATCGGCACTAGAAATTACTGAAAAATTTGGAAAACTAAATTGCCCAATAAACGAATCAAAATCATCTGGTACAGGAACGCTCACTAAATGATCAGATGAAATTCCATACACTGCATTATTTTTTGTTAACACAAAATAAATGATACCAAATACTACCGCTACTAAGGGCCCTTGAATAATTTGAAAAATCTTTGCTTTTTTAGCTAGAACCGAACTCCATAAAAGTAAAATTGCCAACCCTACAACAGCAACAATTGTAGCTCCCAAACTTATTGAATTAAGTGCCACAAAAATTTCTGAAAATGTATTTTCACCATCTACTTGAAAAAAAGCAAAATCTCCTTCTGGATTGGCATCATAGCCAAAAAAATGAGGAATTTGTTTTAAAATAATAATTATCCCTATTCCTGTTAACATTCCTTTAATTACAGAGGATGGAAAATAATATCCAATAACCCCAGCTTTTAAAATTCCAAACAGGATTTGCATAGCTCCTCCAATCACTACAGCGACTAAAAAATTCTCATAGCCACCCAAGGTGCCAATTGCTGTTAATACGATGGCGGCCAGACCTGCTGCTGGACCACTCACGCCAATTTGTGATCCACTTAAGGCTCCTACTACAATACCTCCTACAATTCCTGCTATAAGGCCAGAAAAAAGAGGTGCACCACTTGCTAGTGCTATCCCTAAACATAATGGAAGGGCAACAAAAAATACTACGATACTCGCTGGGAGATCATTTTTAATTTTAGAAAACATAAAATATTGATTTTAGCCGAAAGTTTTTCGGCAGAATTTAAAATTAGTCTCTTTTAAGACTTTTAATAAAACGAAAAAATCAATTATGCTTCAGGAGGGGGAGAAATGGTTTCTAAATCCCAATCTGAGAAGTTCATTAGATACCCAAAATTTGAAGTAGTTCTTTTTCCAAAAAGAATCCCAGAAGTGTCAATTAAAGAATGCTCTTCGAATGTTATTTCTTTTTCAATCTCTAAACCATTCTTATTTTCTTCTTCATTCATTGAATAAAAAATACTTACATCTGCATCATGATTATATAACGCCACTACAGACGGTGCCGCAATAAATGCTACAAAAATCAGAAGTAATAAAGTGCTTTTTATTCTCAAAACTTTTTGGTTTGTTTAAGGATGGACAAAAATAATATAACAACTCTTAATTCTTGTTAAATAAGTATTAAATCTAAAGCTGTTTTACGTCATTTGCTGGCAACCAACCTTCTTTTCCATCTGCCAGCTTAATTCGCAACCAATCGTCCTCAGTATCTAAAATCTGTACCTTAGTTCCTTCGTGTAAAGTAAAAGCATTGTCACTTCCCAAGGACGGTCCGCTTTTTACTTCGGAAATTTCAGCTAAGACTATTGCCGGATTGTTACTGGTAACATCACTATAAGTTTTAAAAGCCATTGTAAGAGCTGCGATACCCATAATTACTGAAAGTATAGAACTAATAAACAACATTCGCTTATTTCTTTCCGAAGCCGAAAAATAATATCCTAAAAACAATAGAACGAATGTGCTTACGAGAATTACCGAAAGTAGTGCCCAACCCTCAAAAGTAAAGAGCTGTAAAACTGAAGCATTCCACTTTGCAAAAATTGTTTTAGGCAAAGGCTCTATCGCATCAATTCTTGCGTTTTGTGCGAAAGCTAGATTTGTTTTGATGTCTGCATCATTCGGACTTAACTGCAATGCCTTTTCATAATAATAGACACTCAACCCTACATGATTCATTTTATAATGAGCATTCCCGAGGTTGAAATATAAAGATGCACTGTGTTGTTCATTGTCTAACACCTTCATCCAGGCATTGATTGCATCTTGGTATCGTTCACTTTTATAGGCTGCCTTCCCTTGATCGAATAAGGCGTTATTCTGAGCGATAGAAATACTCACTACACAAAGTAAAATATAAACTAATACTTTTTTCATCCTAACGTAATTGTTTATCTATGTTAGAAATTACTGCTGCTGCATGCTCATAATCCTGTTGCATGGTCACATTTGAAGTGGGTGTATATCTGGCAAACTCACAACTCTTTAATAGGCTAATAAATTGATCGACTGTCGCTTCTGAAACTTCTCTCTCACGTAACATAGTTGCAATTCGCTCTTTCTCCATTTCTGAAGTTTCAATATTGAGTTTTGCTTTTAAGTAATTATGTAATGCCCGTTCCATAGCTTCATAAAAGACAACTTTATTTCCTAAGTTTTTCTTTGCTTCAGCCAGGTATTTACGTGCCATCTTATCTGCTTTTCGCAATCTCGTTCCCTGCACATCGGCCAATCTTGCTTTACGCTTTCTTCCAATTAAAATAAATAGTGGAATTAATACTAAAGGGCCTCCTAGCAACGACCAAAAAGCAACCGATTTAAAAAAGGGCTCTTCCTCCATAGATTGCAGATCGGCATCAAGTTTAATATATTTAAACTGATCTTTATTTAATGTCACAACTTGTTTTCCTTCTTCATCTGTCGTCGTTACTTCATTGGAAAGGGGTCCGTTAGCCACATTAATTAAAATCTCTTCGGAAGCTATGGTCTTATAGGTTTCTGTCTTTGGATCAAAATATGAAAAGCTAATAGGTCGTATTGGATAGTTTCCTTTATATTGAGGCACCACAATGTATTTTTCAGAAATTTGTCCGCTCATTCCAGTGGAATTGGTTCGTACATTTTCTTCACGCTCTGGCTCATAAACCTCTAAAGAACTTGGTAATTTTACCTGTGGTGGATCAAAGAGTTTTAAGTTTCCATTTCCATTTATTTTTACATTCAGTTCTAACGACTCATTGGCATCAAGTGTGGTCTTATTTGAAGTTACCTCCATCGAAAATTCTCCTACAGCTCCTGTAAAAGTATCTGGCTTACCTTCAAGAGGTAACGGTTTTACATTAATAGTTCCACTGCCTGCCGTAATTGTTCGGTTGACCCGTTTCATCAAGGGACGCCCAAACAGGTCACGTCTTCTGGTAGGGATCTCTACAGGAACTTCTACTGTTAACGGCTCAATGTCCAGTTCGCCTGTTTTTTGAGGATATAAAACTGTATTTCGGATAATCACATACCGATAATCTTCCCCTTTATACTTTCCATCGTACACCTTAAAATTCCCTCCATTTTCAATATTCTGACTCCAGAAGTCGGCGTATTTCGGACTAGAAATTTCTCTAAAACCCCTTGCAACGCTTACATCTCGCGAGACATACATCTTATAGGTTACAGTAATCGCTTCATTTAAAAACGGATTGTTTTTTGAAACTTCTGCCACTAAATGTACATTCTCATTGGCAAGATATTCGGGGTCAGTTGCGTCTATAGGAACTTCCTTAGCTTCAGTTACAGTAACTGCAATAGGAACTGTTTTGTAGGTTTCTCCATCTATTTCAATACTTGCCTGTCCTATGGTAAATTTTCCCTTAGCTGTGGGTGATAAGAAATAGGAATAGGTTTTTGAATAAGTGCGTTTTCCATTAAAATAAGAATTACTAATGGCCTGGTTGGGGCCTCCTACGACTCTAAAACCTTCAAAAGAGGGAGAAGAAAAATTATCTCCATCTCTATTCATCTCAAAATCTACACGAAGCCTTTCATTTAAACCTAAGGTTGTTTTACTTACTTTGGCATTGAACTGCACCTGAGCAATTGCAGTAGTTCCGCAAATAAAAAATAATAAAAATGTAACAGCAAACCGTTTCATGATATTACCAATCTTTATTTGATTTCACTTTGGCTCCTTTTGTTTTTTGGGCATTTATTTTTTCCTGAACGTTTTTTTCTTGATTGTTCATTGCTTCTAGCAAACTTTTAACTTGTTGTGGAGATAATTTTCCAGGAACAGGTTGTTGTGGCTTTTGTTCTTGCTCACCCTCTTTTTCTTCAGGTTTCCCTTTATCATTTTGTTGGTCTCCTTCTTTTTTGTCTTCTTTCTTTTCGCCCTGATCTTGTTCTTTCTGATCTTTCTTCTGGTCGTTATTATCCCCTTGATTGTCTTTATTATCTTTTTGATCCTGTTCCTTATTCTCGTCTTTTTTATTCTGCTCCTTATCTCCATCATCTCCGCCGCCTTGATTAGGATTTTGTTCTAGCATTTTTTTTGCTAATGCCAGATTGTATCGGGTTTCATCGTCGGTTGGGTTATTGCGAAGCGCTTGCTTATACGCCTCAACAGCTTCTTTGTATTTTTTTTCATTCATAAAGGTGTTCCCCAAATTATGATATGATTTATGTTTTTCGGGTTTTTCGGTGGCAACCTCTGCGGCTTGTTCAAACCGCTTCATCGCTTCGGCATTTTTCTCTTTTTCGTAATAAGCAGTCCCCAGGTTATACTTTCCAACTTCTTCAGAAGGATCTAAAGCTATCGCTTCTCGGTATTCAGCTTCAGCGATTGGAAAATTATCTTTTTGCATTTTTAAACTCGCTTCACTTAGCAGTTCTTTAGACTGTCGTAATTCCTTTTGTTTCTGTTTATCGTCCTGCGCAACTCCCTTTCCGAAGAAAAAAACCAGCACTACCAGTAATGTGATATCTTTTAGCTTCATCTTATGCATTCTTTTCATTAAATAAATTCAGTTTTCTAAGCCATTCCGTTTTTCTTTCAAGGAATAACACATCCAGTAACAGCAAAAATAATGCCCCACCAATAAACCATTGGTACTGATCTTTGAAGTCTGTAAATTGCTTAGCTTCAAACTCTTTTTTATTCATTCCGCTTAAAATAGCTTTTACTGTTTGTACAACTTCTGTGGTGTTACTCCCGTCAATATATTCTCCATTGGCTTCATCTGCGATATTTTCTAAGGTTTCTTTGCCCAAACGTGTTATTACCTGTTCGTTGTTTTGGTCGCGTTTGTAATACTGAAGAACTCCATTTCGTTTAATAGGAATAGGTCCTCCAGATTCTTTACCTACTCCAATCGTATATATTTTTATCCCTGCTTCTGAAGCTTCTTGTGCTACTTGAGCAACATTTCCTTCATGATCTTCTCCATCTGAAACTATAAATAACACTCTATTAACCTGCTCTTCATCATTGTAATAGGTTTTAGATAGTTCGATCGCTTCGGTAATAGCAGTTCCCTGAGAGGAAACCATATCTGTATTCATGCTATTTAAAAACAATTTCGCCGAAGCAAAATCGGTAGTGATAGGCACCTGAGGAAAAGCACTTCCGGCGTATCCAATAATTCCTACGCGATCGCCTGCTAGACTATTGATGATCTGCGTTACTAGTTGCTTTGATTTTTCTATTCGATTGGGTGCAATGTCTTCAGCAAGCATACTTTTACTTACATCAATGGCAAAGACAATATCAACTCCTTCCCGCTTTACTGTTTCCAGCTTAGTTCCTACTTTTGGATTTACGAGCCCGAAAGCTAAACATGCGATTGCCAAGCATAGTATCAAAACTTTTACTACAGGCTTAAAAACAGATTTTGTGGGTGTTAGTCGTTTTAGCAACTCACTATCAGCAAATTTTTTCTGTACGACACGTTTCCAGATAAGTACTGAAAAGAATAACAGTAACAACACCGGAATGGCGAGTAGTACATAAAAATATATAGGTTCTTCTAGTTGATACAAAATGTTAGTCTTCAGTTTATAGTCGCAGTTGGCAATACTTGCAAATGCTCCTAATAATTAATTTAAACAAATCCTTTAAATACGGTATATCGCAATAAAAATTCTAACCCTAACAAACCAAGTGCCAACAGCACCCATGGACGGAATTTCTCATCGTAATTGGTGTATTTAAATTCTTCAATATCTGTTTTTTCCAATTTATTGATCTCTTCATAGATCTCTTCCAGCTTTGTATTACTGGTCGCTCTAAAATATTTTCCGCCAGTTGCCTCTGCAATTTCTTTTAACAGCACTTCATCTATTTCCACTTGCTGATTTCCATATTGAAATCCGCCATCAGGTCGTATTCCAATTGGCGATAATGCCATTCCATTTGTTCCTAGTCCAATGGTATATACTTTAATTTCAAATTCTAGAGCCAGTTCACTTGCTATTTTAGGATCAATTACCCCACTATTATTAACACCATCTGTTAGCAGTATGATTATTTTACTTTTTGCACGGCTGTCTTTTAACCTGTTTACCGAAGTTCCCAATCCCATACCAATAGCTGTTCCACCTTCAATAATATTATTATAGGTGATACTTTTTAAAGACGAAAGCACAATACTTTTGTCACTTGTTAATGGCGTTTTTGTAAAGCTTTCTCCAGCGTATTCCACCAATCCAATTCGGTCATTAGGTCGTGCATTAATAAATCGTGCTGCCACTTCTTTTAGCGCTTCCAATCGATTGGGACGTAGGTCACGTGCCAACATACTTGCCGAAACATCTATCGCCATAACGATGTCTATTCCCTTAGTTGTCTTGGTTCGTGTACTCTCATCTACCGTTCTAGGCCTAGCCATCGCAACAATTAAAGCCGAAAGTGCTACTAAACGCAGTACAAACAGTAAAGGTTTTAGTTTTGCCAGCCAGTTTTTTTGAGTTTTAAATCCTTGAGTACTTGAAATTTTAAGTGCAGCCGTTTGTTGTTTTCGCTTCCACAAATACCATAAAATTAGTACTGGTAGTAGCAAAAACAACCAAAAGAAAACAGGGTTTACAAATTCAAAATTATTCCACATTATTTTTCTGTTCCTTGCGTTTGTTGCACTTCAATTTCTACCGATCGTATGATCCGATTTTTAATAGCTTCGGCAAAACGACCATCTTCCTGATACACTACAATGACCTGTTGCAGTCCTGCTTCCTGAGAAAATAGGATCAACTCATAGTAACTATCATTCTTAAGAACTTCGTTATCATTCACTTTTACGTTAAACTTTCCGAAGGCTTTTAATCCTTTGATACCACTTTCCGTTTCAAAATCTTCCCGTT
Source organism: Jejudonia soesokkakensis (assembly GCF_042664795.1). Taxonomy (NCBI): domain Bacteria; kingdom Pseudomonadati; phylum Bacteroidota; class Flavobacteriia; order Flavobacteriales; family Flavobacteriaceae; genus Jejudonia; species Jejudonia soesokkakensis. The sequence goes on from NZ_JBHTBN010000001.1 coordinate 13,944, forward strand.
TTACCAATAAATTTGTGGCGCCACTTTGTTCAAATTGTACCAGTGATTCATCTAAGGCTTTGTCGAGGTCTACAGGCTTTTCCTGTTGTAAAGAAGTGCTACTTACGTTGATGTATAAGGGATCACTTAATTGTCCAAAAACAAATACACTTTTATCTTTAATGAGCATACTTTCATTACCCGTTTCAGCTATAGGAACACGTACCAACACTTCTGGAGTTTCTATAATGACCGCAGGGTTTCCGTACTCACTTTTAATCCATTTTCCTTCAGAGAGATCTCTCATTTCATTGCCAAATACTTGATCCTTTAAATTGTCAAATCCTGTTACACTTCCGTACACCAAAGCACTAATCAATACAACTGACACAAGTCCTATTGCGCCCAAAATCCATTTATTGCGTTGTTTCTTTTTCCGAAGCTCCTCCAAGTATAGCTCATTTTGAAGTAATTCTTCTTCGGTTGGTTCTGGAACGGCCTCGTGGGTCTCATTAATAATCTCTTCAATGGTGTTCCTATCTGCTCTTGCCTGACCTTCTTCCTGTTGCATTTTGGCAAATTTTACAAGATCGGCTCTACGTAAAATTTGTTGTAGCTCCCGAATATTTTCGGCATCAAAATCAAAACTTCCTCCATCCTTCAGCAACTGAAGACGTTCAATTAATTCGTCTGTCGTTTTTTCCAGGACCGTATCATCTACTTCACGATCCAAATAGCGTTTTACAATGTCTGTTAGCTGCGAATAATACTCTTTCGACTTATGATGTTTCAGCAATTCACTGTTATCTAATTGGTGTAAAGCTGTGATAGCTTCTTCATAGGGAGGCAATTTTTCTTCGCGCGCTTCTTTTATTTTTTTTCTTCGGAAAAGTAAGTACCCAACCAGAACTGCCAGTAAAAGTAGTGGCACCAACCAGTATAAAAGCTGAATATAATCAAATGGAGGGCTATCTACTTCGATTGCTGGCTTGATATCAAACATTTTCTGTTTAGTAGTATCAACAATTACGTCCCGCACTTCCAAACTAAAAGAGTCTGTTTCAAAAATTTTTTCGTTAATGTAGATCTTTTGTTTTGGGATGGTGTAGCGACCCGAATCAAACTGAGTTAATCCGTATTTTTTGATCAGTCGGTATTTTGACTCCTCATAGGTCGTATCAACTTTGTAACTTTCTATGACTTCTAACGGAAGAAACGTTTGTCCTTCTGGAAAAATCACCAGATCTGTTGAATCTGCCGTAACCTCTACTGTGAATTTTGCTTCGGCACCAATTTTTATAGAAGTGGAATCGATAGAGGATGAGACTTGCGCAAAAGTGACAAAAGAGAAAAGAGAAAAGAGGAAAGAGAGTACAATTGTATGATGCACCTTGCTACTAAACTTCCTATGTTGTATTGCATATTTCTCCATTTTCTACCCTCTTCGTTTAAAATAACCTAGTAATTTTTTTACATAGCTTTCGTCCACTCGACAACTCAATGCTCCTGCGCCGCTCTTTAAAAATGCTTCCTGAAAATAGGCTACTTTTTCTCTGTGATAGGAATAATAGCTATTTCGAACTCCTTTTGAAGCTGTGTTGACAAGTAGTAATTCGCCTGTTTCTTTATCTTGCATTTGGACCATTCCCAAATTTGGGATTTCCTCTTCGCGGCGGTCGTACACTCTAATTCCTGTCACATCATGTTTCCCCGAAACAATTTTCAAGGTATCTTTATACCCATCTGTAATAAAATCTGAAAGCACAAAAACAATCGCTTTTTTCTTCATTACATTAGTAAGATACTTTAGTGCCATTGCGACATCAGTCTTTTTACTTTGAGGTTTAAATTCCAGCAATTCACGAATGATTCTAAGCACATGTGATTTCCCTTTTTTAGGCGGAATAAATAATTCTATCTGATCTGTAAATAGAATAAGACCTATCTTATCATTGTTCTGCATAGCCGAGAAAGCGAGCGTCGCAGCAATTTCGGTTACAATTTCATTTTTAAACTGGCTGTCCGTTCCAAAGAACTCAGATCCCGAAATATCTGCCATTAACATCATGGTCAACTCTCTTTCTTCTTCAAACACCTTGATAAAAGGCTCATTATAACGAGCAGTTACGTTCCAGTCGATATTTCGTACATCGTCCCCAAACTGATACTGACGCACTTCAGAAAAAGTCATCCCGCGACCCTTAAAAGTGCTATGATATTCGCCACCAAAAACGTGGTCGCTAAGGCGACGTGTCTTGATTTCGATCTTACGTACTTTTTTAAGAAGTTCTTTGGTATCCATGCTACTCAGTAATCAGTTTTCAGTAGACAGTAATCAGTACTTTTTCAGTGAAACATAGAGCAAACTTATTACCCACTGTTTACTGCGTACTTGTTACTGCATGCTAATTTATGGTACTTGAATTTCGTTTACGATTTTATTGATAATATCTTCTGAAGTTACATTTTCTGCTTCAGCTTCGTAGGTAATTCCGATACGGTGACGTAATACATCATGTACTACCGCACGAACATCTTCTGGAATTACATAGCCACGTCTTCTAATAAAAGCATAACATTTTGAAGCCATAGCAAGATTTATACTTCCCCTTGGAGACGCCCCAAAATTGATCAATGGATTTAAGTCGGATAGATTATAATTCTCTGGAGTTCGGGTTGCAAAGATGATATCGAGAATGTATTTTTCTATTTTTTCATCCATATATACTTCACGAACGGAAGCCTGAGCACGTTTAATTTGATCAAGTGTAACAACAGGGTTTACCTGTTCAAAACCTCCTTTTAAATTTTGACGCATAATGAGCTGCTCTTCGGCCATTTTTGGATAATTAATGACTGTTTTTAGCATAAAACGATCGACCTGAGCTTCAGGTAATGGATAGGTTCCTTCCTGTTCAACTGGATTTTGAGTTGCCATGACCAAAAAAGGTCTATCAAGGGTAAATGTAGTTTCTCCAATAGTCACTTGTTTTTCTTGCATCGCTTCCAGTAGTGCCGACTGTACTTTTGCGGGAGCTCGGTTGATCTCATCTGCAAGGACAAAATTTGCGAAGATGGGTCCTTTTTTAATACTGAAATCATTCAGTTTCATGTTGTAAATTAAGGTTCCTACAACATCGGCCGGTAGTAAATCTGGGGTGAATTGAATTCGGCTGAAGCTACCATGTACTGCCTGCGAGAGTGTATTAATGGCGAGTGTTTTTGCCAAACCAGGCACTCCTTCCAGTAAAATATGTCCTTGACCTAAAAGCCCTATAAGCAATCGCTCAACCATATGCTTTTGTCCAACAATTACTTTGTTTATTTCTAAGGTTAGAATATCTACAAAAGCACTTTCTTTTTCAATTTTCTCATTCAATGCGCCTATGTCCAAGGCAGTCGATGTTTGTTCCATGTTGTAGTATTTATCTTAGTTTAGAATGCGTTTTATTCAACCACGCAAATTGAAAATTTATTGTTTAAATCCCTGTTAATGATAGGTTAAAAAACCTATGAGAAAAGACGACACCTCTTTATGAGAATTACAGTAACATGTGACTTTTTTGCATGGATTTTAAAAATAAAAATTGCGTTATAATTTTCAAAAAACAGTAAAAAAAATGGGAAACTTTTGTTTCCCATTTACAAATATTATTTCCATAATTATTTATGGAGTAAAATTCACTGCTTCCAAAACAGTTACTTCACCTTGAACCACTACAACATTCTCCACGGTGAGGATGGGTAAGTTCAATGCTGTGTCTGCTTCAAAAGTGACAGTGTAAGTTCCATCTGGTACTCCACTTAACACGTAAGCTCCAGTTGCATTTGCATAAGTAGAAATTTCGGTAGCACCATTTTGTGCCGTAATTAACACCTGTCCGTTTATTGGAGTTATTAATCCCGAAATTGCCCCTGTTTCTGCTACAGTAGAAGCTCTAATTACAGGTTTTAGACTAAATCCACCATTACCCTGTGCAACAATTGATTCTTCTACATCGAAATCTAAAATAAACTCATAAAATATTCCAGCTTCCAAATCTTCATTTACTTGTATCTTTAATCCTGATTGTTGCGCACTAGGAGTACTTAAAGGTTGCGTTTCACCATTGACTACAATAGAATTGTTATCTCCTAATACCAAACGTATCTGACTCATACGCCCTGCAGGGATTTCGTCATTCACTAATAATACCGAGGCACCTCCTGTTAGTTCCAGCAGATCATACACGCCAGTGTTTACTTGCCCAATCGATACTTCTGTATCATCATCGCCATTGTATTTGATTACAACATCCTGTACATCGACAAATACAGCATCATAATCGCCAGGAGCGTCAACCAATTTAACCGACATTCGAGCAGTTTCATCTTGTGTTGCTTTATCATCATCACTGCAAGAATAAAATCCAACTAGTAAGATTGCTAAAAAGGAAATTTTTAAAAGATTTTTCATGTTTTTTTAATTTAAATTAATACTTAGGTTTGTTATTTGTGGGGATAAAAAAAAGGAAAACCGAGGCTCTCCCATATTATTTTTAAATTTTTTTTTCAATGAAATTGAAAAAAATTTATTCTTCTAGATTTACAGTACCTAATGCGGTTACTTCTCCAATGCCAATCTCGACATCATCAAATTTGTAAATTTCTAGATTACCTTCAGATTTTGCTTCAACAATAATATCATAAGTACCTTTTTCAAATCCGTTGATAAAAAACTCTCCAAATTCATTTGTAGTTCCTTTTACCATTTCAATTCCATCAATTCCTTTAATGGTAATATCTGCATTAGGAGCTATGACACTTCCTAATATAGCACCATCGGTTTTTATATCTTCTTCAAAATGTTCCGAAGTATTTTCAGCAATCATCTTTGAGATCTCGTTTCTCGTTTCTTTTACATCCACTATTGATGTGAATATTCCCGCTGGTAGCGCGATGAGTAAAAGATATATTGACATTTTCCAAATCATAGCAATTAATTTTTTTTTCAAAGTTACTATAGCAATCCTCTTTATAAGTATGGCTTAACATTGATTAACACGTGATTTAACCATCAATTAACTATACAAAATGTTAAAGAAGGTGTATTTTTAAGCCTCAATTTAAATACATTTTATGCCACATAAAACAGCCCTTATTACAGGAGCGACTTCTGGTATTGGTCGCGCTACTGCCACACTTTTTGCTCAAAACGGAATTCACTTAATTCTCTGCGGAAGAAGACAAGAACGTCTTGATGCTTTGCAAAAAGAACTTTCGGCCATGACTAATATTTACACGCTTAATTTTGATGTCCGCAACAAACATCATGTGGCTGAAGTCTTTAAAAAGCTACCTGAAAAATTTTCAGAAATAGACATTCTTATTAATAATGCAGGGAATGCTCATGGCTTGGATCCTATTCAGGATGGAAGTATTGAGGACTGGGATGCCATGATCGATATTAATGTAAAAGGATTGCTCTACATTACCAAAGCTATTCTTCCGCATATGATCAATAAAGGGGCGGGTCATATTATCAATATTGGTTCTACAGCAGGAAAAGAAGTATATCCTAACGGAAATGTGTATTGCGCAACGAAACATGCCGTTGACGCGTTAAACCAAGGAATGCGGGTTGATCTCAACGGCACCGGAATTAAAGTTGGCGCCATCAATCCCGGAATGGTTGAAACAGAGTTCAGTGAGGTGCGTTTTAAAGGAGACAGCGAGCGAGCCGAAAAAGTATACCAGAATTTTACGCCTCTTCAACCCGAAGACATTGCCGAAATTATCTGGTTTGCAGTCACGCGTCCACCTCATGTAAATATTGCAGATTTAACGGTAATGTGTTTAGATCAAGCAAGTAGTACTATTGTCAATAAAGCATAGGTTTATTTTTATTCTTTATTAATTAGAATAATTTAAAGAGATTCCCGCCTACGCGGGGAATAAATATGATCAACAAACGGCTTCTCATTAAAAACCTACTCGCTCACAACGATGAGAGCTCGTTCTATGATAAAAAAAGAAAAATAGACCTGGGAAGTAAAGAAGGGAAAGCAAAGTTTTTAAAACATATTTGTGCGCTTAGCAATAGCAATCCTGCCAACAATAGTTTTATCGTTATAGGAGTGGAGGATGAAACTAATGAAATTATAGGTACCGACTTTTTTGATGATAGTAAAATTCAAAATTTGATAAATGCGTATCTCACCAATGCGCCGATTATTACTTACGAAAATATTGCCTTTGCGCATCTTCCAGAAGACAAAGTGGTAGGTCTGGTTACCATTCGACCAAATGGTAAAATCACCTCGCTGCGCAAAAATATTTGGAAATACTGGGGAGGCTCCATTTTTTTAAGAGACGGAAGTATTTCCATGCCTAAAAATTTTGACATTGAGATCAAGGATGTAAATTCTGAAATTGTCCAGGCGATAGAAAACAAAGCCAAAAATAATATTGAACTTACCCTTGATGGAGTTATCGATTTTATTAATCATCGCCATAAAGACCTCACGGCAGACTATAAAGTATTTAAAGAACTATTTGTAGTTTGCTGGGCAGGAAATACTAAAATTGTAAATGGAGAGACCTATTATTCGCGGGTAGACATTGAACTTATTAACGAACAAGTTCGTCTATTTTATTCGGCTTTGGATGAAGTGAGTATTACTTTTACTGAAGATGCTTTTAAAATTATAGAGTATGTGCATTTAGGTTTAAACAACCAGTATAAATATTATCCACTAGAAGAAGTAACCATTTTATTTAAAGAGAATGGTTCACATACCATCGATACAAAGTTGATTTTTGAGCCGCCTCAATATAATAAAAAGACACTGCATCATATTTACAATGCCAACAATGCGCTCGTCGGAAAGTTGAAAAAAGATATTCCGCTAAATGCTTCAGAAGAAAAAGACCTACGGAATTTGCCGGCTACCTATCTTATATGTTATCTCAATGATTTTTCTGAAGCAAAATCGAAATTATTGGAAGCCAAACCTTATTTAAAAAAATACCTGAATATCTATCCAGCGTTTAAAGAAGCACAACGTATTTTAAGGAAGATTAAGTATAGTTAATCATATTATCTCTGTAACATTCCACTTCAAAATATTACTTATCTTTAAACTTCAACTTTTTAAAACCACAATCTCATGGGTATTTTTGATAAAATTAAAGAAAAACTAAGTCACGAATTTATAGACATCATTGAGTGGCTGGACTATACAGACGATACCATTGTCCACCGCTTTGAACGCTACCAAAATGAAATTAAAAACAACGCCAAACTCATTGTTCGTGAAGGACAAACTGCAGTTTTTATTAATGAAGGACAGCTGGCAGATGTTTTTAAACCCGGGACCTACACACTTAATACACAAAATTTACCCATTCTTACCACACTTAAGGGTTGGAAGTACGGCTTTGATAGTCCGTTTAAAGCGGAGGTCTATTTTGTAAACACACACCTCTTTACAGACGAAAAATGGGGGACCAAAAATCCAATTACGCTAAATGACGAACGCTTCGGTTTGGTAGAGATACGAGCTTTTGGAACCTATGCTTTTAAAATAAACGACCCGGGTAAATTTATTATCGATATTGTAGGTACCGACAATAATTTTACTAATTATGAGATCAACGAACATCTTAAAAGTTTAATTGCCACTCGTTTTACAGATACCGTAGGGGAAGCCAATTTGCCTATCGAATTGTATGCGGCGAATACCACAGAGCTTTCAGAAACCTGCCAAACGGTAATGAGTCCAGAATTTAACTCTGTAGGTGTTTCTTTGGAGAAATTTTATATAGAAAATGTGTCTATGCCAGAAGATCTTAAAAAGGAGATCTTTGAATATAGTCGTATAGATAAATTAGACCTGGATAAATTAACCAAGTTTAAAACAGCCAAAGCGATTGAAGCGGCTGCCCTTAATGAAGGAGGAACTGCTGGTGCCGGAATGGGTATGGGAATGGGCTTTGTATTGGCACAACAAATGGGTGGCATGATGTCACCACAAATGGGAGGTCAGCAACAACACATGCCACAACAATCAGGAGGAGCGATGCCTCCGCCAATGCCTGCTGCTGTACAGTATTTTTATGCTGCCAACGGAGCACAAGCGGGACCTGTGAGCTTCGAGCAATTAAAAGCTTTGTTCGCTAACCGAACCGTAAACAAAGACACGTTGGTCTGGAAACAAGGGATGAGTGAGTGGGCTGCCTTACATAGTGTAGAAGAACTAAAAGCTTTTTTAGGAGGTGCTACGCCACCGCCACTACCTGGACAATAATGAAACGTATCAGTATTCTGAATTTGTTTCAGAATCTCATTAAATTTTAACCTTTCCGCCTTAAAGGCATTCTTCCTTCAAGAGGAGGGAACAGTTTTATGGAATCGAGTACAACCTCAAAATCTTCCGAACTAAAAAAATCCTGTGTCAATTGCGGCGCAGAGCTTCGGTATGCCCCTGGAACTACTGAGTTAAAATGTGAATATTGTGGATATACACAGGAGATTGCTGTTTCAGAAAGTAGCTTTGAAGAGATTGAATTAAAACCCTATCTCGATAGCATGGGTTCCCAATCACATAGCGAGGAGATCATGATGTTGCATTGTAAGAATTGTGGTGCCAATCAGCATGTAGAAGAAAATTACAAATCGCTACATTGTGTTTATTGCACAATGCCGCTCATAATTGAAGATGCCTATAAGGAAGACTGGATTTTGCCTGGAGCCGTACTTCCGTTTATGATTAACCAGCAGCAGGCGCACTTAATTTTTAGAAAATGGGTAAAAGGGCTTTGGTTTGCACCTAACAAACTTCAAAAAGCTGCATTGGACCCGCAAAATACCAAAGGGTTGTATGCGCCCTACTGGACCTTTGATGCACAACTATATGCGGATTACGTAGGACAGCGTGGAGAATATTATTATGTAACTAAAACAGTAGGGTCGGGCAAAAATAAACGTACAGTGCAAGAACGCCGAACGAGATGGTATCCTGCTGCTGGAAATGTGAGCGGCTTTGTCGATGACACTTTGATAAAGGCATCTAAACAAAAATCGGGTGTCATACCAACCAAAGTGGCACGTTGGAAATTGAACGATCTCAAACCTTTTGATAGTAGTTATCTCGCTGGATTCGTCACCGAAAAATATACCATACCATTAAAAGACGGGCATTTAGATGCTACTAAGACGGCAAGAAACATTGCCAATCAATGGGCGCGAAGGGATATTGGTGGCGATACGCAACGTATTACCCGTATTGACATGAAACTTACCGATGAAACCTTCAAACATATTTTACTTCCTGTATATGTGAGTGCATACAAATACAAAAATAAGCGGTATAACTTTTTTGTGAATGGGCAAACTCAGGTCATCTCTGGCCAACGACCCTATTCCTTTTGGAAAATCTTTTTTATGGTCATAGCCATTCTGTTTGCGATTGTAGTTCTTTATTTGTTTATTGGTGTATGAGGAAATTAGTAGTAGGTGATATTCATGGAGGTCTACGTGGCTTAAAAGAGGTATTGGGTTTTGTAGAACCTGAAAAAAACGATGTTTTTATTTTTGTGGGTGATTATGTGGATGGCTGGAGTGACTGTGCCGAAACGATTGATTTTTTAATTCATTTTGCTGAAAAATTTGAGTGCCGATTTATTCGTGGCAACCACGATCAACTGTTGTATGAATATCTTACAGGAGCAAAAGAAAACCCCATGTGGTTGAATCATGGCGGTATTTCCAGTATAAAAAGCTACGCAAAGCTTTCTGAAGCTGAGGTTGAAAAACATATCTCTTTTCTGAAAGATCTAGAAAATTTTTATATCGATTCGAATAACAATCTATTTCTACACGCTGGGTTTACCAATCAGAAAGGCCCACAATTTGAATACCATCCCGAAAATGTCTATTGGGACCGAACTCTTTGGGAAATGGTATGTGCTTTAGATAAGAATATTTCTGAAGATGATGAAAAATACCCTCAACGCCTCAAACTTTTTAACGAAATCTTTATTGGACACACCCCTGTATATAGAGTAGGTTTTGACACCCCTGCAAACTTTGCAAATGTGTGGAACGTCGATACAGGAGCTGCATTTAAAGGAGCACTTTCAATAATGGATATAGAATCAAAACAGGTGTGGCAAAGCACAGCTGTCTATCAATTATATCCTGAAGAACAAGGAAGAAACTAGTCTTTCTTTTCTATTTCGGCATCTCCAAGTAAACCTTTTATGTTAATTTTAGGCTCTCCCCATAATTCAATTTTACTTTTATCTTTGGCATACACTTCCAGATCTTTTGCAACAAAAACCTCTACGTATGCATTATTTGATAGGTTGATAGACGCTTTGTTTACACGAAGTTTTTTACCCTTCAGTTGGCTGCCATCTGTAAGGTTATATTTTCCTGTGTCCGAATTTCCATCAATATCCAAATCGCCATTATCTGCAATAGAAATTACTAAGTTATCAGATGAGTTGCGCACTTTCAAATCGGTGCGACCATTCATTTTTATATCTGTCTTTTCACTCATTAGATTTAACTTTCCGCCGGCATTTTTGGTAATATTTACAGCAATCGAATCGGCTTCAATATCAAGGTCAAATCTACTAGACTCATTTGCAGTCAATACCATTACTTTCGATTCAAGTTTGCGTTTTGATTCAATTTTCGCATCGTTTTTTAGCGTAATAGCATCAATTCCAGAAGCAGAAAGTTCTATTTTAAGTTTTTTACTACTCGTAATTTTATAGTCACTGTAAATTTTAAGCACACTATCTTCTACTTTAAACTGAAGTATTCTCGATAAATTGAAATCTGTTTCCAATCTATAAAATGGTTTGGAGGCAGGTAATAAATCCACTTCCAAAGCATCGTCGATTTCTATTGCATTAAATGCTTGATCAATAGATTCGGTGATATCGACCACATTTTTATCGCCTTTTATTTTTGGTTTTTTCTGAGCTACACAGGAAAGAGTAATAATTCCGCATAAAGCCAATGTAATAAATTTTTTCATAGTTGTATTTTAAGGCAAAATTAGATAAGATGCAAGGCTGTTGTATATACTTTAACATAATCAAATGAGTGTCAATAAAAAAACCGCTTAACGAAATTCGCTAAACGGCTTTAAATATGATTAAACATATCTCTTAAAGATCAAATTTAATTCTCTGAGCTCTTGCCTCCGACGAGCACCGCGAGAGGAAGGCACATGCTGCCTTAACTTCTACAAGTCAAACTTGATTCCTTGAGCTAAGGGAAGTTCATCACTATAATTCACTGTATTGGTCTGTCTTCTCATATAGACTTTCCAAGCATCGCTACCAGATTCGCGACCTCCACCGGTTTCTTTCTCACCTCCAAAAGCACCACCAATTTCTGCACCAGATGTACCTATATTGACATTTGCGATTCCACAATCGGAACCTGCAAACGATAAGAATTTTTCGGCTTCTTTCATTTCGTTAGTCATAATCGCACTTGATAATCCCTGAGCAACACCGTTTTGTTTCTCGATAGCATTTTCGACCTCTCCAGAATATTTCATTAAGTAAAGGATCGGTGCAAAAGTTTCGTGTTGAACGATTTCAAAATTGTTTTCTGCTTCGATAATGGCTGGTTTTACATAACATCCGCTTTCATAACCTTTTCCTTCTAATACACCGCCTTCAACCAGTACATTTCCACCTTCTTCTTTTGCCTTCTCGATTGCACTCAAATAAGTACTTACTGCATCTTTATCGATCAACGGACCTACATGATTATTTTCATCTAAAGGATTTCCAATAACAATTTGTTTATAAGCTCCTACGATGGCATCTCTTACTTTATCATATACACTTTCGTGTATAATAAGCCTTCTTGTTGAAGTACAACGTTGTCCGCAGGTACCTACGGCACCAAATACCGCACCTGGCACGACCACTTTAAGGTCTGCTGTAGGAGTAATAATAATAGCGTTGTTTCCACCTAACTCTAGCAATGACTTACCAAAACGCTCTGCGACTTTCGCCCCTACAATTCGTCCCATTCTGGTAGAGCCTGTGGCAGAAATAAGAGGGATTCTGGTGTCGGTGGTCATCATTTCACCAACTTTATAATCGCCATTGATGATAGAAGAGATCCCTTCAGGAAGATCATTATCTTTTAAAACACCTGCAATAATATTCTGACAAGCTACAGCACACATAGGTGTTTTTTCTGAAGCTTTCCAAACACATACATCACCACATACCCACGCCAGAGCAGTATTCCATGCCCAAACTGCCACTGGAAAATTAAAAGCTGAAATGATTCCAACAATTCCCAATGAATGCCATTGCTCACGCATCACGTGCCCAGGTCTTTCCGAAGGGATCGTTTGTCCGTTTAGTTGTCTTGAAAGTCCGACAGCAAAATCACAGATATCGATCATCTCTTGAACTTCACCATATCCTTCTTGTAATGATTTACCCATCTCATAAGAAACCAGTTTTCCTAATGGTTCTTTAAGCTCTCTTAATTTATTTCCAAACTGACGAACAATTTCACCACGTTGTGGTGCAGGCATCGCTCTAAAAGTAATAAAGGCATCCTGAGCAGTTGTTATCACTTTTTCGTATTCTTCTTTTGTGGTCGTAGTTACTTTACCAATCAAAGCCCCATCTACTGGTGAGTGCGATGCAATCTCTGCACCGCCAGGATACCATGTATTCCCAGTAGAAGTTCCATGATTAATTTCTTTTAAACCTAGCTGCTGTAGGGCTTTATCCATTCCGAATTCGGTGGCAATTGTTGACATAAATTTTATTTTTATTTTGGTTGCTTTCTGCAACCCTATTTAATTAGTGAATTTGCTGAATAGTATACAACAGCAATTTGTGGTCGCGAAGGTACATAATCGAATGAAGAATTTGAAATGAAGCAGAAGGAGTTTCAGAAAGGTTATTCGTCTGAAACAAATCGGCTATCAGTAGGCATTACAGTCCCACAATTATCGCAAGTGCGCAATTCTTTACTTCCGTAGAAATCTTTGAAGTGTTGTAAAAAATCCTTTTCTACATCATGCAAAGGGAAATAAACTTCATGAAGCTTGGTATTACAATTATCACAATACCATAGTAAACCATCCTTGCCTTTCAGGTCCTGTCTTTTACGTTCAACGACCAACCCAATAGAATTTGCTTCGCGAACTGGAGAATGCGGAACTTTTGCCGGATGTAAATACATGTCTCCAGGCCCTAGCTCCATAGTTCTTTTTTTTCCTTCTTCCTGAATATGCACTTGAATATTTCCTTCTAACTGATAGAATAACTCTTCAGTCTCGTTATAGTGATAATCTTTTCGAGCATTTGGCCCCGCGACGACCATGACGATATAATCTTCGGCATCTACATATAGATTCTTGTTTCCTACGGGTGGTTTAAGAAGTTCTCGGTTATCTTCTACCCATTTATTTAAGTTAAAAGGTTTTGCAATTGCCATACAATTAAATTTTATGATATAAAAATAAGGCAAATCATGGAAACAATGCGAGAGTTCCTAAAGAAAAGATTTCAGATATGCTGTCCTCCAAACAGTACACCTGAAATCTAATTCAATTAATAAAATGAAAAGTAATGTTATTTCTTATAGAAAAGCTGTGTAAAAAAGTATGCTCCGTTATTTCCAGGCATCACTCCAAATCCTGAATGTGTATATGGTCCTTCAATAGCTGCTCTGTGGCTTGGGCTATTTAACCAGGCATGTACTACACTAGCTGCATCATTGTATCCATATGCAACGTTTTCTGTAACGATTTTAGCACCACGTGCTTTCATAGCTGCAGAACGCTCTTGAAAATTATCATGATTGATCTGTGACAAGCTAATCATATACTTTGTATGATCTACAGCGTAAGCAGACGCATACTGTTGGTCACGTAATAAAGGTTCTAAATTAAGAGTTGCACGGTGTGCATTTACTAACGTTAAAATCTCATTTGCCATTTCCCAATCTGTTTCATTGGCAAGGTTTAAATCGATTGAAAAGTTTACCTCTTCTTGAATAGTTTCTGGTTCTTGGTCTTTTTGACAAGATACGGTAAGGCAAAGTAATGCCATTGCCAGTAGGCTGGTAGTTATAAGTTTCATAAGTTGGGGGCATCAAATTTGGGGCATGACGCTAATCAAATATAGGAAAAGTTTCACATTATTTTACACTTAATCGTGAATTAAGTGTATTTCATCGATATTTTACTGTTTTTTATGTGTTTTTTCCTACATAAATTCCTTGCGCAGCCTTGATGAACAAAGGATTTTGTCGTATATTTACCTAAAATGTTAAAAAAATGATAAAATTTAAAACTTTAACACTTTTAATCGGATTTATTGCTCTTTTAAGCTGTAAAAACGAAACAAAAAGTACTTCAGAAACGTCAATAAGTGATACTTTAATTGAAAAAAATGAGACAAATCCAGAAAATTTTGGGATAGTCATTCATGGCGGAGCAGGAACGATTCTAAAAGAAAACATGAGCGATTCGCTTGAAAAAGCATATAAATTAAAATTAGAGGAAGCCATTAGAACGGGCCACGAAATCTTAAAAAATGGAGGAACAGCCATGGAAGCTGTTACAAAAACGATTAATATAATGGAGGATTCGCCTTTATTCAATGCAGGAAAAGGTGCCGTTTTTACGCATGAAGAGACCAATGAGCTAGACGCTTCGGTAATGGATGGTGCTACCTTAAACGCAGGCGCTGTAGCAGGAGTGACTCGTATTAAAAACCCTATTGATCTAGCTCTATCTGTAATGAACGACTCGCCACACGTGATGCTAAGTGGCAAAGGAGCCGAAACATTTGCAATGGAAAAAGGCTTTGAGTTGGTAGACCCCTCATACTTTTATACAAAAAATCGCTTTGAGTCATTACAACGTATCAAAGAAAGAGAATCTAAAAACATAGCCGTCAACACCTTTGAAGATGTATATAGTAAAGACTCAAAATTTGGAACTGTGGGTTGTGCAGCATTAGACAAGAACGGAAACTTAGCCGCTGGAACCTCAACAGGTGGTATGACTAACAAACGCTGGAACCGTATTGGGGATGCCCCAATCATAGGTGCCGGAACTTATGCCAACAATGCGACCTGTGCAGTGTCTTCAACGGGATGGGGCGAATATTTTATTCGTGCTATGGTAGCTCATGATATTTCTGCTATGATGGAATATGGTGGTGCTACCTTACAAGATGCGGCTTCAGAAGTCATTCAAAAAAAAGTGCCTAATTTAGGCGGTGACGGAGGTGTCATCGCAATTGATAAAGACGGAAACGTAAGTATGGAATTTAATACAGCAGGCATGTATCGTGCTCATATGAATGCTAAAGGCGAACTAATAGTAGGAATTTACAAGCAAAATGAATAAAATTACTCAACTCTGTATCATTTTAGGTATGATCGTAATTTCAGCCACTGCGCAGCAAGCTGATGTAAAGGGTGCATTTTTAGAAAAATGGGAAAATAGTAAAATCTATATGCTAGCAATAGCTGAGGCAATGCCAGAAGAGTACTATGACTTTAAACCCACCGAACGCCAGATGACCTTTAAAGAGCAACTCATGCATATAAAAAGTAACATGGACTGGTTGAGCGGCACGTATTTTTCTACTTCGGAAAGTGAACGAGGGAAAAACATACTTCCAACCACAAAAGCGGAAACCATCGCAATCCTTTCCGAAGCCTTTAATAACACTAAATCAATTCTTGAAAAGGTTCCTTTAAAAGATCTCAAAGAGACGGTTACTTTTTTTGCAGGAGACAAAAGCAAACTCCAAATATTAAATTTATTACAGGACCACGTAACTCACCACCGTGGCCAATTAATTGTCTATCTCAATTTAAATGAAATTGAACCGCCTGGTTTTGTAGGTTGGTAACAAGCTTCTTTTAATATTTTTTTAATAGCGGTTTTAAAGACTTTGCGCTACCTTGTAAAAAAATTTATTCTGAATGACCTTATTAATAGTTTACGCAGTACTTTCTATTTTCTTTTCATTTCTATGTTCCATTCTAGAAGCAGCCCTTTTAAGTTTTACACCTACTTTTTTAAAAGTTAAAACTGCCGAAGGCAATGGCTACGCCAAAACTTTAACCAGTCTTAAAAAAGATATTGACAAACCGCTTATTGCGATATTAACAATCAATACCATTGCACATACAGTAGGAGCTATTCTAGTAGGAAACCAAGCGGGAATTATGGCAATTGAAGGGGGATATGATATGCAAATCATGGGAATCAACTTCGTAGGTATCATTTCTACAATAATGACAGTATTGATTTTAATAGTTTCTGAAATTATACCTAAAACCATAGGAGCCACCTATTGGAAAAAATTGGGGAATTTTACAGCCATTGCTCTTAATGCAATTATTTTTCCACTAAAGTATACTGGAATTCTCTGGATACTCACCTTGACAACCAAACTAATTGGAAAATCTGCACACGTGAGCACCATGAGCCGTGAGGAATTTATTTCTATTACTCATACGGCAGAACAAGAAGGGGTGTTTGAAGAAAATGAAAGTGCCGTGATTAAAAACCTACTCGTATTTAAAAGTATTCTGGCAAAAGACGTGATGACCCCCTTTCCTGTAGTTGAAACGGCAGATGAAACCACGAGCCTACAGCAATTTCACAATACTCATAAAAATCTTAGGTTTTCCAGAATACCTTTATTTAAAGATAAAACACATAACATCACTGGTTTCGTGTTAAAAGACGATATTCTTGAAGAAATCGTCGAAGAAAATGGTGAGAAATTGCTAAGCGATATTAAAAGAGAAATATTTGTTATCGATGCAGAAAAACCAATCCCAGATCTTTTTGAAACGTTTATCAAACAACGTAGTCATCTGGCGATGGTGGTTGATGAATTTGGGAATACCATTGGAATCGTCACTATGGAAGATATTATAGAAACCTTACTCGGGCTAGAAATTATGGACGAGAGTGACGATATAGAAGACATGCAGGTAGCGGCCCGTAAAAACTGGGAGCGACGTGCAAAACGTATGGGTATTACATTAGAGGAAGAAAAAAAAGAATCTGAAGAGTAATGGAAACAGCCTATGTACAATCTCCGTTGGGCATTTTAGAGATCAAAGGAGATTCGGCTGGAATAGCTTCGGTAGTATTTTTAGACCCTAAAATAGAGATGGACTTCTCTTCGGAAACACCTTCGGTTTTAGCCAATGCCATGTCACAACTTTCCGAATACTTCAAAGGAGAGCGCACCCAATTTGATGTAAAACTAGCTCCTGAAGGGACCGATTTTCAGAAAAAAGTATGGCGCCAACTACAACAAATCGCTTTCGGAACAACACAAAACTATCAACAAATTGCAAATCTGTTAGGGAATCCAAAAGTCATTCGCGCTGCTGCTTCCGCAAATGGAAAAAACCCAATTGCCATCATTATTCCGTGTCACAGAGTCATTGGGAGTGATGGTTCACTTACGGGATATGCTGGAGGATTGCACCGCAAAAAATGGCTTTTAGAACACGAAAGCCCTGCTAAACAACAATCATTATTCTAAAATGAAAAGATTCTTTAAGTGGTTTATTGGTCTCCTGGCTTTAGTAGTGATTACGCTGTACATAACAGATTACAACTATATATTAAAAGGGATTCGTGTGGTGTATCTTACGGGTCATACGACCGCTTTTATAGACGATCATGTGTATTTTGAAAATGTTGACATCCCTGCAAGTGAGAATCCGCAACCGTGGCCGCTACATAAAGATTTTAATACCATTCAGCCCACCGAAAGACTTTCGGCACAACACAAAGAAATGGGAACCGTTGCGTTTCTTATCATAAAAAATGACAGCATTTGGTATGAAAAATATGCGGATGGCTATGGGTTGAATTCACAAACGAATTCCTTTTCAATGGCGAAAAGCATTACGGCTGCCCTACTGGGGAAAGCAATTAAAGATGGCTATATAAAAGGCCTTGACCAGCGCGTAAGTGATTTCTATCTGCAATATAAAAACACGGGGATGACCGTTGGTGATTTGTCAAGTATGGCTTCTGGGCTCAACTGGGATGAGTCCTATACGAGTCCGTTTAGCATTACGGCTCGCTCCTATTATGATGATGATCTGGCCGAAACTATTCTAGGTCTGGAATTCATTGAAACTCCAGGAGAATCTTTTAAATATCTTAGTGGCAACACTCAATTACTCGGAATGGTCATTGAAAAAGCCACTGGAAAAGAAATAGAAACTTATCTTTCTGAAAGTTTTTGGAATCCTCTGGGCGCAGAAAAAGCAGCCTTGTGGCAAGTAGATGATGCCGAAAATTCCCTACCTAAAGCATATTGCTGTATCGCTAGTAATGCACGTGATTTTTCTCGATTTGGAAAACTGTATAAAGACTTCGGAACCTGGAACGGAGAACAATTACTTGACTCAACATTTATAGCTACTTCTATCCAGCCCCGCTTTACTGAAAGCCCCGAATATGGCTTTGGATTCTGGTTAAGCGATCATCTCGACAAAAAGATAGTTGTAATGCGTGGCATTTTGGGTCAATATGTAATTACAATCCCAGAAGATAATCTTATCATCACGCGTCTGGGCCATCAACGCGGGAATCGTTCGGACAAGCCGTTTAGCAGTGATTTTTATGTGTACGTGGAAGAGGCTTATAAAATGCTGGATGCTAATTAAAAAATATTTTGTAGTTTTAATGACGACTTCCCGCTATAGTAATACATCATGTTAAAAAGAGTCAATTTGGAACATATCCTATTTCTGGATATTGAAACTGTACCTCAACAAAAAAATTACAAAGATCTCGACGATACCACAAAGCAATTGTGGGAATTAAAGACACAATACCAGCGAAAAGATGAGTTCACCCCAGAAGAATTCTATGATCGTGCTGGAATTTGGGCCGAATTTGGTAAGATTATCTGTATTTCGGTAGGATATTTCAAAATACAAGGCGATATAAGAAACTTTAGAACGACAAGCTTCTATGGTGATGAAGTTACCGTATTAAAGGAGTTTAAGACATTGCTTGAAACCCATTTTAACAATACGCACCATTTATTGTGCGCTCACAACGGTAAAGAATTTGACTTTCCGTATATCGCACGCAGGATGATCATTAATAGTATAGATATTCCCTTTAAGTTAAATCTCTTCGGAAAAAAACCTTGGGAAGTTCCCCATCTGGATACTCTTGAACTGTGGAAGTTTGGCGATTATAAAACATTCACCTCTCTAAAGCTAATGGCTCATGTTTTGGGTGTTCCTTCCCCTAAAGACGATATAGATGGAAGTCAGGTGCGTGATGTCTATTATAAAGAAAATGACATAGACCGAATCATAACTTATTGTGAAAAAGATACCGTAACAGTTGCTCAGATCTTTTTACGACTACGTAACGAACCGCTTCTTCCTGAAGAGGAGATCCTTTCAGTATAAAAAATAAAAAACCCACTCCAGATTGGAGCGGGTTTACAATTAGAATAAACTATGTTAGGTTCTATTCTATGATAAAGCGTTCGGTAAATTTCTCACCTTCCGCTTTAACTTCTAATAGGTACATACCTGCTTTTAGATTTGATACATCAAGTCTTTCTGTAAATGTATTTTGAATCACTACCTGACCTAGCATGTTGTAAATAATATAATCGGTAGCTGTTGTTCCTAAAACAGCGACATTTAATACATTCCCATTTACCGGATTTGGATATACTGAAATCGAAGCGATGCTGTTCACAGGAGGACCATCGTTTCCGCCTAACGTAGTATTTGAGGTAGTTGTTCCACAAGGTCCTAAATACGTCCATCCAGAAGAGGTTCTTTCATACAGTCCTCCTTGATAGGTTACTCTGTCACCTGGCGAATAGCTTTGGCTACTGCTCCATGCAGGAACCCCTGCACATGGATCGGTTACCGGAGCACTATTTGTAACTCTTACATTATCGATAGCAATATCTGCTTGCCAAGTCGCACCCGTAAGTCTGTTAAGACGTAACTGAACACTTCCTCCTGTATACGCAGTTAAATCAATGGTTTCTTCTAACCAAGAATTCCCTTGATTACCGGTTTTTGTCCATAAAGTACTCCAAGAAGCACCATTATCATCACTTGCTTGAAGAATGATACTTCCCATATCGCTAGCTCCATACATATGATAGTTGAATGTAATATAGGCTTCGGAAGCACTACTTAAATTAAAACATGGAGAGTTTAAAATGGCTCTTTTGTTTGGATACCCTGTTCCATTACCTGAAGCTTCTACATACATATAGAACGATCCTGCTGCACCAGCAGAGGGTCCTGTTCCGCTCGAAGGCGTTCCGCCAGAATCGCGTGTCCAATTTATATCATCTGCCGTAGATTGTGTCCATGCACCCAAATTGCTTTCAAAACTTTCAGCATATGGGAACGCTGTAATACCTCCGGCACAACCATTACTACCACCTGTAGTAGTTACATTTACAGTATTACTGTAACCAGACACATTACCAGCGGCATCCTTAGCACGAACTCTAAAAGAGTATGCTGTAGCTGCTGTAAGCCCTGTAACATTAGCACTGGTTCCTGTAACGGTTCCTAACACTGTACTTCCCTGATATACATCATATCCTGTTACACCAACATTATCTGTTGAAGCGTTCCATGATAAGTTTACAGTCGTATCGGTAATATTTGAAGCACTTAAACTCGCTGGAGTTGATGGGGCCTGAGTATCTGGTGGAGTTGCTGTAGTAACATTTACTGTATTACTGTAACCCGAGATATTCCCTGCAGCATCTTTTGCACGTACTCTAAAAGAGTAGGCAGTTGAAGCGGTAAGACCCGTAATATTTGCTGAAGTTCCTGTTACAGAACCAAGCACCGTAGCTCCTTGATATATATCATATCCTGTCACTCCAACATTGTCTGTAGAGGCATTCCAAGAAAGATCCACAGTTGTTTGAGTTACATTTGAAGCTGCCAAGCTCGTTGGATTAGAAGGTGCTTGTGTATCTGCAGTAGCACCACTTAAGTTCACAGTATAATCTTCTACTTCACCATAGGTAAATGATTGACAAGCAGTAGGAACAGCATTGTAGCTCATTGTTACACGCATTCGTGTTGCAGTAGCAGATGTTCCGCTTGGTACCGTAAACGAAGCCGAAACAGGTGTGTTTTGAGTTACGGCAATCGAAGCGATTTGCTCGCCCGCATCGGTAAAGTCACCATCATGATTATAGTCAATCCAAGCAGCATATCCTTCAGAATATACCGTTCCTGTCCACGTGGGAGTGATTGTTAACGTATACGTTTGCCCTTCGGAAAGATCTGTTGAAATGTTGGTAAAATCTGAATAGAATTGAGCACCAGAAGCATTATTAATTGTTCCCACTTGTACTCGGCTAATATATTCATCATTGACATTACTACTGGTCGACGTACAGTAATTGAGTTGTACTTCGGTTGTGGTAAATGTTACTGAAGATGAATACGAAGAGGTAGATCCATCGTTACACTTGCTTCGTACCTGAACTTCATATACTGTTGTTGGTGTTAATCCGTTTAAGCTCGCTGACGTTGCAGCAGAAGCTATTGTTGTCCAGCTACTTGTTCCAGACACTCTGTAACGCACGTCATAGGTCGCTCCAGAAACTGCATCATATCCAACAATAGCTGAATTTGATCCAACACCCGAAACATTTAATCCTGTTGGCGTTACCGCAGTACAGTTTACAGCACCTGAAGTGATTCCAGTTACAATTAAGCTGTAGTTCTGACTTCCACCAGAAAGAGATCCTTTGTGAGTGATTGTAATCGTATATGTTCCTGAAGCGTTTGAAACTGCAATTCTTTCATAGGGATCTGCTGTGTTATCTCCCAATCCGTTGGTCGTTACTCCTGTTAATCGGTACGGGAAAAAGGTTGTTCCTCCTTGTGTTACGCGAATATCAAGATCATTTACCAATCTTTTGGTACTTGAGTTTGTTTGAGTTGTTGCTGTTCCCGGAACGTCTGTCCAAGAAATAGAAGCCATTAAATCGTCAATCCCATTAGCATCTACAGTAAATGTGTATGAATTTCCTGATGTTAATGTAAGCTCTTCAATAAGGCTATTCGTTCCTTCGTCAGAAATTGCTTCCGCAGCTCTTTTTGCATTCATTAATCCCCACCCATAAACTGCATCTGGGCCTGTAGGACCGGCATCGTCTGCAGTGTGTAACGCGAGGCCTTTTAAAGTAGCCGCACGCATATAGTTTCCGAAGGTATTATTAGCGTGTTGCTGTAATAAAAGTAATGTTCCAGTAACATTTGGTGAAGCCATGGAAGTACCTGTAATACTCGCATACGCAGTGTCGCTATTTTCGTAGGTCGAATATACCGAAGTTCCATTACCCGTCAAGTCAGGTTTAATTCTAAGGTCGTCTGTAGGTCCTTCACTACTAGAACTATTAATCGTTACACTTACCAGATTTCCATTAGAATCGATATTGGCATCCTGAGCATTGGCAATTACCAAGTTATTTTTGGAAGTTGAATGTCCTGTTAGCTTATCGTAGGAAGAATTTCCTCCTAAAGGTGAACCATTATAACTATTTTGATTACCATCATTTCCTGCTGCCACCACCATTAAATAATAAGGTGCATTGTGCATTACTTCGTCCCAGTTACGTGACTCATCAATATAAGCTCCAAAATAGTAATCTGGCACTAGATCTGAACGAAATCCATAACTATGATTTGAAAGTAACATCCCATTTGCTGCGGCTGCAGTTGCTTCGGCAACATCATTGTTCCACATATAGCCTCGAACACGAGATTGTGGCGCCATTCCCTTTGCTGCAGGCTGAACCCCTGAAGCTGTGATGGTTCCTGTTACGTGAGCCGCATGAAAGTTCAATTGTGTTCCTCCTTCAGAAGCTGCATCCTGAATAGTTACACGATTAGTACCTCCAGCACCATCATATTCTTGGTGAGAAACTCTGGCGTGACCACCATCCCAGACATATCCAATCATATTTTGACCGTCAAGATTGAGACCTAGA
Organism: Jejudonia soesokkakensis; assembly: GCF_042664795.1. Classification (NCBI taxonomy): domain Bacteria; kingdom Pseudomonadati; phylum Bacteroidota; class Flavobacteriia; order Flavobacteriales; family Flavobacteriaceae; genus Jejudonia; species Jejudonia soesokkakensis. Next base: position 36,978 of record NZ_JBHTBN010000001.1, read on the forward strand.
CCTCCTCCATTGTTTAAAAAGTTTGCTCTGGTTGATTTGGCTGCCGCCACATTGAATGTTCTATAGTAAATAGGACTGCCATCCTCTGCTATATATTGTAATTCGGCAATACTCCCATCTTCAAGAGTCACCTTCACAGGTAAATTTCTTTGTTGTGCTTGATTGATTGCTTCTTGTTTTTGAACTTGTTTCTTGCTGGTAAGGTTTCCCTGAAGTGTTTCAAGTTTTGAAGTGTCGTACCGACTGGTAATTTTTTCCTGTTCTGCTTTTGTTTGAGCAAGAAGAGAAATACTGAAAAATAGAAAAAGTAAAGAAAAGAAACTTTCTCTATAAGAGAAATGATTTTTCATAAATTAGGATTTGTTAGAAATGAATACTAAAAATTGAATGAAATAGAATAAAAAATAGCAATTTGATACTATTTTTAGGGATTTCTATAACAATTCAGCACGAAAAAACACTTTTTTTTCGAAATACAAAATTTTTTTCGATGAACTGCAGTAGATTTTTATTAACAATTTTTAACAAAACATTGTTTTATAACGGATTTAAAATACCTTTTGACGTTAAATTAAAAGCTCCATTTAAAAAACTATCTTTGCCATCATGCCCACACAACCGCTTCTTGATATAACCAATTTGACTATTTCTTTTGGAAAGAAGAAAGAAAAAAAAGAGGTCATTCACCAAATTTCATTTTCTGTTTCTGAGAATGAGATTGTTGGGATTGTAGGCGAATCGGGTTCTGGGAAGTCTGTGACCTCTATGTCCATTATGGGTTTGTTGCCTAAAAAAATAACTTCAATTACAGGTGAAATAATAGTTAATGGAAAAAGTCTGCTGGCAGAAAATGATAGGGTGCTTCGGAAATTGAGAGGGAACGACATTGCAATGATTTTTCAGGAACCCATGAGTGCTTTAAATCCGTCGTTGCGTTGTGGTTATCAAGTATCTGAAATTCTACAGCATCATAAGAAGCTATCTGCTTCCGAAGCAAAAAAAGAAACGCTGGCACTTTTTGAAAAAGTGAAACTACCGCGTCCCAACGAAATTTTTAGAAGGTATCCGCATCAGATTAGTGGCGGACAGATGCAGCGGGTGATGATTGCTATGGCTATCGCCTGTAAACCAAAATTGTTGATTGCAGACGAGCCTACCACAGCATTGGATGTTACAGTGCAAAAAGAAATCTTGCTGTTACTGAAGGAAATTCAGAAAGAGACAAAAATGAGCATGCTTTTTATATCCCATGATCTGGGTTTAGTAAGTGAAATTGCAGATCGAGTGATTGTTATGTATCAAGGAAGTATTGTAGAAGAAGGCACGACACCTTCGGTTTTTAAAAATCCAAAAGCTACCTACACTAAAGCACTTTTAGCATCGAGACCTACCTTAGAGGAGCGCTTTAAAACACTACCTACGATTGCGTCTATAGCAGACAAAAGCTTTAAAAAAGAAGTAATTTCACCTCAGCAACGTGCGGCAAAACATAAGAAATTATATACCCAGACACCTATTCTTGAAGTGATTAATCTTGAAAAAGAATACTATTCGAATGCGGGTTTATTTACAGCAAAAAAAACTGTGAAAGCTGTAAATGATGTGAGTTTTAAGGTTTATAAAGGAGAAACGTTAGGACTTGTTGGCGAATCTGGCTGCGGAAAGTCCACGCTTGGCAAAACTATTTTAGGGTTAGAAACAGCGACAAAAGGGAGCGTGTTTTACAAAGGAAAAGATATTACTTCGCTTTCTACTTCTGAAATGAGATTGCTTCGGAAGGATATTCAACTAATTTTTCAAGATCCTTATTCGTCGTTAAATCCTCGTATTACCATTGGTGAATCATTACTAGAACCGATGACTGTTCATGGTATTAGCAAATCAAAAAAGAAGCGAAAAGAAAAAGTGTTAGAGCTACTCGACCGAGTTGGGCTCGATAAAAATTATTTTTCCAGATATCCTCATGAGCTAAGTGGCGGACAACGTCAACGAGTAGGAATTGCACGTACTATTGTCATGGAACCAAAACTGGTAATTTGTGACGAATCTGTTTCGGCTTTAGATATTTCGGTGCAGGCTCAGGTTTTAAATTTATTAAATGAGCTCAAAGACGATTTTGGATTTACGTATATCTTTATCTCACATGATTTGGCTGTGGTGAAGTATATGTCGGATCAATTACTTGTTATGAATGAAGGAAAAATCGAGGAGCTAGGTGATGCTGACGAAATTTATGCAAACCCTGTAAAGGATTATACGAAGCGACTCATTGATGCCATCCCGAAGGGAATATAAAAAAGTCCCGTTCTAACCTCACAAAGAACGGGACCATATCTGAATCGGTTAAGATTCGGGGGAAATCACTCAAAAACTACATGAGTAAAAAAACTTTTTTGGTTACGTACAATATGTTATTAACTAACTGTACGGTGTTTTTGATTTTAGTAAACATAATTAAAAAGTAGGTTAAATTGTTAATCGTTTGGGACTGCTAATATGAAAACTTTTATTCATTGTATCGTTAAAAAACATATTTATTCGATGAAATACATTTTATTTTAACTTTTTCGGATATGTAATCAGTATTTTCCTACTTTATAAAGACAAGATTTCTTAAAAATAAAAATGCACATTTACGAGCCATTGAAGAAAAACGGCTTGTTTCTAACATAATAAAGATACTGTAATAAAACCCCTTAGAATTGCATTTCAGGAATGTCACCTTCTACAACTAAAGCTCCCGCTGTAGCATTTTTTATTTCTTCTACCGACACTCCAGGCGCACGTTCTAATAAAGTGAAACTGTTATTCTGAACCGAAAGTACTGCCAGGTTGGTGACAATTTTCTTTACACAATTGACACCTGTTAAGGGCAAGCTACATTGTTCCAGTAATTTTGACTCTCCAGCTCTGTTGGTATGCATCATAGCAACAATAATATTTTCTGCGGAAGCGACTAAATCCATCGCACCACCCATTCCTTTTACCATTTTACCTGGTATTTTCCAATTGGCGATATCTCCATTTTGTGAAACTTCCATAGCACCCAGAATCGTAAGGTCTACATGTTGTCCTCGAATCATTCCGAAGCTAGTAGCCGAATCGAAAAAAGAAGCTCCTTTCAATGCTGTAATGGTTTGTTTCCCTGCGTTAATTAAATCAGGATCTTCTTCTCCTTCAAACGGAAAAGGGCCCATTCCTAAAATTCCGTTTTCACTCTGAAATTCTACATCTATGTCATCTCTTACAAAATTGGCGACCAAGGTTGGAATGCCAATTCCCAAGTTTACATAATAACCGTCTTTTACTTCTTTTGCAATGCGTTGTGCAATTTGTTCTTTGGTAAGTGCCATTTATTTTTTTCTTACGGTTCGTTGTTCAATTCTTTTTTCATAGTTTTTGCCCTCAAAGATTCGTTGTACAAATATTCCAGGAATGTGTATTTGATTAGGATCTAGCTCTCCAGCAGGGACTAAATGTTCGACCTCTACCACCGTGATCTTTGCTGCACCACACATGTTAGGATTGAAATTACGTGCTGTTCCTTTAAAAATAAGGTTTCCAGCAGTATCTCCTTTCCAGGCTTTTATAAAACTAAAATCTGCTTCAAATGCTTTTTCCAATATGTGCATTTTTCCATGAAATTCGCGTGATTCTTTACCTTCGGCAACTTCAGTTCCATAACCAGCGGGTGTATAGAATGCTGGTATACCACTTTGTGCCGCTTGACAGCGCTGTGCCAGCGTTCCCTGCGGAATAAGTTCCACTTCGAGTTCTCCACTCAACATTTGGCGTTCAAACTCGGCATTTTCACCTACATACGATGAGATCATTTTTTTTATCTGCTTTTTCTGAAGCAATAATCCTAATCCGAAATCATCAACCCCTGCATTATTAGAAATACAGGTTACATTTTTTACATTTAATCGAACTAATTCTGAAATGGAGTTTTCGGGAATTCCGCTGAGGCCAAAACCGCCCAACATAAAGGTCATCCCATCCTGTATGCCATGACAAGCTTCAGTAACATTTGCAACTGTCTTTTTAATCATTCTTTCTGAAAATTTTACATAAAAATAGGGAAAATAACGGCATAAAAAAACCTCATACGCTATTATGAGGTTTTGAGTTTATAAACTTTCAGAATTAAAAATCAAATTCGTCTGTATCATCACCATCTATATCTGAATTCTCTTCTTTCCACGAAGCACAGTCTGTGGTAATAGTTAGTTTTGAAGGTCTTTTAAAGCGTTCATCTGAAACATCCAACTCTTCATTCGCATAACATTTCTTCATATACATTGCCCAGATTGGTAGTGCCATGGTGGCTCCTTGTCCGTAGCCCGTATTTTGAAAGTGTGTTGCCCTATCTTCACCTCCTACCCACACGCCGGTAACCAAATTTGGGACCATTCCCATAAACCATCCATCACTATTATTTTGTGTCGTTCCTGTTTTTCCTGCAATAGGATTTTTAAATTCGTAGGGGTATCCTGTAACAGCTCTTTTGTATACGGGATCATTCACGCGCCATTTACTTCTTAGTCTGTTACCAGATCCAGATTGAGTAACTCCCTCCATTAAACTTACCGTTACATAAGCAGATTCTTCACTAATCACATCTTTAGTTTCTGGGACATTTTGGTATAAAACCGTTCCGTTTTTATCTTCAATTCTCGATATCAAAGTAGGTTTTACATACACTCCCTGATTAGCAAAGACACTATAGGCCCCTACCATTTCGTAAAGTGAAACATCTGCCGTACCTAATGCAATAGAAGGTGCTTCGGGCATATCTTTTGTGTCGACGCCCATTTTTTTTACGAGATCAATGACAGGTCTTGGCCCCACACGGTACATCAACCTAGCTGTTACCGTATTGATCGATTGTGCCAATGCATCTTTTAGGGTAAGCATTCCGCCGGAAGTCCCTCCAGAGTTTTTTGGAGTCCATGGTTTTAATAATCCATACGTTCCTGCAGGAATAGTAAAAGGAGTGTTTGGCAAGGTATCACATGGCGACATATGCATTTGATCGATTGCGGTAGCATATACAAAAGGCTTAAACGTGGAACCAATCTGTCGTTTCCCTGTTTTTACCATGTCGTATTTAAAGTGTTTATAGTCAATCCCACCAACCCATGCTTTGACCTCACCCGTCTGGGGTGTCATTGACATTAGTGAAGCCTGTAAAAAAGATTTGTAATATCGGATGGAATCCATAGGTGTCATCGTGGTATCAATGACATGCTCTTCATTCTTCCAAGTGAAAATTCGCATCTTTGTTTTTTTCTTGAAACTGGCAATAATTTCTTTTTCAGACTTCCCTTGCTTTTCAAGTTCACGCCAGCGGTCGCTTCGTTTCATTGCAGTTCGCATGATCTGTTCTGTTTCTTCATCTGTTAGATCTCTAAAAGGAGCCGTCTTATTGGATTCATTTTGTCTGTCAAATTCCTTTTGAAGATTTGACAAATGATCATCCATAGCTTGTTCTGCATACGTTTGCATTCTGGAGTCTATCGTAGTAAAAACTTTTAAACCGTCACTATATACATTGTATTTAGAACCATCTGTTTTGGGATTCTTATCGATCCAGTCCTGCATATAGGCTCTTGCATATTCTCTAAAATAGGTTGCTATACCTTCATCATGACCCTGAGGTGTATACGTAAATTCTAATGGAAGTGCCTGAAGAGAATCCTTCACACTTTCAGAAATAAAATCATATTTCTCCATTTGCGCTAATACTACATTACGTCTATTTTTAACTCCAACTGGATTCCGCAACGGATTGTATAAAGAAGAGTTTTTAAACATTCCAACGAGCATTGCAGATTCTACAGTTGTAAGATCTGTAGGTGCCTTATCAAAATAAATATTTGCTGCAGATTCTATGCCTACCGCCTGATTTAAAAAATCGTACTCATTAAAGTACATGGTAATAATTTCCTCCTTAGTGTATCTTCTTTCCAGACGCGTGGCAATGACCCATTCTTTAATCTTTTGAAGACCCCGTTGTAATTTGTTTCGAGAAACCTGTTCTGTAAAAAAGAGTTTTGCCAACTGCTGTGTTATTGTACTTGCCCCTCCTTTGGAGCCTAAAAAAACAAAGGCTCTAACAGTTCCTTTGGCATCTATTCCCGAATGATCATAAAAACGAACATCCTCGGTTGCTATTAAGGCATTGACAAGATGATCTGGTAATTCTTCATAAGGAACAGGTGTTCTATTTTCTTTATAAAACTTTCCAATTACTTTTCCGTCTGTCGCAATAATTTCGGTTGCTAAATTCTTTTCAGGATTTTCAAGACTGGTTTCATCTGGAAGGCTTCCAAAGAATCCCCAGGAAGCAAACAGAAACATAAGTAAAATAAGTCCAATGCCTATGGCGAAGATTTTCCAGAACGTACGGATGTGTTTCCCAACTGGAGTTTCACTTTTCTTTTTATTCGTCGCTGTTGCCATTTTCAAATTTGATTTTTTCAATGCTATACCCCACATCTGTAATGCCCTGTAGTTGTGTAACGCCTTCTACTTCTCCGTTATTGCGCATGGCATGCATTACCATTAATGAGTAGTTACCTGCTTCTTTAAATACCATTTCTTCTTTATACCAAAGTTTGCTTTCTTTTATTGCACCAACACCTGTGCCAAGCCATGTTCCATCCGGATTTGCCATACGATATTCTAACGTGTCTGTCACAACTTTTCCATTCGGAAAGTCAAGTTTTGTAATCAAAAAAAGGTTGCTATACCCATATTCGTTATTATTTCGTACCGTTAAAAATAAATTATACGGTGTGACTGAATCTAAAGCAGGTATCTTAAATACCACAGGTTCATCTTTACTCCAACCACCATCGATAGATTCCATTTCACTAACAACTGTGTCTGAAGAGCATCCTACCAAACAGACCATCATGATACAACTCACAAATATCCTATGCATTCTTTTTGGTATTTCTAGATCTGCTTTTCTGGTTGCGATTCTTGTTTTTATTTTTATTCTTATTTCTACGCCTGTTGTTTTTTGACTTTGGTTGGTCGAAACGTGTGAGACTATCTTGCCCAACCACATTGCTAAACAATTCTTTGTTTGCTGGTGCGGCAGTGTATTCAATATACTCCTCTAGACTGGCTACTTTTTTCCCTTTTTTGTTAATCGCAACAATCTCATTTACTTTCTCGGCTGTTAATTCATGCCAGTTCATTCCATCGTTAGTGTACGAATACCAAAGTAATCCTTTAAAAATGTCTATTTTTTGACAAATAGCTGTTCCTTTTTCGGTTTGTAATTTTACATCGCTCTTCGGAAACTCTTTTAACGCATCCATATAGCTGTCTAACTCATAATTGAGACAGCATTTTAATTTCCCGCACTGACCTGCTAATTTTTGCGGATTTAAAGACAATTGTTGATAGCGCGCCGCAGAGGTACTTACAGACCTGAAATCTGTTAACCAAGTGGAGCAGCACAGCTCACGTCCACAAGAACCAATTCCGCCCAAACGTGAAGCTTCCTGCCTGAAGCCTACTTGCTTCATTTCAATTCGTGTATTAAAGGTTCGGGCAAACTCTTTGATGAGTTCTCTAAAATCTACGCGTTCCTCTGCCGTATAGTAAAAAATAACTTTGGAAGCATCTCCCTGAAACTCCACATCACTTATTTTCATTTGTAACCCTAATCGGATGGCTATTTCACGCGATCTTTTTTGAACGTCTGCTTCTTTATCTCGTACTTTTTGCCAGACATCTATGTCCTTTTGAGTTGCCTTTCGGTAAATTTTTGGTAATGCTTCAGTGTTGGGATTCTCTTTCTTTTTCTTCATTTGAACTCTTACAAGTTCTCCCGTTAAGGTAACCATCCCAATATCATGCCCCGAAGCAGCTTCAGTTGCAACGACATCACCAATACTTAAAGATAAATTTTCAGAATTTATATAAAAATGTTTTCTGCCGTTTTTAAAACGAACTTCGACGCCATTAAAAGGCTCCATGTTTCCTGGCAAAGACATATTTGAGAGCCAGTCAAAAACTGTTAACTTATTACACCCATCGGTTCCGCAGGTGCCATTATTTTTACAACCCTTAGGCTGTCCATCTTTTCCCGTACCACAACTTCCACATGACATATAGATCTATATATTTAATAAACAATTTGTTGGAATTGTTTTATGTATTAATTTTTATAAAATTTCACTCTAACAAATTTAGGATTAAAAACGGACTAACGAAACTTTTATGAGACTCGTTTATAGCCCTATTCTATTTAATGCTTCTTTACTTCTTAAACTTAAGTTTTTCGCTTCTTCCTTTTTTAAATATTTTATTGCTGTTGTGCAATCCGCTACGCAATGCTTTTTGCTCCTCATAAGGCAATTGGATAATGTCTTTACATTCTACAGAACAACACCCTTCCATAGCTTCTTTACATCTGTCACACTGAATAAACAATAGGTGACAAGCTTCATTTTCACAGTTAACGTGTGTGTCACAGGGTTCTCCACATTGATGACAATTAGCAATCACATCATCACTTATCCGTTCCCCGCGACGATGATCAAAGACAAAATTCTTCCCTATAAATTTATTGTCCAGACCTTTTTTCTCAACCTGCCTTGCATATTCAATAATTCCGCCCTCCAGCTGAAACACATTTTTAAATCCTTTGTGTTTATAATACGCACTCGCTTTTTCACAACGTATCCCTCCAGTACAATACATGACCAGTTTTTTATCTTCTTTATGGTCTTTTAGGTCTTCTTCGATAATGTCCAGAGAATCTCTAAAGGTATCTACGTCTGGTGTTATCGCATTTTTAAAATGACCTATTTCACTTTCGTAATGATTTCTCATATCTACCAAAACGGTGTCAGGATCTTCAATAAGTTGGTTAAAGGTTACCGCATCCACATGGACTCCCTTGTTTCGAACATCAAAAGTGTCATCATTTAATCCGTCTGCCACAATTTTGTTGCGCACTTTCACTTTTAGTTTTAAAAAAGATTTTAAATCGTGTTCAATGGCAATATTCAAGCGAACATTTTCCAGAAAGTAAATTCCATCAAGAAAATCTTTAAACCTATTGAAGTTTTTAGCTGGGACCGAAAGTTGTGCATTTATCCCTTCGTGAGCAACATAGATTCGCCCCAATACATTCATGGAATCCCACGCAATAAAAAGATGATTTCTAAAAAGGTGCGGATTACCAATTTTGGCGTATTGATAAAACGAAAGGGTTAAACGATCTTCGCCAGCTTCTTCTAATAGGGCAGCCCTTTCTTTTGCACTTAAGGTGTTGTACAGTTGCATGCTATACGTTTTTAAGGGTAAAAGTGATTAATAAGTGTGCAAAAATAAGGCTTTATGTAATCCAATTCAAATTTTCTACGGCCCTTACAGTGATATTTTTAAAGGGATTAGGAAATATTCCAAATTTTATCGTAACTTTGCTTTCAATTGCTTGGAATTAATCCATATTTATGTATTGGCATTGTTAACAAATTTCAAACATCCCTGCTGAAAATTTCAGTTAAAAAATAAAGGAAGCTGTATTTTTAAGCTTTGAATAAATTTAGAAAAAACACCTTATTATGAGCACCGATAAAGAGAAAGATGCAAAATTAAAAGCCTTAAAGTTAACCCTAGATAAAATGGATAAAACCTACGGAAAGGGTACTGTAATGAAAATGGGAGATGCAGCTATTGTAGATGTAGATGTCATTCCGACGGGCTCGTTAGGGCTTGATGTTGCTCTAGGTGTTGGAGGGTATCCACGTGGTCGTGTAATTGAAATATACGGACCAGAATCTTCGGGAAAAACAACACTTACATTACATGCTATTGCTGAAGCTCAGAAAAAAGGTGGAATTGCTGCATTTATCGATGCAGAACATGCTTTTGACAGGTATTATGCAGAAAAATTAGGTGTTGACGTAGAGAATCTCATCATCTCACAGCCAGACAATGGAGAGCAGGCCTTAGAAATTACAGACAATTTAATACGCAGTGGTGCTATTGACATTATTGTGATTGACTCGGTAGCTGCCTTGACGCCAAAAAGTGAAATAGAAGGTGAGATGGGGGATAGTAAAATGGGGCTACATGCACGTTTAATGTCTCAAGCATTACGAAAACTAACGGGTTCTATAAGTAAAACAAACTGTACCGTAATATTTATTAATCAGCTTCGTGAGAAAATAGGTGTTATGTTTGGAAACCCAGAAACAACTACCGGTGGAAATGCCTTAAAATTCTATTGTTCAGTTCGTCTTGACATTCGTCGTTCTACTCAAATAAAAGACACCAATAGTAATGTAATGGGGAACAAAACCCGAGTAAAAGTGGTTAAAAACAAAGTCGCACCTCCTTTTAAAACAGCCGAATTTGATATTATGTATGGAGAAGGTGTTTCTAAAGTTGGAGAAATCATCGATCTGGGTGTTGATTTTGAAATCATTAAAAAAAGTGGATCCTGGTTTAGCTATGACGACACCAAGCTTGGTCAAGGTCGTGAAGCTGTAAAATCTCTTCTCTTAGACAATCCAGAATTAATGGAAGAACTAGAAACCAAAATTAAAGATTCGATTGCCGTTTTAAATTCATAGTTTTGAGTAACGCAACCAATTATTTTTTTTGGTATCTACTAAACGTAGAACCTGAAAATTACAAGTTGCCTATTTTATAGATTTACTTAATTCTAACAAACTAATTTTCGGGACTATAACTTGACTTTAAGCGAGCTCATTATACTATGTAAGAAGCACGATGCGAAGGCACAGGGAGAATTGTACAAGCGGTACAGCGGTACATTATTTTCTATATGTCTGCGGTATTCGCCTAATTATGTAGAAGCCGAAGATAGTTTGCAGGATGCATTCATTACTATTTTCAAGAAGATTGAGCAGTTTAAAGACAAGGGTTCTTTTGAAGGATGGATGAAACGGATAACCGTGAATACCGTACTTCAAAAGTATCGTAAAAAACGTGTTTTTGACATTCGTGATGAAGGGCAAATAAAGGACGAAGCCGAGGAAGAAGTAACAGACAATGAAATTCCGTTGGACTTTTTACTTGGAATTGTTCAGGAACTGCCAGACAGGTACAGATTGGTTTTTTCTATGTATGTACTTGATGGCTACGCCCACAAAGAAATTGCAAATATGTTAGGTATTAGCGATGGAACGTCTAAATCGAACCTAGCACGTGCCAGAGGAATATTGAGAACCAAGATTGAAGATTATAATGCTCAAAAGGCAATAGAATAATACAGTGAGTACTAAAAAGAACATAGATCAACTTTTTAAAGAGCGTTTCGAAAATTTTGAAGAGACTCCTTCTCCTGAGGTTTGGAAAAACATCCAATCAGAACTCAAGGGGCAAAAAGAGGATCGCAAAGTGATTCCGCTATGGTGGAAAGTTGCAGGGATTGCTGCATTATTAGCGCTTTTGTTTACCATTGGAAATGTTGTTTTAACACCTTCGGAAGGTGATTCTATGGTCACTGAAGATACCGAAATTCAAGAAAATTCCAGTGATGCTGAAAAATCACAAAAAATAATTACAACCCCATCTGAAGATTCTTCTGTCGCTTCAGAAGATATCAACCCTAAAACTGAAAAATCTGTTACAGAAGATTCAACCAAAGATCAAAGTCAGCCTAACAAAAAAACGCTTCAGAAATCTAATAGAATTAATTCTAACAACAAAACGATAATTGCTTCGGAACAAGCTCCAGATAAAAATAAAAAGTTTCAGAATCAATCTTCGTCTAACGATCGGTTTATTAATCCTACAATAACGACAAATAAGGAAACCGGTGTGGCTTCCACTTCCGAAGAAAATTCAAAAAATCAGAAAACTACTATTGATCCGCTTATAGAAGATTCTAAGAAAGTTGAAACAACCGAAAATCCAGCTAGTACAATCGCTAGGGAGGAGACTAAAAAAAATTCAGAAACAGATATAGACCCTAAAAAATCAATTTTTAAAGCTATTGAAGAAACAGAAACTGCTGTAGCAACAACCAGCACAAAAAAACAATTAGATAATCGCTGGGAGGTCTCTCCCAATTTCGCGCCTGTATATTATAATTCTCTGAGTGAAGGTTCTTCTATAGACCCTTCCTTTTCAGATAATACACAAAGTGGCGATGTCAATTTTAGCTATGGTGTAAAAGTAAGTTATGCTATTAATGAGCGTTTAAGTATCCGTTCTGGAGTGAGTAACGTAGATCTTAGTTATGCTACCAGTGGTATAGATTTGGCAACAGGCCCTGTTTCTCAGGCATTACGAAGCATTGATTATGGAAGCAGTTCAATTGTTACTACTGCTGTAGATTCTGGAACTCTCCCTGAAAATAATACGGGCAATCCATTTGATAATTTAACCCCAAAGTCGGCAAGTGGGGAAGTACAACTTATACAAAACATCAATTATTATGAAGTTCCCCTTGAACTAAAATATGCGCTAGTTAATTCTAAGTTTGGCGTTAATATACTTGGTGGATTTAGCAGCCTGTTTTTAGGAGATAATGAGGTTTCGGTAAGAGCAGATAATCTAAATGAAACGTTGGGTGAGGCAAATAATTTATCTCAGGTAAGTTTTACAACCAACGTTGGGTTGGGGCTCGATTATAAAATAAGTAAGAAATTCAAGTTCAATCTTGAACCTATGTTTAAATATCAGTTAAACCCGTATACAGATTCGTCTGTTAATTTTAGACCTTATTATTTAGGGGTTTACACAGGATTTAGCTATCGCTTTTAAACAAAAAACAGTAGTAAGTTTAGTTTAAATTTTTTTCAAATGTTAGATTTTAAAAACCACACTGTCGCCATGGTGTGGTTTTTTTATGTCTTTATATTGTAGGTTGTTCTAATTCAGCTAAAATTACTGCTCTAGTTGTAGCACTTAAACGCTTACGGTCTTCTGGTGATAATGAGCGAGTAGGTATTGTAGGATGCACTTTTACACGCATTTTCCCAGGACTTCCGCTAAAAAACTGATATGAAAATCTCTTTTTATTATCGTGAAAGGTCATGGGTGCAATTGGTATTTGATGTTCGATCGCTAATCGAAAGGCTCCGTCCTTGAAAGCATCTAATGTAAGGCTAATATCATCTGGCACGCCACCTTCAGGAAATATACAAACGCCATAGCCTTCCTTTAGTTTTTGTTGTGCTCTGGCAAATACGTTACCACGGCTTTTGGGGCTTTTTCTATCTACAAGAATACAGGTGCGTTTATAGAAAAATCCGAAGACCGGTATTTTACTAAGTTCTTTTTTACCTACAAATACAAACGGATTTCTAGTGACATAGAGCATCAGCATGATATCTGTCATTGAGGTATGGTTGGAGACAAACATATAGCTTTGCCCTTTTGTAAAGCGTTCTTCTCTTTTAATTATTGGATAAAAGCCCATTCCAAAAAGTATGATCGTTGCCCAAAGGCGAGCTAACTTGAAAAAGAAAGGATACCAGCTTTCTTTTAAAATACTTATAAGTAAAACAGGAAACATAATAACAATGGGCAATGCCAGCAATATGTAAAACCAAATTCTATAAAGGGTTGTGAAAATATAGCGCATTGTATGTTCTAAAGCTTTCAAAAATACAATTTTGATAGGTAGGAGTATTCTAAAAAAAGTAACTTTGCTAAGAAAATAAAGCCTTTTGTTTAATAAAATATGATTCCCATGCGTATGGGAAATTGAGCATGTCAAGAATACTTACAGGAATTCAATCTACAGGAACCCCCCATTTAGGAAATTTATTAGGTGCCATTTTACCTGCCATAGAAATGGCAAATGACCCTAAAAACGAATCCTATTTATTTATTGCAGATTTACATTCCCTTACACAGATTAAAGATGAAGAAACCCTAAAAAGCAACACCTATAGTACTGCTGCAGCCTGGTTGGCGTGTGGGCTGGATATTAAAAAAACTGTTTTTTATAGGCAGAGTGATATTCCGCAGGTCGCTGAATTATCATGGTATCTAAGTTGTTTTTTTCCGTATCAGCGGTTAACATTGGCACACTCTTTTAAAGATAAGGCAGACAGACTGGAAGATGTAAATGCAGGACTGTTTACCTATCCTATGTTAATGGCTGCAGATATTTTATTATACGATGCCGAACTAGTTCCTGTTGGTAAAGATCAATTGCAGCACATTGAGATGACTCGTGATGTGGCTTCAAGATTTCATGCCCAGATGGGTGACGTTTTTGTTATGCCCGAAGCTAGGATTCAGGAGCATACTATGTTGATTCCCGGTACAGATGGCAGTAAAATGAGCAAGTCTAAAAATAACATCATCAATATTTTTCTGCCAGAAAAACAGTTAAAAAAACAGGTGATGAGTATTGCTACAGACAGTACACCCTTGGAGGAACCAAAAGATTTCGAAACCTGTACTATTTTTGCGTTGTATAAGTTATTGGCCACTCCAGAAGCTACAAATCGCATGGAAGCAAATTATAGAGCAGGTGGGTATGGGTATGGACATGCCAAAAAAGCATTACTGGAGCTAATATTAGAGCGATTTAAAGAAGAACGCTCCCGCTATACTTTTTATATGGAAAATATCTTAGAAATCGATAAGGCATTAAGCATTGGAAAAGAGAAAGCAACGGTCGTTGCCAATACTGTTTTACAGAGAGTTCGTGAGCGACTCGGGTATTAAACCACCTGAAACAATTTCCCAGGTAAGGGTTGTATCACCCCTTTTAATTCCATTGCCAATAATATACTTGCTAGTTTATAGGTTGGAATTTTACAATCTATTGAAATAGTATCCATAAGTTCTTTATCCTTTTCTTTTAAGTACTCCCAGATTATTTTTTCCTCTTCTGTTAATTCAACAAACAATTGCATTTGTTGTACTATGGCTTTTTGTTTGTCAAGCTTCCACCCTAGCATGTAAACAATATCTGCGGCACTTTCCAACAGATGCGCTTGTTGTGTTTTGATCAAGTGGTTGCATCCTTCACTTTGAGAATCTGTAGTACGACCAGGTACTGCAAATACCTCTCTGCTATAAGAATTAGCAATATCTGCTGTAACCAAACTTCCCCCTTTCTCTGCAGATTCGATCACTATTGTAGCTTCACTCATTCCAGCGATTATCCGGTTTCGTTTTAAAAAATTGGTACGGTCAAAAGAATCGTTGCTCCAGAACTCTGAGATGAATCCGCCATTTTTTTCTATAGCTGAAACGTATTTTTTATGTGTTTTAGGGTAGACCTCAGTAAAGCCATGTGCCATACAAGCAATGGTCTGCAAGCCCTGCTCTATAGCAGTTTTATGCGCTATAATATCTACGCCATAAGCAAATCCTGAGACGATCACAGGGTTTAAAGGTGCTAAATCTTCCACTAATTTTTCGCAAAATGCTTTTCCATGAGTTGTGACTTGACGAGTTCCTACAACACTAATAATATGTTTGTTTTTAAGATCAATATTGCCCTGTTGAAAAAATAATATAGGACCGTCTATACAATGTTTTAAGCGTTCGGGATAATGAATGTCTTGAAAGTAACAGTAGTCAATTTTGTTGTGATGTATAAAATGAAGTTCTTGCTCTACTTCGTCCATCACTGTGACTTCGGAAAGATATTCTAATTTTGAAGCACCAATGCCTTCAATTTTAAGAAGGTTGCTTTTTTTCTCTTTAAAAACCCCCTCGGCAGAGCCAACATACTGTATTAATTTTTTGGCTGAAGCATCTCCCAGATTAGGAACTCGTTGCAACGCCAAGGTGTAGCGCAATTCGTTTTGTGAAAGCATTAGATTGAAACTAACGGGGAGCAGTCTTTAAAAATACATTTTTTTTAGGTTGTTAATAACTCTGTAAGCAGAAATTTGAAAGCTTCTTAAAAATCTCTAAGTTTGTGTTGTGCAGCTAGCCACTTACATACAGGATTTATTATATCGGTACGAATGTGTTATTATTCCTGGCTTTGGAGCCTTCCTAACACAGTATGAATCAGCACGAATTGACTCTGATTCAAATACTCTATATCCGCCTGGAAAAAGCATTTCATTTAACCGACAACTACAAACAAATGACGGATTACTGGCTAATTATATCGCTTCAGTAGACGGTTCTAGTTATGAAACTGCTCTCGACAAACTTCGAACTTTTACAAGAAATCTTTCGGTAGAACTTTCGGAAGGCAAAACCGTTTCCGTAGAAAAAATTGGAGTATTTAAAATTAACGAAGCACAAGCTGTTCAATTTATTCCTTCAGAAAAAGGCAATTTTAATACCGCTTCTTTTGGATTGGTTCCTTTTGTTGGCACCTCCATTCAGCGGGAAGTATATAAAGAGGAAGTTGCTGCTCTTGAAGCAGAAACTCCATTACTTTTCACACCAGAAAGACGTGAAAAATATCCTTATTTAAAATATGCTGCGGTTGCCCTAATTGCTGTTTCTATAAGTGGCCTTGTAGGGTTCAATATCTATAAGAACAATGTGGCCGAATATAATTTTGCTGAAAAGCAAAAAGCAGATGCGCTTCTAGATAAGCAAATTCAGGAAGCTACTTTTGTCATAGAAAATCCTTTACCTCCCTTAAAAGTTACAGTACCAAAACAAACAGGTACCTATCATATTGTGGCAGGAGCTTTCAGAATTGAAGCAAATGCGTATAAAAAAATAGCGTTATTAAGCGAGAAAGGCTTTACTCCAAGGTATATTGGAAAAAACAAGTATGGCTTACATGAAGTTGTTTATCAAAGTTATGAAGATAGGGTTGAAGCTTTACAATCGTTACGAAATATCAAAAACACAGAAAATAAAGACGCCTGGCTGTTAGTTAAAAAGCTAGACTAGTTTCCTTTCCTCTTCCTGAAAATACTGCGTACCTTTGCAAAAAAATCAAATGATGGAAGCAAAGACTCCTTATCAATCTCGAACTATAATAACAGATTTAGTACTTCCTAGTGAAACTAACCCAATTGGAAATATGTTTGGTGGTGAATTGTTGGCTCGAATGGACCGTGCGGCTAGTATTTCGGCAAGAAGGCACAGTAGAAGAATAGTCGTAACAGCTTCTGTTAACCATGTTGCATTTAATAAAATGATCCCTTTAGGAAGTGTGGTTACGGTTGAGTCACATGTTTCCCGTGCGTTTAAAAGCTCTATGGAAGTGTATATGGATGTTTGGATCGAAGACCGGGAAAGTGGAATGCGTAGTAAGGCTAATGAAGCTATTTATACATTTGTTGCTGTTGATGAAATGGGGAATCCAGTACCTGTCCCGCCTCTAAAACCTGAAACCCAGTTAGAAAGAGAGCGCTATGATGCAGCACTTCGTAGAAAACAGTTGAGTCTTGTGTTGGCAGGAAAAATGAAGCCAAAAGATGCAACAGAGTTAAAAGCCTTATTTGAAGAATAACTTTTTTAGCCTAAAGAAACTTAGTAACCTACTATTTTAGTAGGGATTAAGTATGTTAAATCTCTAGAAAAAAGCTATTTTTTTGTTCTAATTAGTCTCTCATTGAATATATTTGAAATTCTTAAAAATTTCTTAATATAATTCAACAATGAAAAAAATTACTTCTACCCTAAAAAATGCTTTCCTTTTTGTAGCATTTTTATTGATTGCTACAGCGTCATTTGGTCAAAATGACTATACCATTAGGTTTCAGAATGAAGCTATTGAAATTCCTGAAAATATACATGCTTTTGAACTAAATGAAATGCCCGAATCGGCTAGATTGGCTGGCGGGACGTATAGTTGGATTCAATTTTATGAAACTCCTACTCAAAATATTCAGAATAGTTTTAAGGCAAATAATATTGAACTAATTGATTATATCCCACATAAAGCTTATTTGGCCTATATTCCTAATGGCGTTAATGAATCTTTTTTAAGAAATAATAATGTGCGTGGAATTATTCCAGTTCCTGCAAGTGTAAAGCTTTCAGAAGCCTTACAAAATGGAGATTATCCGGAGTATGCGACAGAAGGTTCTAAGATTTTGGTAACCTTAACTTTCTACGATAAAGTATCTTCAGATTTTGTGATTAATGATTTAACTACAAAGCAAATTTCATTAAAACAGCAATTTAAGAGTGCTACAGTTCTTGAATTAGCAATTCCAGATAACTGTTTAGAAGAATTATCAAATTTACCATACGTAAAAAACATTGAATTAATTACTGCTCCAGATGTGAAAGATGATACTGAGGGTAGAAGTTTACACAGGTCTTCAGGATTGGATACTCAAACGTCAGCAGGCAGAAATTATACAGGTGAAGGCATAGGAGTTATGGTAAGAGATGATGGTATTGTAGGACCACATATTGATTATCAAGGAAGAATAGACAACTCTGGAGCAAGTGGTTCAGGAGCAACTCATGGAGATGGTGTTGGAGGAATTATGGCTGGAGCAGGGAATTTAAATCCTCGTAACAGAGGTATGGCTGCTGGCTCAGATGTGTATGTTGTAAATTACGTTTCATCGTTTTTAGACACACCCACTTTAAATTTAATCAATAGCGGTGATGTTCAAATTACCAATTCATCCTATAGTAATGGTTGTAATGAAGGATATACAAGTATTGCTCGTAGAGTGGATGAACAAACAAATGATATCCCTTCCTTATTGCATGTCTTTTCGGCAGGAAATTCTAATAATAGTAATTGTGGATATGGAGCAGGAACTCAATGGGGAAATATTACAGGAGGACATAAGCAAGGAAAAAATGTCATTGCTACAGCAAATGTATTTTATGAAGGATCTTTAGTAAACTCAAGTAGTCGTGGACCTGCTCATGACGGAAGAATCAAGCCAGACATTGCTGCCAACGGTCAAAATCAAATTTCTACTGCCGAAAATAACACTTATCAATCTTTTGGAGGTACTTCAGGTGCTGCACCTGGTATTGCCGGAGTTTCTGCTCAATTATATGAGGTCTACGGGGATGAAAATAGTGGAGCTTTACCTCCCTCAGCCCTAATCAAGGCAACCTTATTAAACACAGCAAATGAAGCTGGTAATATTGGACCTGATTTTAGATTTGGTTGGGGTATTGTAAATGGATTAAGAGCAGGAAAATTAATTGAAGATGGAAGATATCTTGACGATGAGATCTCTCAAGGAGAAAATAATACACATACTATAGCAGTACCTGCAGGAACCGCTCAGGTTCGGTTTATGATATATTGGAGTGATGTCGAAGCTGCACCTAATGCAAATCCTGCTCTTGTAAATGATCTGGATCTAGTCGTTACAGATCCTTCAAATAATGAATTATTGCCATGGATATTAGATCCAACACCTAATCCCACAACACTAAATCAGCCTGCAACTACTGGTGAAGATCACCTTAATAATATGGAGCAGGTACTTATTAATGCTCCGGAAGCTGGTAATTATGAAATTGATGTTACAGGATTTAATGTTCCTATGGGACCACAAGAGTATTTTGTAGTCTATGAAATAATTGAAGAAAAATTAACCGTTTCATTTCCTAATGATGGAGAACACTTTACCCCTGGTCAGATAGAAACTTTACATTGGGATGCTGTTGATCTTTCTGGCACTACACTTATTGAATATTCATCAGATAATGGAACGACTTGGAATACTATTAATTCTGTCTCTGCTTCTACTACTAATTATGATTGGAGCGTGCCTTCAGATATTACAGGAGTAGCTAAGATACGTGTTACAAATGGTGGATCTACAGATGTAAGTGATGGAACATTTTCTATCGCTTCAAGAGTTACTGGTCTTACCTATTCTCAGGTATGCCCCAATGAAGCTAGTTTTACTTGGAATGCTGTAACTAATGCAGAAGAATATGATCTCTATCTTTTAGGTGATCAATATATGGAGGTTGTAGGAACTTCTTCTACTGAAACTATTACAGTCCCAATTGATGATGCGAATAATGTTCAGTGGGCAGCAATTGTAGCCAGAAATAATACGGAAGGATGGGAAAGTCTAAGAACGATTGCGATACGCCATGCAGGAGGTTTATTAAACTGTGCGCTTGCTAACGACGTTGCCATTACTTTAAACAATACCGAAGGAGATTTTGCTACAGTGTGCAGTGGTAATTCAAATGTAATTGTTTCTGTAGATATTCAAAATACAGGGGTTGATCCACAGAGTAATTTTAGTATTTCGTATCAGCTAGATACTAATACTCCTGTTGTAGAAACCTATTCACCAACTATTACTTCTGGAACAATTGTCACCTATGACTTTACGACTCCTGTTTCGATAACAGACCAAGGAGATTATACAATTACTGTTAGTATAGATCTTACAGGGGACCAAAACCCTAATAATGACTCCGAAACTTTAGCGTTCTTTGCTGTTACAGAAGCAACAGCTTTGGACTTTACAGAATCTTTTGATACAAATGGTGTTCCTCCTGCTGGTTGGTCTATAGAAAATCCAGATGGTGAAGACACTTGGGGGGAGAGAACTATTACTGGAAGTGACGGCTCTTCCACATTAGCTGCCTATATGAACAATTATGATTATAATGCACCAATGCAAGAGGATATCATAAAAACTGAAATTTTTGATCTTTCGAATGCTGAAGACGTAGCATTAACTTTTGATCTTGCTAAAGCACAATTTTCTTCAACACTTTTTGATAGCCTACGTGTAGAAGCTTCTATAGATTGTGGAGACACGTATACCGAGATTTATAACAAAACAAATCTTGACTTGTCTACAATTGCCAGCTATACAACTACAGACCAATGGACCCCTGGCTCTGCAAATGATTGGAGAACTGAGGCTATTGATTTAGAGGCTTTCGAAGGTGAGGTCGTTCAAATTCGTTTTATTAATGTAAATGGCTACGGAAACTCTACCTATCTTGATAATATTAATCTTGAAGCAGGACTTTTAGGTGTTTCTGAAAATACTATAGGTGATATTACAATGTACCCAAATCCAGCCAATGAAGAAGTTTTTGTTAGACTTAGCAACATGATTTCGGCATCATATGGGCTTACAATCACAAACAGTCTAGGTCAAACCCTAATGACTCTAAATGAACGTGCTTTTACGAACAATCAGGCATCTATAAATGTTAGTGCATTGGCTGCTGGAATGTATTTTGTAACAATACAGGCTGGTGA
Organism: Jejudonia soesokkakensis; assembly: GCF_042664795.1. Lineage (NCBI taxonomy): Bacteria > Pseudomonadati > Bacteroidota > Flavobacteriia > Flavobacteriales > Flavobacteriaceae > Jejudonia > Jejudonia soesokkakensis. Next base: position 58,096 of record NZ_JBHTBN010000001.1, read on the forward strand.
AAGTAAAGAAACAAAAAAGCTAGTCATTGAATAATTAGAGTTCAGATTAAAATAAAAAAGGAGCCTAGTTGGCTCCTTTTTTATTCATTACATTCTATACAACCAATCTGCTGGATTCATTTTAGAGGTGTTCTGATAAATATAAAATTTAAGAATCGTTTTTCCAGTTAACGGATTTTCAAAGATTCTACCTAGTTTTTGTTTGGTCACCACCTTATCTCCTGCCTTTACATTTAATGAAATAAGATTGCTATAAATAGTTATATAGTTTCCGTGAAGAATGTATACAGCCTTTGTTCCTTTTAAATCCTGTACCCGCATTACTTCGCCTCCAAAAACTGCCTGAGCCTCTTCGTTTGCAGCGGTTGCAATCTCCACACCACTATGAGAACGGGTAATATTTGGCAATAAGGGGTCGGGCTGATTTCCATAGCGCCCTACTACCACTCCTTTTTCTACAGGCCAGGGTAATTTTCCTTTGTTCTTTGTAAAATCGCTTGCCAAAGCTTTTGCTTCAGGAGTTAAAGCAAAAGCTAATTTAGTTTTAGTGGCTTCTGTTTTAGTTTCAACACCTGCAGCTTTGTTTGCCTTTGCAATAGCAGCCTTAATGATGGCATCAATCTCACGCTCTATTGCAGCAGCTTCTTTTTGTTTTTTATTTATTTGAGAAGCGTAGTTTCCTTCGTCTTTTTTAAGAGTTGCAATTAAAGCCTCCTGTTCCTTCTTTTCTTTATCCAATGCTCGCTTTGCAATTCTATTCTCATCAATAAGTTTATCTTTTTGCTTTTTCTGATCAATTAAGTCCTGATTGAGAATAAGAAGTAAAGCCGATTTTTCTTTAATTTTCTCCCCTTCTTTTTTGCGATGTTTTGCATACTGCTTCATATACTGGAGCCGCTTATAGGCTTGCAAAAAATCTTCCGAAGACAACAAAAACATAACTCTGCTTTGTTGTGATTTACTTTTATACGACTTACGAATCATAGCACCATAGTCTTCCTTTAACTCAACTAGCTCGTCACGTAATTGTTCTATTTTCGATTGGTTATTATTTATCTCTCTGGTAAGTAGGTTTGCCTGCTGATTGGTCACTCTAATGAGATTTTCACGAGCTCTAATTTGCTGTGAAAGGTCTTCAACTTCGGTTAAAACCGTCTTTTTCTCCCCTCTTGTTTTAAACAGAAACGACTTAATGTTTGTTATTTCTTGAAGAATAGATTGACGTCTCTCTTCGAGTTCTTTTTGTTTGTCTGTCTGTGCTATAGATGTAAAACTTAGTAACAAAACGAAAGAAAGAATACTGTAAAATTGAATGCTTTTCATACCCTATAAACGAATTTCTGTATACCCATCTGGTATATCAAACGCAAAATTTACAGAAACATTGAGGTCAATCTTTCTATAATTAATTTCAATACTTGTTTTGTCGTCACCTTCAGTCGCATCTATATTAATTTCTGAAGGGTATACACTCCCTTCCAGACGCTCATACGGACCGTAATTTACTGTGAGCAATCTACTCTCAGAAGGCTGTGAAAGCATTTCAGATTTCACTTTAAAATGTGTAGGTTCTAAAAATAATGCTGTTATATAATCATTGGGTTGCTTTTTAGGCAATAAACGATAGCTGTTATTTACTACATCTACTTTGTAGCCCGAATTCGATATCTGAAAAATCGATTGCCCCAACAGTATTGCCTGCGCTTGCTCAAAAGAAAGTTCGGTTCCTAAAAATTCACTTAGTAATGAGAAATCTCCTTGAAAATAAGTTTTACCAACGCTTTCATAATAGCTCACACTTGTAGGAGTGATAAGCACTTTTGCTATAGTAACACCTAAAAAAGACGCTTTAATCCAAATCTTTTTGTCTTTTTCAATACGAAGACTTGCTACGATGCTTTGCTCCTTTTTTTCATCCTTATATACCAACTGAACTCTAGCAGCCATTGTTTTAAAGTTAGGAGAAGCTTTTTTATGGGAGGCTATAATATCTTTTAAGGCAAGCGAATTATTGGCCGTAGAAGAGCCCGTAATTGCTTTGCCGCCGCCACAAGATGTTAATGTAAGGAGGGCCAAGAAAAAATAGATGATTTTTATTTTCATATTAATTAGTAAGAATGATAGCCGCTGCCTTGTCGGCATACTTTTTAGAATTTTTAGGATCCCCTTTAGCAGTATAAGCAATTTTTAATTGCTCATAAAAATCTTTTTCCATCACAGGGTTGTCAAACAAAAAATCAAGTCCTGCCTCTAGGATTTCAATAGCATCTTCTGATTTAGAGAGGTTATTATGTGCAACTCCATTTAAAAGATATAAAATGGGCTGGGCCGGAAATATCTCAAGGCTTTTAGTACTCAAAGCAATAACCTCTTCATATTTTCCCATTTCAACTTGAAGCAACATGGTATTTCGTAACAGACTAAAATTATCATCATCCTTTTGTGCTCCTTTTTCATAAAAAGCCAATGCTTTTTCTTTATTCCCCTTAGCGATAAAATAGGCGCCTATCTTTTCATATAAATTTCCGTTGGCTTCCCCAGAAAAATCTGTGATTAATTGCTCTAATTGCGGCTCAAAAGATGGATTTTTAGTCACAAACTGAATAAAATCACTTAAGAGCTTGTATTTATCTTCGGTTTCTATGTTAGTTGATGCAAATACTTTGTTTATCGATTTTAATGCTTCAGTAGTGTTGCCTTCGTCTAGGTAAAATTTATATAAGGATAAGTGCACCAGTTGTGACGAAGGATTGTTTTTGAGTAACTCTTTTGCCGTTTCGAAGGCTTTTTTTGTATCCCCGTCCTGACTGTATAGATAAATCAAGTTTAAATAATCTCTTTCATTCTTAGAATTATTGTCTACTTTCTCTTCTAATTTTGCAATTTCTCCCTCCTTATTCCCTGTAAGCCTGTAAATATTTGTACGCAAAGCATCTCTGTAGTTGCTTTCTCCAAGTGTTTCATCTAACTCATCCAGCACCTTGATCGCTTCATCATATTGTTTTGTTCTTGAATACAAATTAGCGAGATCTTCTTTGTAATCTATATCTATTTTTGAAAGCTGTATCACTAACGGAATGGCCTTTTCATAATCACTTTGTTCATAATATACATCATATAAGGCCTCCAAAACATCCATCTGATTGTTTTGAGTTTCAAGAACGCGTAAAAAATTTGCTTCAGCTTCATCATACCTATTTAACGAAGCTAGGTTTTTTCCCATTTCAAAATAGATGACCGCTTTTTGTTTTGGGTCTTGTTTTACTGCCTTTTCTGCTTTCTGAAGCGCCTCCAGTGCCAATTCATAATTTTCAATTCCTTTTTGCTTTAGGGCTTCGAAAAAGTGTTCCTGAAATGCATCTGTTACTTCTCCAAGATCTTCATTGATCTGGGCACTATTATCTTCTTCATCCTGGGCATAGAGTGTATGACCAGAAAATCCTATTCCGAAGAAAAAAAGTGTAAAAAGGACTATTTGCTTCATTTTAATTCTGAATAATCTCCAATACTCACATTTGTAAATTTGCCATTAAAGTGTGCATGGTTGCCTATCATTGCATTATCTAAAGTAGCATTTTTCACTACCGAATGTGTTTGTATTATACTATTTTTAACGGTACTGTTCTCAATTATTGTGCCTTTCCCTAAAGAAACATAAGGGCCCACACTGCTATTTATAAGCACTACATCTTCTGCAATAAAGCAAGGTTCAATAATGGTTGCATTGTCTTTTGTTATTTTTTCTGAAAGTAATTTTTCTCCACTTTCAGCAAGAAAACCTAGCATTCTGCGATTGGTTTCGACAGTTACTTCTTTGTTTCCACAGTCCATCCATTCACTTACAGTACCTGTTTTGAAGGTTTTTCCGTTGGCCATCATACGTTTAATCCCGTCGTTGATCTGGTATTCTCCTCCATTAATAATATCATTGTCCAACACATACTGAAGCTCATTTTTTAATTCTGAAACTTCTTTAAAATAGTATATCCCGATGACCGCCTGATCACTTACAAAGGTTTCAGGTTTTTCTACTAGCTCGATTATTTCATCTTTGTCATTAAGATTAACGACACCATAGGCTGAAGGATTATCCACTTTTTTAGTCCAGATTACAGCATCTGCACTCGTATCTAAATCGAAATCGGCTCGTATTAAAGTATCAGCATACGCAATTACCGCAGGGCCTTTTAAAGAAGGTGCTGCACACATAATCGCATGGCCTGTTCCCTTCGGATCTAGCTGACGGTAGATACTTGGCTTGGCACCAAGACTTTTGGCTAGTTCCTTTAAACTCTCAACCACATCTGCTCCAAAGAAAGCAGGATCCCCTAAGATAAATGCAATTTCGTCAATCTTCTGATTTAAAACTGCTGCAATATCTGCCACCAGTCTATGAACTATAGGTTTTCCAGCCACCGGTACCAATGGTTTAGGGACTGTAAGTGTATGTGGGCGAAGGCGGCTTCCACGACCCGCCATTGGGACGATAATCTTCATTGAAAATTTTTATTTTCTTTTCCGCGAAAGCGAAAATATTATTATTTATTATTGTTTAATGCTCTCTTACCAATAACTTTACTTCACTCCCGTACTCCCAAAACCACCTTCTCCTCGATCTGTTTCAGAAAGGGTTTCTACTTCTTCAAAAACCGCACGTTCATGTTTTGCAATGACCAACTGCGCAATTCGTTCTCCGTTTTCAATCGTAAAGTCTTCGTTAGAAAGGTTTACAAGGATAACGCCTATTTCGCCACGATAGTCTGCATCAATGGTCCCTGGACTATTCAACACCGTAATTCCTTTCTTGGCAGCCAAACCACTTCTGGGACGTACTTGGGCTTCAAACCCTATAGGAAGTTCAATAAAAAGACCTGTTTTTACAATGGCTCTCTGTAGTGGTTTTAGAGTAGAAGGTTCAGAAACGTTGGCTCTTATGTCCATTCCTGCAGATGCAATCGTTTCGTAGCTAGGCAATGGATGCTTTGATTTGTTGATAATTTTTATAGGTGTCATCTCTTGAGTATTCGTTGTAATTCTTTCCTTTCAGAAAAGAAGATTGATAACAAAAATACCAATAATAATGCAGTTCCTATCCAGAGGTTCCCATCAAAAATATAGAAAGAAAGTCCCGAAAATACAATTGCCATGACTAAATAACTTCCAATTTTTGTTAGGTCGTATGGAACTGCATAGTATTTTCTTCCGAAGAAATACGATAACAACATCATGGTTCCGTAAGCAGCTAAAGTTGCAATCGCAGAACCCATATAACTCATCTTTGGAATTAAAATATAATTGAGTGCTAAGGTGATTATGGCTCCAATAACCGATATATAGGCTCCAAACTGCGTCCTATCGGTTACTTTATACCAAACTGAAAGATTGTGGTAAATTCCCAGGCAGAGATTTGCTAAAAGAATGATAGGAACAATAGATAATGCCACCCAATATTCAGAATTGCTTATGAGCAACCGCTTAAAAAGGTCAATATACACAATAACAAATAATAAGATAAAGCTTCCGAAGATGGTAAAATATTTGGTAATGGTCGCATAAGTGTCTTTTGCTTTTTCATGTTTAGAATGGTTAAAAAAGAAAGGTTCAATTCCTAATCTAAAAGCCGTCGCAAACAAGGTCATAAAAACTCCTAATTTATAACAAGCCGCGTAGACGCCCACTTCAGACTCTGCAATGTCTTCAGGAAGCAGGTATTTTAGTAATATTTTATCAAACGCTTCATTGATTGAAAACGCTATTCCTGCGATAAGTACCGGATAGGCATATTTCATCATTTGTTTCCAGAGTGTTTTATCAAAACCAAACCCTATTTTAAAATAAAGCGGCAACAACATTAAAAGTGTTGCTCCACTTGCAATAACATTCGAAATAAACACGTACACTACTTTGTTTTCTTCAGTATGTATAGAAGCCCAGAAACCGTTTGATTCACTTGCCAATTGGGGAAGCCATAAGAAGAAAAAGAGATTAAAACCTAGGTTAATGCAGACATTTATGATCTTAATAATTGCGTAACGCATGGGTTTTTCATTGGCTCTAAACCATACAAAAGGAAGTATGACCAATGCATCCAATGCCAAAATTAGGAGCCCGTAAGTAACGTATTCAACTTTAAAGTCAACGATTTCTGCCAGCGGAATTCGAAATACCATTGCTACCGCAAGAAACAATACTGTAGAAATTGTAAGTGAGGTTAGTGCGGTAGATTGCACTATTTTTTTTTGTGAAGTATCTTTATTGATAAACCTGAAAAAAGCAGTTTCCATTCCGTAGGAAAGTAAGACGTTACCCAGAATGATATAGGACATTAAAGTTGCATAGATCCCAAAAGAAGCAGGCGCCAGCACTTCTGTATATAGCGGAACCAACACAATTGCCAGAGCACGTGGAAGTACGGTTGCCAGACCGTAAATAAAGGTTTGTTGAAAGAGTTTTTTAAAAATTGCCAATGCAGCACTGCTTTAGTGCGTAAAAGTATTGAAATTAATTCTCATCATTAGGATTGCCTCCAGGATATGCAATCATTTCTTTTTCGTCCAATTGCGTAATCTTGAAATACTCGCTGTTTCCTTTATAGGTATAGCTTACCACTGCTTCGGTATCCTTTAATTGAAATGGAAATTTTACAGGCGGTGTATTTTTAGCTTCTTTTTCTGGATTGAGATCCATGACCCTGTCTGAAGGTGCTGAAGTAAAACTTGCTCTATACTGACTCCGGATGGTAGGGGAAGTGAAAAGTGTTGTTTTTTTATTTCTGAAATAAATATCATTAAAAACCACTCCTTCTGAAACATTTGAAATATTAATATAAAGCTCTATTCCCGAACCACCCTCACGCGTCCCAGCGACCCATTTTTGAAAGGCAGCTTCGGCTATTGTAAACGGGGGATTTTCCTCTAATGGTAATCCTGAAACCTCTTGAGCACCACCACAGTTAGAAAAACTAAAAAAAAGGCAGCTTAAAATCGCAACTAATATGGTTTGTTTTAATGAATTCATATTTCAGGTTATTTAAGAGAAGGGGTTTAGAGTGCTGCTATAAAGATAGGTAATAATAGGTAAAAGGCTAGCATAAAAAAACCTCTTAGTCTTAGAAACTGAGAGGTTTTATCCGTTTTAAAATTAGGGATGTTTTTATCCAGCCAACGCTTCTGCTCCACCAACAATCTCGAGGATTTCGTTAGTAATGGCTGCTTGACGTGCCTTGTTGTATTGTAATTTTAATGCATCGCGAAGCTCTGTGGCATTATCGGTTGCTTTATGCATCGCCGTCATACGTGCTCCATGCTCACTCGCCACACTGTCTCTTATAGCTTTGAATAATTGTGTTTTTAAACTCTTCGGAATTAATCCTTCAACAATTTCTTCTTTTGAAGGTTCAAAGATGTAATTTACAGCAGTTTTTGAGGCTTCAGCTTCATCAATCTTAGGCGGCATGATTGGCAAGAACTGCTCTTTCATCACAATCTGAGTGGCTGCATTCTTAAAATTATTATATACTAATACGATCTTGTCGTACGTACCTTCAGAAAACAATTCCATTAATTTTTCAGCGATTGCTGAAGAGGCATCGAATGTTAATTCATCAAAAATAGCAACATCGTGATGAATCACGCTCCCACTTTTCTTCAAAATGTCGTTCCCTTTTTTTCCAATGGTTACAAAATCCACTTTTTTACCTGCATAGGTTTCCGAAGCCAAAGCATTTGAAGCCTTTACAATATTACTATTGAAAGCTCCTGCAAGACCACGGTTTGAAGTAATCGCTACTACAAGAACATTGTTCACTTCGCGTTGATCACTATACTTACTACCAGTATCGGCATCTAGCGTAGCACTTAGATTTTGTAATAATTCGGTTAATTTTTCAGAATACGGACGCATTGCAGTAATGGCATCCTGGGCTTTTTTCAGTTTTGCAGCCGATACCATTTTCATGGCACTGGTTATCTGCATCGTTGATCCAACCGATGTTATTCTGTTTCTTATTTCCTTAAGATTCGCCATTCTTATTTAGTATTATGTATAACACTTCGGCTAAATATTCCACTGATTTCTATGAAACCAGTGGAAATTTTAATCAGTTTACTTTTTATATTTTGCTGAAAGATCTGCAGCAACAGTAGTCAATACGTCGATTACCTCGTCTGTTAACTTCCCAGCTTTTAACGTATCCAGTGTGTCTCTGTGCTTAGCATTTAACAACTCAAGATAGTCTGTTTCAAATTCTTTTACCTTATCAATTGGAACATTACGTAACAAGTTTTTAGAACCTGCATAAATAATAGCAATCTGATCTTCTACTGTAAAAGGTGTATTCTCTGCTTGTTTTAGAATCTCTACGTTACGCTTACCTTTTTCAATTACATTTAATGTAGCCGAATCTAGATCTGAACCGAATTTTGCAAATGCTTCTAATTCACGGAAGGCAGCCTGATCTAATTTAAGAGTACCTGCTACTTTCTTCATGGACTTAATTTGTGCATTCCCTCCAACACGTGATACCGAAATACCTACGTTAATGGCTGGACGTACACCAGAGTTAAATAAATCTCCATCTAGGAAAATCTGCCCATCTGTAATCGAAATTACGTTAGTTGGAATATAGGCAGAAACGTCACCTGCTTGTGTTTCAATAATAGGAAGGGCTGTAAGCGAACCTCCTCCTTTTACCATCCCTTTTAAAGATTCTGGCAAGTCATTCATTTCTTTTGCAATATCGTCATCTGCAATTACTTTTGCAGCACGCTCCAGCAATCTAGAGTGAAGGTAGAATACATCTCCAGGATACGCTTCACGTCCTGGTGGACGACGTAATAAAAGTGATACTTCACGGTAAGCTACCGCTTGTTTCGATAAATCATCAAATACAATTAATGCAGGACGACCTGTATCTCTAAAATACTCGCCAATAGCAGCACCTGCAAAAGGAGCATACACCTGCATTGGTGCAGGATCTGATGCATTGGCAGCTACAATAGTTGTATAGGCTAAAGCTCCTGCTTCTTCTAATACTTTTGCAATGTTTGCAACAGTAGAAGCTTTTTGACCAATAGCAACGTAAATACAATATACTGGTTCTCCAGCATCGTAAAATTCTTTCTGGTTTAGGATCGTATCAATACACACTGTAGACTTACCTGTCTGACGGTCACCAATCACCAATTCACGTTGTCCTCTACCTACTGGAATCATCGCATCAATAGACTTGATACCTGTTTGTAGTGGCTCGTTTACCGGCTGACGATAAATTACACCAGGAGCTTTACGCTCTAATGGCATTTCGTATGTTTTACCTTCAATAGCACCCTTACCATCGATTGGAAGTCCCAGTGTATTTACAACACGACCTACAATTCCTTCACCCACATTGATCGAAGCGATACGTTGTGTACGTTTTACAGTAGCTCCTTCTCCAATTTCTTTTGAAGGTCCAAGTAATACAACTCCAACGTTATCTTCTTCAAGGTTCAATACGATACCTTCCATACCGTTTTCGAACGCTACTAATTCTCCGTATTGTGCATTTGCAAGTCCGTAAACACGTGCAATACCATCACCTACAGTTAATACAGTTCCTACCTCATCAAGAGAAGCAGTTGCTTCAAATCCTGTAAGTTGTTGTTTTAAGATTGCTGAAACTTCAGCTGGTTTAACTTCTGCCATTTTTATAATGATTTACTAAATTCTCGTTTAATATTTCCAAGTTTGTTTGCAATGCTAGCATTATATTGAAGGTCTCCTATACGAAGTATAAATCCTCCAATGATACTTTCATCCACAATATTTGTGATAGTTACCTGGTCACTACCTGTCAACTCTTTTACTTTAGCCAACACCTTTGTCTCTAATTCTGAAGACAATGGCACTGCTGTAGTAACCTGAGCCGACTTAATTCCTTGTTTTTCGTTATATAGCGTCACAAAACTTTGTGCTACACCGCCTAATAAATTTAATCGCTTATTTGCGGCTAAGGTGTTTACCAGCGCTTTTGTGATATCGCTTTGATCAGAAAAGATTTTCAATAATGCTTCCGTCTTGTCTGAGCTTTTGATAATAGGGTTTTTAAGCACAGATCTCAATTCTTTGCTTCCTTCGATAGTGGCTTCAACAGATTTCATGTCTCCAAAAACAACCTGACTTGTATTTGTCTCGTTGGCTTGGTTTAAAACTGCCTTTGCATATCGTATTGCTGCTCTGCTACTCATCGTAATTGCTTAGTTTAAATTGGCGTCTTTCAACATAGTTTCAACCAATTCCAGTTGCTTCTCTTTGCTAGATAATTCATTCTTAACCACCTTTTCTGCAATTTCTACTGAAAGTTCTGCCACTGTACTTCTTAATTCTGAAAGAGCTGCTTTCTTTTCAGCCTCAATAGCTGCTTGTGCTTTTGCAATTGTTTTGTTGGCTTCAGACTGTGCTTCTTCTTTTGCATCTGAAATCATTTTAGCTTTGATCTCACGAGCTTCTTTCATCATTGACTCACGTTCTGCACGTGCTTCCTGCAATAACTTTTCGTTATCTGCCTGAAGGTTTGCCATTTCAAGTTTAGCTTTTTCGGCAGCTGCTAAGGCATCTTTAATCCCTTGCTCGCGGCTATTTACTGCATTGAGAATAGGTTTCCACGCAAATTTGCGTAATAACAACAACAGTAAAATAAATAATACTGCTTGCCAGAAAAACAATCCTACTGAAAATTCACCTATTAATTTTTCCATAATTCAACCCCCCTTTTACTATCGCTCAGGATAAACTTCGGCGGTATTTTTTTAGGTTATACTTTGTTTAATTTAAATAGAAACACATCCCTGTAACCAACCGTTACAGCGATGTGTTATCCTTTTTGATTACCCTGCGAAAATCGCTGCGAAACCAATACCTTCAATAAGCGCCGCTGCAATTAGCATCGCTGTTTGAATTTTTCCGTAAGCTTCAGGCTGACGTGCGATAGCTTCCATAGCTTTCCCACCAATCATACCGATACCAATACCTGCACCGATTACTGCTAATCCTGCACCGATAATAGTAGGTATTTCTGTACCTGCTGCTTGTAACATCATTGGAATTGTCATAAAATATATATTTAAAAATTAAACGTTCTACTTAAAGACTTTCAGAAAAAATTTCTAAAAATCATTTCATTTTAACCAAGGTTATAAATGTGCAATCTCTCCTTCATGTTCGTCGTGATGCTCGTGAGTTTCACTTGCAAAACCAAAATATAAGGCTGCTAACATCGTAAAGATGTATGCTTGTAATAGCGCCACAAGTATCTCAATTAATGAGATCGCAAACGCTAAACCGAATGAAAGTGTTCCTCCAATCCAGTTCTGGAAGATATAAATAAGTCCTATTAAACTTCCAAGTACAACGTGTCCCGCAGTCATGTTAGCGTACAAACGTATTAAAAGTGCAAAAGGCTTAATGAATATCCCTAATATTTCAATAGGAACCAAAATGATATAAATAGGTATTTTTCCATACCATGGCATTCCGTCTCCTAATGGATCTACAATATGTAACCAGTAATCTTTTGTTCCAGTAAAGGTTGTGATTACAAAAACGATAATTGCGAGTGCTGTAGTAATTGCAATGTTTCCAGTCACATTAACTCCCAGCGGTGTTAACCCGAACATGTTTAAGAACCAGATAAAGAAAAATACAGTTAATAAAAACGGCATATACTTCTTGTACTTAACTGGGCCAATGTTTGCGATAGCAATATCATCTCGAATATAGGTGATAATAGGCTCAAAGAAACGACCTGCTCCTTTTGCAATCCCACCATTTTTAGCATAGCTTCTTGCCAATCCTCTAAATAATAAAATCATTAGAATCGAGGTAACCAACATCATAAATACTCCTTTTGTGATAGAAAGGTCTAATGGTTTTGGATTGGTGGCATGACCTTCTTCATCATACGTTAAAGTCCCTGAAGCGTCTGTTTTGTATATTTTTGCATGGTCAATTTTGTAATAATTCCCGTCCACTTCTGCGACAGTTTCACCATGATGAAATTTTGACGAGGAAAAAACTTTTAAACCATCATCCCACAAAATTACAGGTAAAGGAAACCCTACATGATGCACTTCTCCAGTAGCATCGTCTGTGTAAGAAAATAGTCCGAAGTCATGCGAATCCAATAAGTGATGCGCAACATAGTCTTTCACCTCCTGCTTTCTGTCTGCTTTTGTTTCGCCTCCCTGAGTCGAATCTTTTGAAGGTTCCTTCGCTGTCATCGTAAATGATGACGCTAACAATATAATTGAAAGTAATCTAACCAATGTGTTTCTTTGCATTTTGAGACAAATTAATGGTGTCCTTAAAATCGGTGCAAAAATACTGTACTTTCTTATAAAGAAAAAACTATTTACGTTGTTTTTTTAATGGATACAAATGCTTCTTTAGTCTGAAGGGTTTTTTGAAGAATAGCTCTGATTATTAAGCTGTTTAGAAAGATAGGCAACTTCTAAAATTAAGCAGACGGCATAGGGAACAAAAAATGCAGCAAATTCAGCTAGTTGCATTGTGTCATCTACAGTAAAGGAAGGATAAAAGACCAGGAAGAAAACAACGAATTTTACAGCACTTCCTGCCATAAAGAGAAAGCCCGTGTTTGTAGATTTTTTGTTGACACTATATTGTAAAACAATAAGTAACAAGATGGCTAAAACAAAATTAACACTATAAGAAAGTAAAATTTTGTTTGAAAAAAGATCGATTTCAGCAAAAAAATTCACGCCCAGATGCATTCCGAAAACTACAGATAAAATAAGTGCTAGGTAGAGAGAAAACACAATTCCTTTCTTCATGAGGTTCTTTCAGGACTAAGAGTTTAATCGGTTTGTTTGTTTCACTACAAGAAATAGTGAAATTCCAACACCAGCAAGTGTACAAAGGATAAGATATAATTTTCCGCCGTCATTATAAGAAGCGTCCAGCCACTTTCCCAACTGCACAAATAAATAAATAATAGCTCCCATTTCAAGGGCTATAGCAGACAGGATTGCCCAACGTTTTATAGGATTGCTGGGTTTCTTTGTCATTTTAATTGAGTGCTTCTGAAGATTTCTTTACACGTTGCGAACGATCAAATGGATGTGGCTTATCTGAAGTGGAGGTAGATTCTTTTTTCTCATTTCCCTTCATGGCGCAGGTTGCATTAAATGAAGCGCCTGGCTCAACAGCTAACTTCCCTACAATAACATCCCCGTTAATGTTTGCCGAAGAGCGTAAGGTAAGTGTATCTGAAACATTTAATTTCCCTTCAAAAGAGCCTTCAATATCGGCATTTTCGCAGGTAAGCGTTCCATTGATACTTCCTGTTTTACCCAGAACAACCTTGTTAGGTGTCACAACATTTCCTTCTATAGCCCCATCTATTCTAAAAAACCCATTTGAATTAATGTCCCCTTTGATAGTGGTTCCTTCATTAATTCTGTTTTGACCTCTGGAAGGCTCGGTTTGCTTTTCTTTTTTGTCTGAAAACATGATGATTGGTTTTTGGGGATTAAAAAGGTTGTTAGTTGGTATCTCTGTTCTTGTATGCTTCGAAGTTTTTATGAATTTGAATAATTTTATAATTTTCTGAAGAGATTTCGGTATACGGTTTTGTCATTTTATAAGTCTTTTTCTTATCCTTCAGTATTTCTGAAAATCCACTACTTCCCATTTTAGAATTCAATCCATGAATCATTACAAACAGTGTTGTTGGATTGTAATAATCCATTGAAGTTGAAAGATTTGAATAATTCATGTCACTTAGGGCCTTGTCTAAGGTTGCTTTTAAATCTATAGCAGCTTGCCTTTCCGAAGTAGTAAACTCATAAATAACTTTCCAGTTGTCACTCTCTTCATCAGCTATAAAGTTTGTGTTTGCTATCTGTGGAAGTACTTTGTCCAGTATGTTCTGTGCCTGTTTTCCTTCTTCTTTATTTGGATAATCCAGCGCAATATTATTAAGTGCAGCCTTGTATGCTTCAAAGCCTTGTTCTCTTGCAATTGCCGTCGCTTTCAGCATTTCAAATTTTGGGACGATAGGGTCACCTGTATAAGCAACAATATAATCATCGCTTGTAGCGATCACTTCGCCATACTTAGAGCTTTCAAACTTTTTATATAATTCTTTGTATTTAAACTCTGGGCTCGACTCGTCGGTTGCTAGCATTTTATCCGGATTTAATAAAATCTCTGCGTAGCGTGAGCCTGCATGGTTTGATATGATATCATTTCTATACTGAGTTGCTAGAGAAGCATTTTCAGTAAGTTCATACAATTTGAAAAGGTTGTATTTTGAAGGCAATATCAATCGCTCTTGCGGATCAAACGTAAGTAGTTTTTCCAACCTGTTAATAGCCAGGTCATACTCATTAAACTTTTCTTTGTAGATAAGGCCTAACTGATAGTATGCAAAGTTCCTATCTTTTGCCAGACTATCCAATACGATTTGATCTGAAGGTATTCTGGAAATGTAAGCCTGTGGATCAAAACGTTCACTGGAAGAAATCTCATCTTCTTCAACAGCCAAATCTTCTTCTTCTATTCCCGAATCACGCTTTGCAGATCGTCTCCAGTTATCTTCGAGCCTTCTGTCTCCCCATTGTTTTTTAAACTCTTGTTTACCGTAGGCAACTGTTGTAGGATTATAGAAATAGAAAGGCCCTCCCTTTTGAGTGTTTCCACCTTTTTGGGTATTGTCAAAAAACTCTTTATTAGCAATGCCTCTTTCATTAGAAACTAATGCCAAAGAGTCTTTAGTTGCTTCCTCTTTTAACTTTGTAATGTAGGTGTTAAAATACGTCAATCTTTCTGAATCGCTCATTCCAGCGAGTTGAAGAATACTATCATTTCTAATAGCAATATCCTCATACTTTATAACATCATCTAGGTTTTCTCTTTTCTTGGTTACACGACGCCAGTCTCTCGACTTTTCTTCTAGAAAAGCCAGTGTACTATCGTAATAAGCGCCTGCTTCTTTGTAGAGTGCGCGATCAAAATTGATTTCGGCAAGTGTTGTATAGTTTACAGATTGTAAGTAGCCATCATTATTATAGGCTTTAATCGATTTATTATAATAATCTGTCGCTGTAGCAATACTATCACTGTTTCTGTAGTATTCGCCAATCTGATTGTAAATTTTATCTAAGAACGGACGATTTTCTCTGTCTTCTTCCAGCTCTTGTAATAATTCTAAAAAAGCGATACGATCCTGCTTGTCGTAGTCAAAATTCTTAGCTTTAGCGATGTAAGCATTGATCATGTATACTCTTGGCGATTTTCTGTTCAATGCGATTACCTCATCGTAGGCTAAATTCGCACTATCTTTTTTTCCTAAACGGTCGTATAATTGGCCTTTTATGTAAGAATACCGGCCTTTAAGTTCATTATCTTTAACCGTTTCTGAAGCAATTTTAATAAAAGGAAGTGCCTGCTCCAGCGAGTCTAATCTAATATAAGCCTGCGCCATGATTGCAGTGATATCTGCTAAGTCTTCATCTTTTATATCTTCGTCTTCTTGATCTAAAATCGTTTGAAGATTTTCAAGAGCAAGATCCTCATTGTTTAACCGTATGTTCGTCTTTGCCTTCCAAACCTTTGCATTATTAATATTATTGCTGGTTGGGTATCTGTTTAAAATGAAGTTAAATGCATCCAAAGCAGGTACAAATCGTTGTTCAAAATAGCGTGATTTTCCTAAGAGGATATAGGCCTCATCGATTTGCGGGTTGTACTCCTTCCCATCGATATACATCGAATGTTTCTGAATTGCCTTTGCTGCTTTTTCTTCAGCTCTTGTAAACCCGGTTGAGTTTTCATTATCTCCACTTGCGCCTTTTATAGGAGGAAGCTTTACCTGACTCTCATCAAGATTAATGCGTTCTACGGGTAAAATTTCCCAGAAATTATCCCGATATCCCTGAGCTAGTTGAGCCTTTGCGTCAACAAAAGCGTTTTGTCCATTGTAGAGTGCATTGTACTCTGCAGTTACCGAATGAAAACTACGATTTACAAAACTGTTTTTCTTTCGGGAACAAGCTGCCAAAACAACAACTGCAAGAAGTAGGATAGTAATTTTATATATGCCTTTCAAAATGTCTTTAGTTTATATAGTACAGTAACTTAAAAGCTTTGGTTTTAGTATGTAAAACCACTACAGAACGGTAAAAATACGTTTCTTTTTGAAAATTCATTAAAATAAGCACTAAAAATTGCCTGAGATTAGCAGCAAATACTATTCATCTTTATGTTTTAGATTGTATTTTTGAAACAAAAAATGTACCCTCCATGAGCGACTTTCATTCGTTGACAATTTCAGAAATAAAAAAAGAAACTGCCAATGCCGTTTCAATTGCTTTTACCATCCCCGACAATCTCAAAAGTAGCTTTGAATTTAAAGCAGGTCAATATGTTACTATAAAACACATGATTGACAACAAAGAAGTACGTCGCGCCTATTCTATTTGTAGCAGTCCCAATAGCGGACTTTTAATAGTAGCCGTAAAAAAGGTGGAGCATGGGAATTTTTCAATTTTCGCCAATACGCAATTAAAAGCAGGTGACACACTCGATGTTATGGCCCCTCAAGGTCATTTTGTATTGACTGAAGCTTCAGAAAAAAATTATGTAGCATTTGCTGCTGGTAGTGGTATAACACCCGTACTTTCTATTGTAAAAACAGCTTTGGAAACAAATAGCCACTCAAAATTTTTATTGATTTACGGAAACCAGTCGATAGCCGAAACAATGTTTTATGACGAATTGATGGTATTAAAGAAATCGTATCCTGAAAGATTTTTAGTAGAATTCATTTTCAGTAGAAGAAAAGAGGAAAACTCACTTTTTGGGAGAGTTGAAAAATCTACGGTCAATTTTTTTCTGAAGAATAAATATTCGGAAACTGCATTTGATGAATTTTATCTGTGCGGTCCAGAGCCTATGATCGATATGGTTTCTTCGGTATTAAAAGAAAACGGAGTCAATGAAAAGCAAATTCACTTTGAATTATTTACGACTGCCGAAGAAGGGCTCTTGGTTGAAAATCACGACGGAAAAACTGAAATTACCATTACAGTAGATGATGACACTGAAACTTTTATCATGGAACAAACTACTTCAATTCTGGAAGCTGCCTTGGATCACGGTATTGATGCTCCGTATTCTTGCCAGGGAGGTATTTGCAGCACTTGTATTGCTAAGATTGTAGAAGGGAAAGCCGAAATGCGGAAAAATCAGATTTTAACCGATGGTGAAATTGCAGAAGGACTTATTTTAACCTGTCAGGCACATCCTACGACCTCAAAATTAGTGGTCGATTATGATGATGTGTAACACTTTTGAAAATTAAAACAATTCTATCGCCTTATCTACAACAAGCGCTACCGGGATACTTTTCATAGCATTTTCGTAAGCTTCAGGATATTTATTTCCATATACTGAAGTGGGAATGAGAGGGTATTTATCTCTGTTGGAGATTAGCTGATTTTTATTAGGCTGATTAAAGGGTTTAAAGCCAAGGTAAGGGTGTGTTACTCCCCAAAGTGTCAAAACCGGAATTCCATACATGGCGGCCAGGTGTCCATTACCACTGTCCATACTAATCATTCCATCCAAATTGGAAATAAGTCTTAGTTCTTCTTTAAATTTTAATTGGCCTGCTATATTCACAACTCCCGGGTTTGCTTTTGCGATCGTGGTAAGTGCTGAAATTTCAGAAGCACCTCCTCCAAAAAGGAACACTTTATAATTCTCCGTTTCATTCAGTTTAGAAATTACTTCAGCCATGAATTCCAGCGGATACATTTTTCCTTTATGAGCAGCAAATGGAGCTATGCCGATAAGTTTTTTGGTATGCTTTCCTATTAGCTCGTGCAATTCTGGAGTCAATTCTTGCTGCTTTGGAATAACATGATCTTTTAAATCTATGGGGTATCCCAATTTATCAAAAACATCTGCATACCGTTGATGAGTTGATTTTAAAGCAACTATTTTTTTTGATTTTGAAGATACTGTTAACCGTTTTTTCTCTGTTCTACCTTTATCAATTTTAGACGTTAGTACCGAATTTTTGAAAAGCAAGTAATTACGAATGGCTTTAGAGCGAATCACATTGTGTAAATCTGCAACGGCATCTATTCCTTGTTTTTTAGCTGTTTCAGCTAATTTAAACAACCCCAGATTTTTGTGTTCTTCAGTTACGTTAGCTTCTATAAACTGAATATCTGGAATGTCATCAAATAAAGGTTTAAAAAAAGGGCGGGAAACTACCGTAAGTTTTAATTCCGGATAGGTATGTTTCAATACTCTAAGCACAGGAACCGTCATTGCTACATCTCCAAGAGCAGAAAGCCTGATAATTAATATGTGCTTAGGTTTTTGCATAGCTGTTTTACAACCAATCTGTGCAGCTATTTATTTCTTTCTCAAAACAGGATTGAGTTCATCATCATTGTACATCTTCATTTGCTTATACACTTTCATGTATTTTTTACCCGTTTTAATATCATTTAATAATTGATCGATTGCCGTGCTCAAATCCACGCGTTGCTCTAAAAGAATGTTTAATTTATTCTGGCAGGCATTTCGATGTTCGGCAGTTGCGTTCTCACGAGTTGCCTCTTCATTCATATGATAAATTTTAAGGGCGAGAATGGATAGCCTGTCAACACCCCACGCTGGGCTTTCGGTATTAATAGTAGCATCTGCGTTTGGAGTCACATCTTCGTATCTTTTTAAAAAATAACTGTCAATATATTCTACCATATCTGTTCGATCCTGATTAGAGGCATCGATCTGGCGCTTTAACTTTAATGCTGCCACGGGATCAATATGAGGATCACGTATAATGTCTTCATAATGCCATTGTACCGTATCTATCCAACATTTTCGGTATAAAAGATGCTTCAGCAAATCTTCATCCTTGTCGTATGGATTTTCAAAGGGTTGATCGACAGTATTAATTTTATGGTATTTTACAATAACTTCAAGAAAGATTTTATTAGCGATTTCTGAAAACATACACGATTTTTTTGGTGTTTACTACTGAAAATATTCAGTTTATTTGAGTTGGGCAAAGATATTGAATTTTGGGCTATCATAATAGCTCAATACTACCGAAGCATTTTCCGAAGGTATTTAAACAAATAATAACATCACTGGAGTTATAATAATGGCCCAAAGCAGAAGCTCCCGAAACCAGAATTCATTTATTTTTTCGATATAGTTTGCTGTAATGATTGCCAAGGGCGCCATGATAAAAAGGAATTCTGCCGCTGTTTTTTCTTCGCTAAACAAGGCCATTGCCAAAGTAACTATAAGTACGACGATGATTAAAAGATAGTTAGGACGTTCTTTTCTTGCGATGGATGAAAGTTTTATGAGTCTAAAAAAAGTTGTCCAGAGTAAAAAAGTGGCTATAATAGACAATCCAATTACCAAAGTAATCTTATTATAACTGGAAAAATCTAGACTAATTTCTGGTTTCCAACTATAAAACCAACTAAACGAATCGTTTATTATAAAATGATAGGTTACAGCAAGAACAAATACTGTTAAAAATCCAGCAAACGGAATGAATACGTGTTTATAGGTAGTGTGCTTTTTTCTCACAACCGCTAAAAATAACACGATGAAAAAGAACAAACTATAGAAGTAAAACAGGCTGGCGAGTGAAATATATAAAGATGCATCAAGAATTTTCTTTTCTGTGTTTTTTTCTGAATACAGACTTAAGATTCTGCGAAGTGCCATTAATAAAAGAACATTCGTAAAAATTAGAGTTTCATTAGTAAGAACAACAGGAATTAGCATTATAAAGCAGACAAAGAATAAAATATCATAGCTGTTGGGGCGAGACAAGTCATTTTTTTTGACCATAAAATCTAGTAAGAACAGAGAGAAAATCACCAAGCCAACAAATACCAAGTGAATGGCAATTTTTTCAATAGTAAGGAGCTCTCCAGTACCTTTAAAGGTTGCAAAAAAATACCCTGCAAAAAGATAGATAGCGAGAATTAGAAAATTAATAGGTGTAGATTTCCCGAAAAAGCTTGTAAGCATAGGAGGTTATTTATACTTTTGCATTATAAATATAAAGATATGTCTTGGAAAGCAATTTTTGAAGGAATACAGTCATTTACTGAAGATGTTTTATTTATTCCGTTCGATGCACTTCGCGAAATGGAACTAGAGAGCTGGTTTGGCGCTAACATTATGTCTTGGATTTTTATGCTCATTGGGTTTGTAGCATTTGTTTACTGGATGCGAGAACTAAAGTCTTTTAACGACAATAACGAAGAAGACAGAAGTTCAACCTCTCATGGTTATTTAGCTGAAGATGCCGTAAGACAACAATAACTAAAGGTCAAAACCAATATCACTACGATACGTCATCCTGTCAAAAGATAGTTTTTCTATATTTTGGTAGGATTTTTTTAGTGCCATTTTGTAATCTGAATCTAGCGAAGTAATTGCCATCACTCTTCCACCATTTGTAACTAATTTTTGATCTTTTAATGTAGTACCGGCATGAAAGATAATGCTATCTTGAATAGCTTCTGTACCACGAATCTCTTTCCCTTTTTCATAGGCTTCGGGATACCCTCCACTTACTAACATTACAGTGGCTGCTTCTTTTTCGTCTATTTCAATTTTCAGTAAATCCAGTTCCTGCTTCCAGGTGGCTTCGAAGAGATTAATAAGGTCTGTTTTTATTCGTGGCAATACAACTTCCGTTTCTGGATCTCCCATACGTACATTGTATTCAATCACAAAGGGTTCGTCTCCAACTTTGATTAAACCTATAAATACAAAGCCTTTGTAGTTGATTTTCTCTTCTTTAAGTCCGTTCACTGTTGGTTTTACAATACGCTCCTCAATTTTTTGCATAAGTGCTGCATCTGCAAAAGGAACAGGTGAGACTGCTCCCATCCCGCCTGTGTTTAGCCCAGTATCTCCTTCGCATATTCGTTTGTAATCCTTTGCGGTAGGGAGAATTTTGTAGTTTTTCCCGTCTGTTAGTACAAAAACACTTAGTTCAATTCCGTCGAGAAACTCTTCAATGACCACCGTTTTACTAGCTTCTCCAAATTTTCCACTAAGCATCTTTTCCAATTCTTTTTTAGCTTCGGAAAGGTCTGGAAGTATTAAGACACCCTTTCCAGCTGCAAGACCATCTGCCTTTAAAACATAGGGCGGCTTTAGCGTTTCTAAGAATGTTTTTCCGGCTTCTAAAGACTCTTTAGTAAAACTAGCATACGCTGCCGTGGGGATGTTGTGCTGCAACATAAATTCTTTGGCTCTCTCTTTACTGCCTTCTAACAAAGCGCCGCGTTTTGAAGGCCCTATAAGCATTATATTTTGTAAGGATTCTTCTTCAGCAAAGAAATCTGCTATGCCTTGCACCAAAGGATCTTCGGGACCAACCACCACCATGTTAATATCGTTATCTATTACAAAATGCTGAATCGCTTTAAAATCGGTTACTGGAATGGCTACATTCGTTGCAATTTGAGCAGTTCCTGCATTTCCAGGAGCCACAAAGAGTTTACCTCTTTTTTCACTTTTTGCCAACATATAGGTAAACGCATGTTCACGTCCTCCAGATCCTAATATTAAAATATTCATTACGGTAGTTTTAAAGTTGCCACAAAAATAACTCAAATTAACCCGTTTTTACGAATCCTACAAGATGTATTCTTAAATGGACAAATAGTTAGTAACTTTGAACACAACCAAAATGATTTTAATTGAATTTATTTGATCTCACATTACAATTTAAAGGCTTTCCTATTAAAGAAGCACGAAAACGTATTGCCGAGACGAATGCTATTTCTGAAAGTGATTTCTCCATTTTCACAGAGCAACTAAAATCTGAAATCGTTGGCTACCACCTTCGTGAAAATACTTTTTATAAAAAATTTGCTGCAACTGTAAACATCTCTTCGTGGGAAGACATTCCTATTTTGAAAAAAGAGCATATTCAAATTCCATTAGAGGAAAGGGTATCCAACGGATTTTCAAAAAAAAATACCTATCAAGGGCGTACCTCTGGTTCTAGCGGAACACCTTTAGTCTATGCAAAAGATCATTTTTGTCACGCCATGACCTGGGCGCATATTATGGATCGGTTTGGCTGGTATGGAATTGACTTTAATACTTCCTACCAGGCACGTTTCTATGGAATTCCGTTAGATACAAAAGGCTATTATAAAGAGCGAATTAAAGATACGCTAGCCAATAGACATCGGTTTTCCATTTTTGATTTATCAGATACAAAACTAGAAGCATTTCTCAATACTTTCCGAAGAAAAAAGTTTGACTATATCAATGGGCATACAAGTTCCATTGTGTTGTTTTCGAAGTTTCTTCAGCAAAAAGGGATTATACTTACGTCTGTGTGTCCTACGCTTAGAACATGTGTTGTCACCAGCGAAATGCTTTTTGAAGATGATAAAAAATTGATGGAGCAACAGTTAGGCGTTCCTGTCATTAATGAATATGGTGCCAGCGAACTCGATCTTATTGCGTTTACAAACAAGGAGGGGAATCTTCAGCTAAATAACCAAACTGTTTTTGTAGAGATCGTAGACTCCAATGGAAACGTAGTTCCACATGGACAAACGGGTCACATTGTGGTCACTTCTTTTTATAATAAAGCGCATCCTTTTATTCGATATGACATTGGAGACTTAGGAACGATAGACCCATCGAGCACGTCTAAAAAACCTATACTCAAAGGGCTGGAAGGAAGAGCTAACGATATGGCACACCTTGCCAATGGCAAAACGGTCCCTGGGCACACGTTCTATTATGTGACAAAAACAGCCTTAGGAAGCGACTCTCTTGTTAAAGAGTTTGTCATCACTCAGAATGATGTCGAAACATTTACTATTTCCTATGTGTCTGAACGTGAATTAATAGCTTCGGAAATAAAATCGTTAGAAGTGGCATTGCAGCTATACTTAAAGACATCGGTAAAATTAAAACATAAAAAAGTAGATTCTCTTGACCGAAGCACCAACGGAAAATTGAAACAGTTTGTGAGTTTACTTAAATAATCCCTTCGGAAACTCTCATATTTGTTATTTTTGATACAAACAAATCCCAATAGGTATGAAAATTACCCTTGTTGCAGGAGCACGACCCAATTTTATGAAAATTGCTCCCATTATTCATGAGATAAAGAAGCAGCAAGACCAGGGTACGGCTATTTCGTATCGGTTGGTACATACGGGGCAGCATTACGATAAAAATCTAAGTGATACTTTTTTTGATGAACTTAATATTCCAGCTCCACATACAAACCTGGAAGTGAAAAGTGGCTCTCAAGCCACTCAGACGGGTGCTATCATGGTAGGTTTTGAAAGAGAATTGCAAGAACATCCTTGTGACCTGGTATTAGTTGTGGGAGATGTTACTTCGACAATGGCCTGTACCATTGTAGCAAAAAAAGCACATATCAAAGTAGCCCATGTAGAAGCAGGGATTCGGTCTGGTGACTTAAAAATGCCTGAAGAAATCAATCGTATGGTCACCGACAGTATTACTGATTATTTTTTTACGACTTCTCAAAAAGCTACCACTTACCTTCAAAGTGCAGGTCATTTAGAGGAGCATATTTTCTTTGTTGGGAATGTAATGATCGATACGTTGCTACATAATATCAAGAGATTAAGAAAACCTGAATTCTGGGAGAAACTGGCGCTTTCAGAAAAAAGCTATTTTGTTCTTACACTTCATAGGCCTTCTAATGTAGATGCACTTGAAGATTTTTCAATATTACTGAAAAAGATCGTAGCAAAAGCAAAGGGAGCTCCAATTATTTTTCCGGTACACCCAAGAACACAAAAAATTTTAAAGGACGCCCAGCTTTCGTTTGAGAACCTTCATTATGTAGCTCCGCAGGGATATTTATCCTTTATTTACCTTGTCAAGAACGCTAAAGCCATTTTAACTGATAGTGGAGGTATTACCGAAGAAGCCTCCGTTTTAAATGTTCCTTGTCTCACGTTCAGAAATAGTACCGAACGCCCAGAAACATTGAGGTTGGGCACAAATAAATTAGTTGGAAATGACCCTTTAAAGATTGATGTTGCCTTCGATACATTAGACCAAGGAAATTGGCAGCAATCGCAGGAAATTCCGAAGTGGGATGGAAAAGCGGCAACGCGTATTATTGCTACTCTTTTAAAACTGTATGGAAACTAAGCGAATTCTTTTAGTTACTAACTATTTTCCTCCAGAAAAAGGTGCTGCTTCTAACAGGTTGTGGTCACTGGCTGAAGGACTTTCCAAAAAAGGATACGATGTTCAGGTTGTATGTCCTTTACCCAACTATCCTCAAGGCGTTATCTTTTCAGATTTTAAAGGAAGTTTTTATAAAAAACGTATAGCGAATGAAATAACGATTCACAGGTTATGGTTGTGGCCCAGTAATTCTCCTAATAAGTTTTTTCGCTTGCTCTCAATGCTTTCATTCTCGTTGAGTTTGTCATTATTTTTTATTCTGAAAACGCTTCCGAAGAAAATAGTAGTACAATATTCTCCTGTATTTGTAGGGTTTACCGCTGTATTTTATGGATGGCTTTTTCGAAAGAGGATCATTCTCAATGTGTCTGATTTATGGCCGTTGGCAGGGTTGGAGATGGGTCTGCTTAAAAAGGGATTTTACTACTCTCTTCTAGAAAAAATGGAGCGCTTCTGTTATAAAAAAGCGGATTTAATTATTGGGCAATCTGAAGAAATACTGGAGCATATAAAAAAGCTGGTTAGCAAAAAAGACACTTTTTTGTACCGAAACCTTCCTAATTTTGAACCAATTTTTCCAAAGGAAAAAGTGTCAACTGCTCCTATAAGAATTGTATATGCAGGGTTATTGGGAGTTGCGCAGGGTGTTTTTAAAATTTGCAATCAGATAAAATTTCCATCAACCGTCGAGTTACACATATACGGTGCTGGACCTGAAGCTTCAGCAATTAAGTCCATAGAGAATCTGCAGATTAAATATCATGGAGAAGTGTCAAGAGAAGAATTACACCAAGTTTTATCGACGTATGATGTTGCTTTTATTCCGTTAGTGAACAGAATTTATGGTTCGGTTCCTTCAAAAATATTTGAATATACAAGGTTGGGGGTGCCGGTATTGTATTATGCAGGAGGTGAAGGAGGTGATCTGGTAAAAATGCATCAGTTGGGATGGACTATTCCTGTAAAAAATGAAAAAGAGCTTCAGAAATTCATTGATGCCTTTTCAGAAATAAAGCTTACCGAATATCCTAAAGAGAGTGTTCAGCAAAAAGCAATAGAAGCTTTTGATTTTGACAAGCAATTTGATCTTTTTATAAGGAAAATTTCTGCCATTTAATAGGCTTTTTCTTCTCCTTTGAGTGCATTATATATTGTTTTAAAAACAATTTTTAAGTCCATAAACAATGACCAGTTTTCAAGATAAAAAATATCATACTTAACCCTGTTAATAATGTCTTCATCACTTTCTACTTCCCCTCTATATCCACTAACCTGAGCGAGTCCTGTAATGCCGGGCTTGATAAAATGACGTACCATAAATTTATCGATACGCTCTGCATACATATGGGTGTGACTTACCATATGAGGTCTTGGACCTACAACAGACATGTCTCCTTTTAACACATTGATAAACTGAGGTAGTTCGTCCATACTTGTTTTTCGTATTATTTTACCTACTCGGGTAATACGTTCGTCCCCTTTGGTAACTTGATGTAAGTGAGCCAAAGGATTTGGCTTCATAGATCGAAACTTATAACAATAAAATTCCTTGTAATCGAGTCCGTTTCTTCTCTGTTTAAAAAAAACCGGTCCTTTTGATTCTAATTTAATAAAAAGACCTAGAATAGGAGTTAACCAGGATAATACACCTATAATCACAAAAAGTGATAGTACAATATCAAACCCTCTTTTTATGAATTTATTGATGGGTTCGTCCATTGGGATTTTACGCAACGAGAGAATAGGTAGAAAACCATAATAGCTAAAATCCAGCTTTTTAGTATATATTTCTTTATTGTCGGGCAAGAACTTAAGAATCTTAAGGTTGTTGTCTGCAAAGTCAATTATTTCGGTAATTTCAGTGTTTTTTAACTCCCCTACAGAAATATATATTTCGTCAACATTATTCTTCATGACATAATCAAAACAATCCTGAAGTTGTGCCCCTGGTTTGTTGATATCAAAAGTCATTTTCAGCTTGTAGCCATATTCAGATTGCTCTAGAAAGAAGTTTTTTAATTGCTCGGTTTTGGGGCTTAATCCAATGATCACGACATTTCGAACATTACCGCCTAAAAGTTTTCTATATTTTTTAAGTAAGAAAAACACTGCAAACTTTACGACAGTGATAATTCCGATCACTAACAAAAAGTACAGCAAAATATGGTAAGGGTCTGCATCGACCTGTCTATAGAAGCCAAAAAAAGCAAAAATAATTAATAAGAAAACAATGCCTTGCCTCCCTAATAAGGAAATAATTTTAGCCCCATGAGTAAAACGATATATCTCATAAAAGTTGGATTTTACTGAAAGAATAATCCATGCCAAAGAAATAAATATTATATAGGTAAGATAATCGAAGGTAGTATCAAAAAACGGAGCTGCAAATAGATGGATAATGACCAAGTCTATTATATACGAAATAGGCCTTAAAAACCCCGAATATCTTCCTGTTTTAAATATCATTAATGTCTTATATGCTTTGAGAAATCCTTGTGTTCACTTTTTAGCAATTCTTCTTTTGACAAACTTTTAAAATACTTATAGGTTTTCTGCATTCCTTCTTCTCGTGCAACTTTAGGCTCCCAACCAAGAATATCTCTCGCTTTAGTGATATCTGGCTGACGTTGTAACGGGTCGTCTTTAGGCAATTCTTTAAATACAATCTTTTGATCTGATGCGGTAAGTTTAATGATCTCTTTTGCAAAATCAAGAATTGTGATTTCATCTGGATTCCCAATGTTTACAGGTAGGGCGTAGTCACTTAGAAGCAATTTGTATAATCCATCCACTTGATCGTCGACATAACAAAATGATCTAGTTTGCATTCCATCACCAAAAACTGTAAGATCTTCACCCCGTAAGGCTTGCCCAATAAATGCTGGAATCACACGTCCGTCGTTAAGTCGCATTCTGGGTCCGTAGGTGTTAAAAATACGGGCAATTCTGGTTTCCAAACCATGAAATCTGTGGTAGGCCATTGTAATAGACTCTTGAAAACGCTTTGCTTCATCGTATACCCCTCGCGGACCAATCGTATTGACATTTCCATAATAGCTTTCGTCTTGTGGATGTATTAATGGATCTCCATATACCTCAGAAGTAGAGGCAATTAGAATTCGTGCATTTTTTTCTTTTGCAAGACCTAGAAGATTGTGAGTTCCCAAAGAGCCTACTTTTAAAGTCTGTATGGGTATTTTTAAATAATCTATCGGACTTGCCGGAGAAGCAAAATGAAGAATATAATCTACATTACCTGGCACATGTACGAAACGGGTAACATCATGATTGTAAAACTCAAAGGTCTCAAGTTTAAACAAATGTTGGATGTTTTTTAAATCCCCCGTTATGAGGTTATCCATACCTACAACACGATAGCCCTCTTTGATAAAACGATCGCATAAGTGTGACCCTAAAAACCCAGCGGCTCCAGTAATAAGAATTCTTTTTTTCATACGTTTACGTCCTTTCTTCCAATAGAAACATATGTAAACCCTTCGGACTTCATATCTTCAGTATTGTAAAGATTTCTACCATCAAATATGACTGGATGCACTAAAAGTTCTTTTAGTTTTGAATAGTTAGGTGTTCTAAAAATGCTCCATTCTGTGCAGATTACAAGTGCATCGGCTCCTTTAGTTGCCTCATACATTGAAGTAGCATAGGTTAATGTATCACCAAATTTCTCTTTAATGTTTGGCATGGCTTCTGGATCAAAAACGGTGAGTTCTGCTCCTTTTTCCAGTAAAGCATTCATCATATAAATAGAAGGTGCTTCACGAATATCGTCTGTTTCAGGTTTAAATGCCAATCCCCAGATAGCAATCTTTTTTCCCGAAAGATCTGCTTTAAAATGGGTAGTAATTTTAGGGATTAAAGCTGTTTTCTGAGTATCATTAATCTCAATGACTGCATCTAAAATTTTAAAATCATAGTTTTCATCTTTTCCAGCTTTCTGTAGCGCTTTTACATCTTTTGGGAAACACGAACCTCCATATCCAATTCCAGGAAATAAAAACCGTTTTCCAATTCGGGAGTCGGTACCCATTCCTACGCGTACTTTATCAACATCTGCACCTACTTTTTCACAGTAATTTGCAATCTCGTTCATAAACGTAATCTTGGTCGCTAAAAAAGAGTTTGCAGCATATTTAGTAAGTTCTGCCGACTTTTCATCCATGATCAATATTGGATTGCCTGAACGAACAAAAGGATTGTATAACTTTTTCATCAGAGTGGTAGCGCGTTCACTACTAGAACCAATGACGATACGTTCTGGCTTTAAGAAATCGTCAACCGCAAAGCCCTCCCGCAAAAATTCTGGATTGGAAACCACATCAAATTCACAACTTGCATTTTTAGCGATTACTGCCTGTACTTTTTCGGCAGTACCCACGGGCACTGTGCTTTTATCTACTATAACTTTGTATTCTTTTATTTTCTTTCCAATTTCTTCTGAAACATTTAAAACATAGGATAGATCTGCAGAGCCATCTTCATCTTCAGGAGTTGGAAGTGCCAAAAAAATAATGTCTCCATGAGTAAGACCTTCTTCTAGTGAAGTTGTAAAGTTTAGTCTACCAGCCTCAATATTTCTGTCAAAAAGTACGTCTAAGTGAGGCTCGTAAATAGGTACTTCTCCTTGACGCATCCTTGCTACTTTTTTTTCATCAATATCTACACATAAAACTTCATTCCCTGTTTCTGCAAGACAAGTTCCTGTAACTAATCCTACATATCCCGTTCCTATTACTGAAATTTTCATAGTTTTTTTATTTTTTAAAGACAGCCCACTCCATCTAATTTTTTATTCCTTTTTACGGCTGCAAATATACTTCTTTAAATAGTATTCTTACTCTTGGGCTATTATGATTTCAATTGTTCTGAATGTCCCTTTTTTTCAATGTATGTCGAATTCTGAATCAATAATAAAATGATTATTATTCCAAAATAATAGGCTCCCATTTGCCTATGAAAAAAATTTTCAATCAATCCAAATAGAACAATAGTCACAAGAAGTGCTGTTGAAAAATAATCTTTTCTTTTTAGCACGAAAAGCACTAAAAAGAGTGTGATAAAAAGTACTACTGCTATCGCTCCAGCACTTAGGTAAAAATCTAAAAACTGGTTATGACTATTATACTTTCGGTTTAAAAACTTTTCTCTTCGATTATCATCTGATATTGAAGTGGTATAACAAGCAAGTAATTCATTTTTAGTGGTTTCAAAGCCAATCCCTTTTACCAACACTTGTTCTTTTTCTAAGATTGTTGCAGCACATTCCCATATTATAGTTCTTGGCTCCGCTCCCTTAGTCTTTTTTAGTAAAGGTTCATTTACAGTGGTATCTGGAGTGATATACAAAAAGCGCTTTCTAATATTTTCATTAAAGATGAAAGCTAAAGTACTCACCACACCAATTATAACAAGGGTAACAATTACTCTAATTATTTTTGCTTTTCCGTAGAGCAAGCGCAGAATAGCTAAAAGAATAAGTACCAAAATAGCATACCTTGATACTATCAAAAAAGTAAAGCCTATAGTTAAAACAATATTTGCCAGATAGTATTTATTTTCGGCCTTGTAGGTAGCAGACATGCATTGGTAACTTGCCAATATGCTTAGTACACACAAAAATCCTAAATAGAGTCTTTCAATAAGTAAGGTGTCTAATGGATTTAATGGATTCCAAATATCAAATGCCCCCGTTTCTTTTACTACCATTAAAATATTGATGCCAGAAATTATCATGGCAAGTAAAGCCGAAAAAATAATGGCATGATATACTTTTTTAAAATCCTTTATGGGTAAATAGAGTATAAGAAGTGCTCCTGACGCTAATATCTTTAAAAGAACTGTACTGTTGTCTTCAAACCTTCCCAGTAAGAGTGTGTTTAACCCCAGAAAAAAGATAAGGCCAAAGAAAAGAAGTGTAGGTAATTTTACAAGTTTTTTAAAATCTGTTTTCTTAAAAACAAATGGAAATGCAACAACAATAATTGCAATAAGGATATTGGGTAGGATTCTTACATATCCATCAAATGGGATTAATAATAGCAATAAGAAAAAAGCATACGGATAAATGGAAGCAAGTAATATTCTCATTTTCTAACTGTTGTTGGTTGATACTTTTTCTTTTTCCATGATAGCTATACACGAAAATACCAATAAAAAAACAATAGGTTGATTTGCACTCACAATAAAACCAGCGGCAAACAATCCTGTTACTATAAAAATGAGTAAAATACTTTTCAGATAGACAGTTGCATTAAAAAAGTGTAGTAATTTTTTAAAAAACCACACATACCCTAAAACGCCTAAGACTCCAAAAAATATATAAATATCGAACACCTCCATTTCTGGTCTTGAAATGTAGAATTGAGATCCTCCAAAAATATAGTTTGCCCAAGTCCATTTTGGAAGAATGATATCGTTAATTGTATTGGTAAGATGGATGCTTCTCCCGCTGGTAATGCCAGCCATAAATCCTAATCGTTGATACACATCAACAAGAATTTCAAATTTATCTGAGATGAATTCAGAAATTCGTTGGTAAAAAACCATACCAAGTATCGAAGCAATGCCTACACAAGCCCAAAACCATTTTTTGAGATAGCGCTTAAAAAAGATAAGATCAAATAAGAGCAATAAGGGAAAGAAAAAATATAATTTTTTAGTTCCTATTAGGAATGAGCAAAGTAGAACAAAAACAAACTTATAGGGCTTTGTCTTTCTGAAAAATGTTTCATAATAATAATATGAAATCATAAAGATAAAGTAAAAACTTGCTTGGTTGTTTGAGTTGTACAACCCCATATACCCATACCTATTAAATCGTAGGTAGGTTCTAAAAACCTCAATGTCTACAATAGCTGCCAAGATGATAATAAAACAGTTGATGAAAAAAACAAGTTCAAAAAAGCGAAATAGTTTTTTCAAATACTTTTTTTGTTTCAATAGAGGAAAAAAAATCAAAAAGGTAAACGGAAGAAATAAAAATCGGGAGACATATACCAACTGTTTAGAAATTTTCGAAAAATAGGGCTCAGGGTCGATAATAAATGCCTGTCCAAACAAAAAGACAGCACTTAGCACCAGTATAAAAACGGCTACCTGTTTTGCAAGCTTTTCCCTTAAATATAACCTATTATAAAACAAAAGAATTGCAAGATAAAGTACAATAACAAATCCTTTTGATATTGCAGTAAACCTTATAAAATCACTGTGAAGGTGAAGTCCAATTTTTCGTGCAATATCTCCCAATAAAAAAATGACAATTGTTATGATAAACATCCAATAGAGATGATGTGCCCATTTTGTATGTTTAATATCGGTTATCATTTATTTTTAATTTGTGTACTGGCAAGTCGTAGAAACTTTGTATTGGTATAATAATACCGCTTAAACATTCTTTTGGGCTCCATTAGTAAGCGATACAACCATTCCAGGCTATTGTTTCGCATCCAGGATGGCGCTCTTTTAATTTCATCAACATATACTGGAAAAGCGCCTCCTAATCCAAAAAGAATCGCGTTTATTTTTGCTGAATGCTCATACATCCACTTTTCCTGTTTTGGGCAGCCCAGTCCCACAAAAACTACGTTTGTTTTAGCAGCATTGATTATTTCTATGTAAGCTTCATTATCCCATGGCTTTCCGAAGGGAGGAGAAATAAGAGCGGTAATGGTAATGTTTTTATATTCGGAAGCAATTTTTACTTTTATTTTTTCCAAGACCGAATCTGTAGAGCCTACAAAAGCAATATTGAGTGCATGTTGATCACACTTTTCAATAAAAAAAGGTAAAAAATCCATGCCTGCAATACGCTCTTGTTCAATGTTGTATAACTTTTGAAACATTTTTGCTACGGGAGCACCGTCTGGGAAAGCGTAGGTAGCCTCGTTTACAACCGTATTGAATGCTGGGTCATCATAGGCCTCAATAAGCATGTGCACATTTGTAAAACAACAATACGATGGCGTTCTGTCCTTTGCTAATTTTAAAATAGCAGGCAAATGACTTTCCAGCGATCCTTGTGAAATGTGTGAGGTGATGATCTTCTTTTTCATTGCTTCGAAGTTACTTCATTATACAGCTGAATCAAAGCTTTAAAATTCTGATCATGAGTGTAGTTCATTTGAAACGTTTGTAACGCATTGGCATATAACTCATTGCTATTATTTCTATCAAAATCTGAAACGGTTTGTGCTAGTGCTTCCGAAGCGCCAGTGGTAAATAAGCGGCCGTTTTGATGGTCTGAAACAATTGTATTTATATTATCCACATTTGAAGCAATCACTGGAGTACCCGCAGCAAAGGCTTCTATGATGGTATTAGGCAATCCTTCATAAATGAGAGAGGAAAATACGAGAGCTTTACCATGACGTAATTTTTCTTTAACAACGGAAAAAGGTTGCTTTCCCAAAAAACGAATATTGGAATTTGCATTCTTTTGTAGCGCTTCAGCTAGGGGTCCCTCGCCAATCACCTCCAAACTAATATCTGGCAACTTGTTGAAGCCTTCAATCAGTGTTGTAACGCCTTTTTCTTCAGACAGCCTACCAACAAAAAGGTAGCCTTTTCTTTTTTCCGAAGAAATCACATCTCCTTCGTTACTATCTGTACTGTTGGGTTTTACCACTATTTTTTCAGAAGAGATTTTTACGGTCGAATCAATAAAAAGTTTTTTGGCAAAAGGGGTAAGCACTATAAATTTAGCCACATTCTTATCCCAGCTATTTTTTACGTGATGAGTATACAAAGAACCTGTTAATGCAGCCGATTTCACTGCTGAATCTTTAAAGCAACGATGTTGGATAGCAGGATATGAAAATGATTTCCCCAGGCATTTTGTACATATGTTGCCCTCTCTTAAAAACAAGGCATTTGGGCATATTAATCTATAATTATGTAAGGTCATTACAACCGGGATTCCCAAATTTTTTGCTTCGTATAAAACACTTGGAGTGGCCGTATAAAATACATTATGAACGTGAATTACATCCGGTTTAAAATCGGTCACTTTTTTTCGTAACATAGCTGCAGATTCATTGTTATGAATGAGTTGCAATGGATTTATTGCTTTATTTTCAAAGAAAAGTTGCTCCACAGTCATGCCTTGAGATTTTAAAAGATTGTATTCGTTTTGGACTACCGTATCTTCGCCGCCTTCAAACTGATATTTGTTATGTACCTGTAAAACTCTCAAGAAGAAACTGTTTGTTTAAAAAGTACTGCGTTAAAAAACGCGAAAAAGATGACTCCGGCATTGATCATATAAAATGATTCGGTGATGGCAGAAAGTATAAAAACTCCTAAAAAAATAAGATAGAGAACCCCTCTTTTTTTCAAGGCCATAAAAAGTCCATATCCAAGACCTGCTAAAAATAAAAATAGTCCAATGAATCCGACTCTTACAGCAGATTGAAGGTACATGTTGTGTGCATGAAAATAAGTTCCTGTAGCAAGTAATTGTCCCTTCATATACACTTTATAGCACAATTCTAACTGATCCATGTCGTCCCCTAGTCCCACACCAAGGAGGGGATCGTTTTCTATTACCTTGAGAGCACAATCCCAGATAAGAAGTCGGATACCCGTTCCGCCCCAATAACTTTCTTCTGGATTTTCCACACTATCATAACTATATATTTCTTTCCATTTTTCTCGAAAAGCACTATTGCTTATAGCTACCATTCCAATGGCTAGTAGGGTAATCCCAAAAATGCTTAGTGGAATCAATAGCTTTTTTGTCCTTAAATAATAGATGCAGAGAAATACAAAAAGAAACAAAATAAATATGGCGATCGATGTTCTTCCACCTAAGAGAATAAGAAAACCTACAAGAAAAAAACTGGCTATGACGGTAAATCTTTTAAGATATTTTGTATTAAAAGTTTTAAAATTAAATAGGGAGCAATAACACGTAATAAGTGCGGCAAAGGAAACATATAGGGACAATGATAAATAGTGGATATCAATGAACGTAGCAGATAAATTATTTCCTATAAATGCTGAGGTTACGAAACCATTTTCAGCAAATTGCTTTATAAATGAGATAAAAAGCAAAAGTAATACCGAGCTACTAAACCCTAACCCTATGTAGAACACATCCTTACTTTCTATTTTATAAGGCATACTGATGATGAATAATGGGAACAATAGTAGCGGCGCTAATAAAGCAATTTTTTTTAAGTAGAATGGAATATCGTCACTATAAAAATAACTCACTGCACACAGCAAATAGAACGAAGAGAATACTAATATAGCAACAATCTTTTTTTTTGAAAGCTGAATACGACCCGTAACCAAATGTAACAACCAGTAAAATCCAACAACTCCCATCATAATATTTGGAATGGCTGGACCATAGGGTAGCAATACTGCAAAAAGGAGCAGGAGTGCAATCCATAGTTTATTATTAAATAGGATCTGCATTGATTGTTCCATTTTTATTGATCTGATCAAACTCTA
This sequence comes from Jejudonia soesokkakensis, assembly GCF_042664795.1. NCBI lineage: Bacteria > Pseudomonadati > Bacteroidota > Flavobacteriia > Flavobacteriales > Flavobacteriaceae > Jejudonia > Jejudonia soesokkakensis. Next base: position 92,830 of record NZ_JBHTBN010000001.1, read on the forward strand.
ATAATTTAACCATGAGAATCATAGGCAATAAAATTTCCACTACTTCAAAATAAAACTGAAATAAAAATAATAGAATGCAATAGAAAAATATAAACTTGACAAAATTTGAACTTCCCTTATTTTGTATCACTTTTCTCGCTTTTGAAATGCTTGAAAAAAATAAAAATAAAATGAAAGATCCAATGATAAGACCATATTCTACTATTATAGATACCAAAGATGAAAAAGGTTGGTTTCTGGTTCCATCATTCCAAGATGAATTTTCAAGATAATTTCTATTTAAAATCGGCATCACATAATTACGGTGATAATCAGTTCGATAATTAAATAACTTTTTGAACGTATCATTTCCTATGAAATCTCCATTAAGATAAAAGGCTGTTCTGGAATTGTACGTGCCTGGGGATGTACCTAACAATAATACTTTAGGATTCTCAAAAAGCAGTCTACGAGATCCATCTAAAAAAGTAATGTACCTTGGTATCCATGTTCTACGATGACGTTTCATTTTATTAATTTCATCTTGATAATCATAGCCTTCTGTTACAACTCCTACATACGCGATATTTACTCTTATGTAATCAAAATTTCCAGGATTAATTACATACACAACTGCAAAAAAACTAATTCCTATAAAAATCACCTTAAAAAGAGTAGCTACGTTTTTTAATAGTATGGGTAATAAAACAATAGCAAAAGCAAGAATGAAAATCATGAGTCCTAGCCCATAAAACCCTAAAATGCCACAAACAAAAAAAAATGCAAATTTTTGAAATTTTTTAATGAAGAAATAATAGGTAGCGACCAATAGGTTTACTACAGATAAACTGTGAGAACCAAAGCCACTAGTACCATACAGACCCGTAAAGATATCGTCTGGATATTCGGTAGTTGCCAGAACTAAAACAGCATAAATAGCAGCAGAGATATTGACTATAAAAAGTGTATAGGTAAATATTTTAAAAAAAAGCTTGAAGTAATCTTTATTAAAAAAAGATTCTCTTTTTGGAGGGGTGGAAGTTATTAATAGTAATGTAGGTATAAGAAGATATAAGGCTAAAAATAAGTTGTAGATAAAAAATCCCTCAAGGATCATTGAAACAGTTCCAACACAAATAATTACACCACTTACTAAGAGAAATTTTCTACTGATTTTATATTTAAGCAAGAGTATTAAAAAGAAAACCAGAACAGGATAAGCCAGCAAAAGTACTGGCCTTAAAAAGGTTAAGCTTAGTACAGAAATAAGTATAAATAAAAATTTCATTTACCAATTGGTATTATCTTCATATCCTAGCTTAATTAGCATATGGTTTGCGTGCTTTTTAAATATTTCTTTCTCTTTTTCGCCAAAGTAGTTTTTCCAATCTCCTTTTATTCCTTTTCTGAGAAAACTTTTTACATTTTCTTCACCTGCTTTTCTTTTAGTTTGATTTTCAAATGAATATTTCGCAATTATCGTTGTCAATTTCTGCTTATTAATTTTTTCAAATCCAAAAAAACTACTAAACATTTGTGCAAGTGTGTCATATGGGTTTTCAAGTAATGATTCGTATCGTATAAGATAAATATTGTTTCTCTTATTCAATTCTTTTAACCAAGCTTCATTAAAACTAGCCCAATTTCCCATATAGGTATATTGCTGCATTTTTGAAGGAGTATGGGTAAAAGAAAAATTGATAAAATGAGACATATTCTTTTTTACATCATTAAAATCATCATACTCTAAAATAGAGCGATAATAATGTACATCTTTAGGAATTAATTTGTTTTTATCATTCCATAATAGCCTGTGGTGATACTGTGAAACCATCACGTCCCTGCCGTCCCGAACTAGTAATATTATTTTTTTATTATTTAAAATATTCTTTTCGGGTAAATAATGACCATGATACAATGATTTCTCAAGTTTTGGAAATTTGTTACGTGGAAATGGAATTTCTAAATATGAAGAAATAAGCTGTCCTAGCCAGGTCCCGCCAGATTTTGGATATTCTACTAAAACTATCGAATCATTTAGCTGGGTTACACTATTAACAAATAGTAACCTGACAAATTGTTCTAATTTCCCTTTCAACTTTTTAATCATATGCTTTGCTAAATCTTTTAGGAAAGTAATACGTTCTAATTCCTAGTTTTTTGTAGATGTAAACAGTTGCTGTAATATTCCAAAGGATAATACTAATTCCAGTAGCAATCGCAGCACCTTCAATACCGTATTCCTTTATGAGAACAATATTAAGAAAAATATTAACGATTAATGTAATAATTAAAATCTTAGAAAGTGCCTTTTGTTGTCCTGTCATTTGCATTATATTCCAAACAGGACCTGTAAATGAATTAATTAGTTGAGCAATACAAACTATATACAAAGCTGTTTGCCCTAGTAGAAAATCTTCACTAAACATTTTAAAAATAAAAGGGTTAAATATTATAATAAGCACAAATACAAAGAGTGAAACTAAAATGTTAACTTTTGAAATTGTATTAATTTCAGATTGCATCTTTACCAATTCATTTTTATAAAATGCAGTAGATAGTTTTGGCGTGAGAATTGAATTTATAGCATCAAGGCTAAATATAATTAGTGCTGAGATTCTAATTGCAATATCATAGATTCCTACCAGTTCCTCTTCAACAAAAATTCCTAAAATAAGTTTATCACTCCAAGTTAACAGTATTATCAAGGAGGCCGAAATAAAAATCGAAGTCGAAAAGCTAAAAAACTCTTTAAAAGTCCTATTTATCTTTATTTTTCTGGGTTTGATCTTAAAAAAAGCCAAAATAAAAGCAATAGAGAATAATAGTACTATTCCTATAAAATGACCAATTACAGGCGTTGTATTGGCAACTATATTTTCTGAAACGACACCTGCTAATAGCAACAAAAGTAGAAGCGCCAATAAAAACCTTCCGAAGCTATTAAATATTGAATAAAACCAAATATTTTTTAGCCCTCTGTAAGTGCCTGAGATAATTAACAATAAAGACCAAAACGGAATTGTCAATGCTGTCCATTGTAAGTAAGGAGAGAAATTAGGTTTTTTAAAAAAGTGCAATGAGATAAAGTCACTAAAAACGTAAATCGAAGAACATGCCATTAAAGAAATAGTGAGGCTTACTAATAAAGCAGAATAAAATTTTGAACCATGTCGTTCGATACTATTCTCCTCGGCAAATAATTTTGTGAGCGCTATATCGAATCCCATGACACAAAAAACTGAAACAATGATCATGACAGTAAATGACATTGTTACAAACCCATACACACTCTCATCAAAATAACGAATGGTGAGAAAGGCAAAAACGTATGCAAGTATAAACGACAATACCCTTAAAACCATAAAAATGGTACTTTTAAGGAATGTTTCTGCAACGCTATTTTCTAGTATAGTTTTTAAGTTGATCATTTATTCTAATAGCACATTTTCAAGATTTGTTTAAGGATACCTCCTAGTTAATTAAATGAAAAGTCTTTCAAAGAAATAGTAAAATGTCTTTTTTTTATCTTCTTGTCTGCAATTCCAAATCGGAATTCTTTATACTTCTTTTTGTTAAAATGAACTTTTTCAGAAAATTGGAAACTATTCTTGTCTAACATTTGAAGTGGTAGTTCTATATACTCAAAATCAGAATTATTGTTCTCTACAAATAATTGAAAGTAAAAAACACAGTTTTTATTTATACGACCTGTATCTCCTGTGAAATTAGCACTAACGAACATACTATCATTTTGATGTAAATATGTAAGACTATCGAGCTTATATTTTTCATTTTCAAAAATATAAGGGTGTTCTATCATACTATAACTATTTGTTGCTTTATTGTATCTTTTAATTTTGGAGAATGTTGTGTCGTAGGGTTTATCATTACAGGATGCTAAAAAAAAGGCCGTGATCAAAAATATAAAAGCAGAAGTATACCAATAAGTATATAAAATTCTATGATGCTTATGGCCCTTTATCATATCAATTATCCCCTTTTTGATTCCTTTTTCCCCATTCTACACGTACACTCCACAGTCTTGAAAATTCATCATATTGGCCTGTAACAATTTCCTGAATTTCGAAGTCTGGTAATTTTTTATGTGCTAGTAATACAGAACTTGTCGAGACCCAAAAAGGAACGTCAAGAATTTCATATTCAGATCTTTTTAAGTCTAGATTTTCAAAATTAAATTGAGCTCTTTCAGGGGTTAAGTCTTGACTGTCTTTCGGATATACATGCAAAAAAATAATATCACTCTCTTCTTCGTAAGTAGGGTTTTCATTTACATAGTAAATTTCATTGTTTAAATGATATATACTAAATCTTTTCTGTTTTGAAACTAGATTTTCTTTGGCAGTGATTTTCTTGTAAACTGCATAATCTTTAGAAGAAAAATTGATTTTTGTAAAAAGGATTCCTATAATTAATACGCTCAAGGCAATTAAAACATATCTTTTATAGCTCTTAACTGAAGTTCTCAAATAAAGTCTTATATCTTTTACTAAGGATGACATAACGCTCCCTATTCCAGCATAGCCAAAAAGGCCAAAAGGCATATACCAAATAATAAAATTCATATGGGTGTGTATATATGAATGTCCTTTAAAAACTACAAGCCAAGATAGTGGTGCACTAATAGAAATCCACATTGTGATGATTAAAGTTTTGTTTTTCTTATAGTTTTTAAAGGTAGTTGGTGAAATACTTTTTGAAATAAAGATCAATGCTGAACATAATAATAACAGTAAAAGTAATTCTCCAAACTCAATGTTCCATAAGTTATCCCAGCCAGCCAACTGCCAATTGTTTAGATTTATAGCTGTACCGTTCCAATATGTTTGTAAAACTTCTGAAAGGCTCGCATTAATTGACTCTTTATAAATTTCTGGAATATCTGCATTGCCACCCCCAGATGCCCTTTTTGTATAACTTAAAATAATATGGTTAATTCCTGCCTCTATTGAACCCTTGGTCATTGAAATCTGCCAAATCAAAATTGCCATAGATGCTAATAATGCTGTTAAAGCACTAACCACAACTACCAAAAATCTTTTCAAAAAAGTTTTAACTTTCCATTTGTCTAGCAAAGCATAAAACACAAGGGGTATAGCTAACATTATTAGAGCAGTTGTTATATACTCAAAGCCAGTATAAAAGCATTTTAATAAAACTGTTATAAAGCAAACGACAGCAATTTTAATAAATGTTAGTTTTAAGTTTTTATTTTTACTTTCTTTTTCAAAGAGCCATAGAAGTGATAAAAATGGAATGTAAAATGACCAAAGGACCCACCATAAATTTCTACCAAAAAATGTAGTCCATTGTGAAATCAATAATAAAAAGAGTGCTATAAAAGCTGCCAGTATTCCATACCGCCTTTTGCACCACAATAAAAATAATGAAAATGCCAGTGCTGTAAGTATAGCGGTGATTAATTCAAAGATTTTTAAGTTTTGTTCGTTCTCTAGAGGAGATAACCTGTCTAGAATAGCAAAAGTCATTGCTTGACCACCTGTCTGACTTCCATAGGTTCCAAAGCCTGAAGGGTCTGGTTTTAGATTTTTTATATATATCTCGTATTGATAGTCATTTACCTGTTTATTCTCAGGGATATTAGTGTACCGTCCAGTTAAACCACCTTTTGAAAATATCCCTTCATTCGCACTAAAAGCTAATCGCCCAACAACTAAACTTTCATTCCCTTTATTAAAAACATCAAATTGGTTATCATTTACAACGCCCCAGAAGTTAGAATAAAATCCAAGGCATAGAAGAAACGTAGAAAAGATCACAAAAAATCTATTGTCAAGAATAAGTTTTTTTACCATGATGAAACTAAAGAGTACACATTTGATTTATTTTAGATTTAAAATCCCATATTTGGTAATACAGTAAATCGCACGCACTCCGTCTTTCCATCCAATCTTTTTTCCTTCTTCATAGGTTCTTCCATAATAAGAAATACCGACCTCGTAAATGCGAATTTTAGGAATGCGAGAAATTTTTGCAGTAATTTCTGGCTCAAAACCAAACCTATTTTCACGTAGTTTTATCCCTTGAATCACATCTGTCTTAAATAACTTATAACAGGTTTCCATATCTGTTAAGTTAAGATTAGTAGCTATATTGGAAAGTGTTGTTAAAAATTTATTCCCTATTGTATGCCAGAAAAATAAAATTCTATGTGGATTAGAGCCCATAAAACGAGAGCCATACACTACATCTGCAAAACCATTTACAACTGGTTTTAAAAGGTCGTTATATTCGTTAGGGTCATACTCTAGATCTGCGTCCTGAATAATCAAATATTCACCTGTGGCTTTAGCAATACCTGTATGTATGGCAGCCCCTTTTCCTTTATTCACTTCGTGTTCATGGTAGGTAATGCTTACTTCTGGGTTTGCGTCCACATACCTTAAAATAGCTCCTTTGGTATCGTCCTTAGAGCAATCATTTACGATAATAATTTCTTTCTTAATTTCATTGATTAAGGCAACTTCTTTAACTTTATCTAAGATAAGATGGATGGTCGCTGCTTCATCATAGGCAGGAATAATTATTGATAGTTTATTTATTTTCATTATTTGAAATTGTTTTTTAAATACCAATCGTACATTTTTTCAATACCCTCTCTAAGTTCTACCGTATGTTTCCAGCCTAGATTATGGAGTTTTGATACATTAGTAAGTTTTCTTGGAGTACCATCTGGTTTTGATGTGTCAAAACTGAAATCGCCTTTATAGCCAACAATTTCTTTTATGATCGTTGCCAATTCTTTTATTGCAATGTCTTCTCCAGTTCCAATGTTTATATGCGTATTTCTTACTTCGGAAAGGTTTTTGATAACATATTGAAAGTCTACGTTTTCCATGATGTGTACACATGCCGAAGCCATATCTTGCGACCACAAAAACTCCCGTTTTGGTGTTCCCGTGCCCCAAATTTCTACTGAAGTTTCAGAAATGCCAAAGCGCTTTAAAATTACGGAAGCTTCTTCAAAGGTCTCAACTTTTAGATCTTCTAGTATCGCTGTTGTATTTCCTTCAGAAAGTAACTTCGCCAAATGAATCTTCCTAATTAATGCAGGCAATACATGTGACTTTTCCAAATCGAAATTATCATTGTAACCATACAAATTTGTAGGCATGACTGAGATAAAATTGGTTCCATACTGCAAATTGTAACTCTCACAGAGTTTAATGCCCGCAATTTTTGCAATGGCATAGGGCTCATTGGTGTATTCCAGCACATCTGTCAATAAATAATCTTCCTGCATGGGTTGCGGACAATTCTTCGGATAGATACAGGTGCTTCCCAGAAAAAGAAGTTTTTTTACCCCATTCAAATAACTCTGATGAATTACGTTGTTCTGTATTGCAAGATTATCGTATAAAAATTCTGCTCTGTAGGTATTGTTAGCTACAATGCCTCCTACTTTTGCGGCAGCCAAAAAAACGTAGTCAGGTTTTTCCAAAGAAAAAAAGGTTGCAACAGCTTCCTGCTTGGTTAAGTCAAGTTCTGAATGTGTTCTTGAAATAATATTGTGATAATCTCTATCATTCAGCTCTTTAACAATCGCACTTCCTACTAATCCACGATGGCCTGCCACATAAATTTTTGAATTTTTTTCCATGCCGATCTTATTCAAAATAGTTTAAGATCTCATAGCCACCGTCTTTTAAATAACTGTCCTTGCGCATTAATTTAAGGTCACTTTGCATCATTTCATTGACAAGCTCCTGCAGTTGGTATTCGGGCTTCCATCCCAACTTTGTATGTGCTTTTGACGCATCTCCTATTAAAAGGTCAACTTCGGTAGGTCTAAAGTATTTTTCATCGACCGCAACAACTTCTTTTCCTATTTCCAATTGATGGTTAGGGTCGTTACACTTTTTAATGGTTCCCACTTCATGTTGTCCTTCTCCAGTAAATTCCAGCTCAACCCCAATATAATGAAACGCCATCCGCACAAAATCACGAACCGTTGTGGTTTCTCCTGTTGCGATCACCCAATCTTCGGCTTCTTCGGCTTGTAGGATCATCCACATCATTTTCACATAATCTTTAGCATGTCCCCAGTCACGTTTTGCATCCAGATTTCCTAAATACAGTTTCTCCTGTAATCCTAGAGCAATTTTTGAGGTCGCTCTGGTGATTTTTCGGGTGACAAACGTTTCACCTCGAATAGGAGATTCGTGATTGAATAAGATTCCGTTGCAGGCAAATATTCCATAGGCTTCCCGATAGTTCACAGTGGCCCAATAGGCATATAATTTAGCCACCGCATACGGACTACGTGGGTAGAATGGAGTGGTTTCGGTTTGTGGTACTTCCTGAACCTTTCCGTAGAGCTCTGAAGTAGACGCCTGATATACTTTCGTTTTTTTCTCTAAACCTAAAATTCGAATGGCTTCAAGAATACGCAAACTTCCTAAACCATCTGTATTGGCAGTATATTCGGGCATTTCAAAAGACACCTGAACATGACTCATCGCAGCGAGATTATAAATCTCATCGGGTTGTACTTCTTGAATAATTCGAATAAGATTGGTACTGTCTGTTAAATCTCCATAATGCAAAAAGAAGTTCTGATTATCGATATGCGGATCCTGATACAAATGATCAATACGATCGGTATTAAACAACGAAGATCGTCTTTTTATACCGTGAACGATATAGTCTTTTTTTAATAGGAATTCACTCAAATAGGCGCCATCCTGGCCTGTTACTCCGGTAATTAATGCTACTTTTTTACTCAAAATATATTCTTTAAAATGCCTTAGGTTGCGAAATTACTGTATTATCCTAACTATAAAAGAGAAACTGTCTAAAATTTGTAGTTTTCACTACATAGATTCAGTTCATTTACATGCGTTGCGCTTCAATAAAAAAATTGACTATTCCTGGATGCCGTGCGTTTTATCGATTATATAGCGAGGTCTGTTTTTAGTTTGCATAAAGACCTTACCAAGGTATTCTCCAATAACACCTATGGCAAAGGTTTGCAGCCCGCCAAAAAAGATTACTACGATGAGAATAGAGAACCATCCTTCAATCACATTTCCCAAAAGATAATTTACAGTGGCCCAAACCAATAGAATGATAGAAATCACAATAGCAAAAATTCCCATATATAAGATCCAGCGAAGGGGTGCTGCCGAAAAAGACGAAATTCCATCCCAGGCAAAAGAAACCATTTTTTTGAATGAATATTTTGTCGTTCCTGCTTCGCGCTGCAAGCGTTTGTAATATACATAGGTTGATTTCAACCCTATTTTAGGAAATATAGCTCGTAAAAAGAGGTGTGATTCTGGAAACTGAAGCAATGCCAGTAATGCCTTATTGCTTATTAACCTGAAGTCGGCATGGTTTGGAATCGTTTTAACCCCCATGGCTTTCATGATTCGATAAAACAGAGTGGCTGAGTTCTTTTTAAAAGAGGTGTCTGTGGTTCTGTCGTTGCGCACCCCATACACAATATCAAAGCCTTCTTGATATTTCTTGATCATTTCTTCTATACAGCGCATATCGTCCTGTAAATCCACATCCAAGGTTACATAGCCGTCAAATGTATTTTGAAAAGTCTCTAAGCCCGCAAGCAATGCTTTTTGGTGACCAAAATTGGTGCTGAGCTTTATTCCTGTTACATAGGTTTGTGAAAAAGAAATGATTTGTTGCCAAGTAGCATCCTGACTCCCATCATCTACAAAGCAAATTTTACTCTCTGCGTCAATCAGATTGGAGGCAATTAGATTTTCAAAATAAGAAAAAAAGGGGCTAATCGATGCTGTTAGAATTGCTTCTTCGTTATAACAGGGAAAGATTACCAGCAGGCGCATGTTGTAAATTTTAAGTTAAAAGTACTTAAACTTTCTCAATTAGTGCTTTCAAACTTTCTTCCCAGTTATTAATATTTATTGAAAGTGCTTGGGAAATTTTATGGGTATTTAAAACACTATAAGCAGGTCGTTTTGCTTCGGTTTTAAAAAAATCTGTTTTGTGTAGCGAAACAGAAGAAGAAATCCCGTGGTACTTAAAAATTGCTGCTGCAAAATCATACCAAGTTGCTTCCCCAGTATTGCTAAAATTATAAATGCCATACTTCGGGTTTTTCTGAAGCATTTGAAAACAGATTTCAGCCAGATCATTTGCATTGGTAGGGGTTCCAGTTTCAGCAGTGGTGATGGATAATTCTCTTTTTTCTTCAGCAAATCGCAGCATAGACGTATAAAAATTCTTTCTGTATTGCGAATACAACCACGAAGTTCGTATGATGTAATGCTCCTCAAGTATTTCAGCAATTTGTTGTTCCCCTTTTAACTTGGAAGCTCCATAAACATTGACCGGGCTGGTAGAATCTGTTTCTAAATAAGGACTTCTTTTTGTTCCATCAAACACATAATCGGTTGAAATATGCAGCAATACAACTTGGTTTATTTTACATACTTCGGAAAGAGTTGCCACTGCTTCGGCATTGATGCTGAAAGCTTCTTTTGTTTCAGCTTCTGCCTTTTCCACATGGGTGTAGGCAGCTGTATTGATACAATAATCAAACGTATATTTTTTAAAGTATGCTGAAAGGCTTTCCGAAGCACAAATATCAAGTTGCTCTTTAGTAACAAAAGTACATTCAAAATCTACAAATCTTTCCGAAGCATCGCGTAAGCATCTTCCAAGTTGACCATGAGCTCCAGTGATTAGCACACGTTTCATTGGGTCACTTCTTTAAATGTTGGGAGTTGTTTGTCTTTTTCAGAAATGATTATATCTTCGGTAGGCAATTGCCAGTCCAAATTTAACGTACCATCGTTATAGATAATTCCCCCTTCTGAAGCTGTATCGTAATAATTATCGCATTTGTAAGCAAAAACCGAACGTTTGCTTAAAGTTATAAATCCGTGAGCGAACCCTCGAGGCACAAAGAGTTGTGTAAAACTTTCAGCAGTTAAAATTACACTATAATGCTGTCCAAAAGTTTTCGAATCTTTCCGAAGATCTACAACAATGTCTAATACTTTGCCTTCAACTACCCGTACTAATTTTGCCTGCGCCATTTCGCCTGTTTGAAAGTGCATTCCCCTTATTACGCCGTAAGATGAAATCGACTGATTATCCTGTACAAAGTTGATATAAAGATTGGTTTTCTTTTCGAATACCTGTGCATTGAAAGTTTCGCAAAATAAGCCACGCTCGTCTTCAAAAACCGCTGGTTTTAGTAAAAAACAACCTTGTAAGGGAGAATGTTCTATTTTCAAATCTAGTCGAGTTGCATTAAGTGTGTTCCGTAGCCACTTTTTAATAAAGGTTCGGCAAGTGTGTGTAATTGTTTCTTGTCGATATACCCCATTTCATAAGCAGCTTCTTCAATCGCTCCAATTTTAAGCCCTTGTCGTTCTTCAATAACCTCAACAAACTGGGAAGCCTGCATTAGCGAGGCAAAAGTTCCTGTGTCCAACCACGCGGTTCCTTTATCTAAGATACTTACATTGAGCTTCCCTTGTTTCAAGAATACATTATTTACATCTGTAATTTCCAGTTCACCACGGGAACTCGGTTGGATATTAGCAGCAATCTCCACTACGGAGTTATCATAGAAATAAATCCCAGGAACGGCATAATTTGATTTGGGGTGTTGTGGTTTTTCTTCGATAGAAAGTGCCTTTCCGTTTTTATCAAAATCTACCACACCATAACGTTCAGGGTCATGTACATGATAGGCATAAATCACCCCACCCTCTGGATCATTATTAGATTGAAGTAATTCTTTAAGTCCGGAGCCATAAAATATGTTATCTCCAAGGATTAGTGCAACTTTATCTTGTCCAATAAATTCTTTACCTATGATAAAGGCTTCGGCAAGTCCATTAGGATTTTCTTGTACAGCATACTCAAATCTGCAGCCTAAAGAAGTACCATCACCTAACAATTTTTCGAATAACGGAAGATCCTGTGGCGTTGAAATAATAAGTATTTCATTGATTCCAGCATATAATAATGTCGATAATGGATAATAGATCATAGGTTTGTCATACACCGGCATTAACTGCTTGCTTACTGCTAGTGTAAGCGGATGCAAACGTGTTCCCGAACCTCCTGCTAAAATAATCCCTTTCATGTTAAAATCTGTTTTGATTCTCTAAATACCACTGAACCGTTTTTTGAATCCCACTCTCAAAATTTTCATCTGCTCTCCAACCCAATTCTTTTTCAATTTTACTGGCATCAATTGCATACCTGAAATCATGACCCGGTCTATCTCTTACATAGGTAATTTGTTGTTTATACGAATTTTTAGCAGGCCGTAGTTGATCAAGAATTTTACAAATGGTCGTTGCAATATAGATATTTTCACGTTCGTTTCTGCCACCAATATTGTAGGTTTCACCTAGTCTGCCTTTCTCCAGAGCAAGTTTAATCCCTTTACAATGATCCAGTACATATAACCAATCTCTCACATTCTTTCCGTCTCCATAAATAGGAATAGGTTCTCCAGCAATCGCTTTTCTGATGATTGTTGGAATTAATTTTTCTTTATGCTGAAAAGGCCCATAATTGTTAGAACAATTTGTGGTCACTACTGGAAGGCCGTAGGTGTGAAAATAACTTCGCACGATGAAATCTGAAGATGCTTTAGACGCACTGTACGGACTGTTGGGAGCATAGGGAGTCTCTTCAGTAAACAATCCAGTATCTCCTAGTGTTCCATAGACCTCATCTGTGGAGACGTGCAAAAATCTAGCGGATTTAAATTCTGGTATCAGCTGGTTAGGGTCTGTCATCCAGGTTTTATAAGCAGCTTGAAGCAAGTTAAAGGTTCCAACTATGTTCGTTTGTATAAAAGCCCCTGGACCAGTTATAGAATTATCGACATGAGACTCGGCAGCAAAATGAACTACCTGATCAAAAACATGTTCTTCAAAAAGTGTATTTACTAATTCTGCATCACAAATATCCCCTTTGATAAAATGGTATTTTTTTTGGTCTGAAACGGCTTTAAGATTTGCGAGATTTCCTGCATATGTCAGACTATCTAAAACAAAAACCTCGTCGCTTGTATTTTCAATGACATAGTGAACGTAGTTTGACCCAATGAAGCCCGCACCTCCTGTAATTAATACTTTGTTGCTTTTCAAAATTAATTTTTAGACGTTTCTAAAATTTATTTTAACAATTTTAGGCTGAAATTTCAGCCTGTTTTTCTTGTTCTGCAAGCTCCTTAACAAGCAAATATATATAACGTATAAAAGCTAGTGATAAAAAGATAAAAACAAATATAAATGGATATAAAAATATCCTTTTCCCATCTATAAATTTTTTCACATCTACTAACTCAGAATTTCCAATTTTAACAACTGTTTCTTTTCTTTTTATAAGTTCTGCCTCAAGATTATCTGTCGCATCCATCAAATCAACCTTTTCTTGAAAAACACGTTCTATATTCATACTTCCTTCAATTATAAACTGATTAGGAAGTGATGGGTTTTGACCGCGTGCAAGACTATAGTTTTCAATAACGGCATCCATCTGCTCTAGCGTCTTTTTGTTTGCTGCGATGCGTTCAACAGTTCTTTCATAGTATTCTAATCCCATTTCTTTAATTATTGGGTTTGAATTAAGATATGTGATGATTTTTTCACTGATTTCGGGAATTGCTGCCGGACCTGTTAAAATTTTAATCTTATGATATTTGTATCCTTCCAAGAAGGCCTCTGACTCAAGTAATTTTTCCTCTTCTTCTTCAAAAGGTACAATGTCTACAAACACATTAAGACTCACGTTATTTACTTCAGCATATTTGTCTATAAGGTTGTCAATATTAATTATTGGATTTATTTCAATAAATGCTAGGTCAAATTTGCCTTTATCAAACCCATGACTCGCCATAAAAACTGAGTCTCTATCAGCTCTTTTTCTATTGAGCTTCTCTATAGCATTGTACACATAATTTGCATTATTATTGTTAATCTGAACCAATATTTCAGATTCTTTATAAGAGACGTTGTCCTTATCAAAGTAATACCCAAGAGCTACCCCCGTTAGGATTAATACTAAAATGACTATCCAGAATTTAAAAATAAATTGTACTGCCATAAAAGCAAGTATTAATACTTTTTTAAAGGCTTTTTGAATCCATTCCAGAACCGACTTTAAGTCTAGTTCGTCATTTTGGTTGTTGTGTTCACTCATAATTATTGCTGTATTGTTATTTAATAATCTGGTCTAATATCTTCTCTGTAATCAAATAGGTGGGTTTGACACCGCTTGTACCAAGACCTCCCGAAGCTAGCGTACTTCCTGTTTCCAGAGGATTATCACTTGCATAATAGGCATAGCTCACTTTTACCTTTTCACTAATACTGCCACGAATTCTTGATGCGGCCTGAATTGCTTTTTGGTAATGCGCACCTTCCATCTCTAACCCTATAACATCCCAAGTTGAGTTTTTAAAGAACCTAAGCACATCTCTGTTTTGCAATGAAGTTCCTAACACCGTAATCATTGAACCGCTGCACACGTGTATGTTGTCACCTTCAAACATAGATTTCCTTAATTTATTTTTAAAAGGGTAATTGTCGGCAGTCCCTTCAAATACGTGCGCCGAGGGAATCATAATATCTCCTTTACCTCCTTCTAAAATTCCAGCTTTACCCATTATAGATACAGATGCAACATCTAGGAAATGGTTGTTTTTATTAGCACAGATATAGGGTTTAAGTAACTCGTCCATGGTTTCATATGCTTGCTCTCCAAACGCATAATCCATAACAATGATCACAGGTTTGGTTTCTTTTGAACTTTCAGAAAAAGATATTCCAATATTCGAAGGTAATTTTTCAGTATCGAAAATCTGAACATTTATATTTGTACCGCTTTCATCTTCCAAATAGGTCATTCCGTATTTCGCAGCCATTTTATATACTTTTTCCCGCAGTTTGTCACTTCCTGGAATACTTAATGCCTCATAAAGTTCCATTTTAGACTTGGTCTTTGCTTCGGCGGGTAAGGCTTTTTCAGCAAAAAGAGTGTTCATAACACTGTGCATATTAGCACTTATAATATGAATTGGACGCTTAAGCAACTCTTTTCTTTCTAAGGTCTGCTTGATGTTTAATGCCCAACGTTCACCATGAATATGATGCCCTAGACGCTCTCTTAATACAGGGCTAAACGTTATAATCCGTTTTTCGTCCCCAATAACTTCTTCAATAGCGCCTTTTCCTAAGTAATAAATAATATTTAAAAACCTGTTTGGGTTTTCCTTTGTAGCAAAAAACGGATAGGCATCACTCACTTCCTCAAAAGTTCTTCCTAAAAAGTTGGCGGTATGTGTGAGTGCAATTTCCTTTTCTTCCTTTTTAAGCTTTGTTCCTTTGTTTACAGCCTCCTCGAGCTTATTCCAATCGCGTATAACCGCTCCTTTTTCATTGATCATCACTTGCTTCATTATCTTGTGAGACTCAATATATAAGAAAGTAAGGTGCGTAAGGATGTCATATATTTCCGAACGCCCTCGGGTAATTTCAATATTCATTTGCAGTTCATCAATCCGGTAACAGTTTCGTCGCCTTTTTAACGGAATAATAGGTCGAAAATGAGAGTTTTTATAGCCTTCGTCACTCGTTAAATTGATATACCGACATTCTTCAATACCTTGAGGAAGGCGATCCATTATATAAAGCAATCCTTGTAATTCAATTTTTTCTTCTCCAATAGAACCATAAATCTCTGGTCGTAAGGTTAGCAATGCTTCCCGTAAGGTTTCACCAGAAACTCCCATAGGTTTATAAAAACCTCTATTAAAGAGATGTCGCATGGTTATATACAGGCGCTCTATTGCTCCAGTACTTTCCTGTGCTCGTGTGCGAGTATGTGATTTTAATTTTGTCATTAGCGACAAATATACTATTATTTTATCCTAGTAGTTTATATAATCCATCTGCGATTGTGCGATCATTAGACAGTCTTGGCACCTTATTCTGTCCGCCAAGTTTGCCTTGTAATTTCATGAAATTCTGGAAACTTTGTTTGGGTAGACTTTTAATTTTTAATGGCTGAAGCACCTTTCCTTCAATCAAATCCTTATAGTACGAATTTTGATTCTGCATGGCCTCATCTAATTTTATAGCCATTTGCTGAAGGTTCTCTGGTTCGTCTTCAAATTCTATAAACCATTCGTGAAAAGGCAATTCGCCCGGCAGAGGATCTGTTTGAGGCGCTACAGTAAACTCGGTTACGGTGCAGTGAAAACTCTCCATTGCTTCTTTCATGGCATATTCTACTTCTTTTCCAATAACATGTTCTCCAAAAGCAGATATAAAATGTTTAATTCTTCCGCTCACAATAATTTTATATGGTTTAACCGAAGTAAACATCAAGGTATCACCCACATTGTAGGCCCAAAGCCCAGCATTTGAAGATACTAACAAAACATAATTAACACCTGTTTGAACATCTCCTATAGTAAGTCGTTGCGGATTTTCACTAAAAAATTCATCTGCTTTTACAAATTCAAAGAACATTCCACTGTCCAACTGAAGCAACATCCCTTTATCATTCTGTTTGTTTTGAAAAGCAAAAAAACCTTCAGAAGCAGGATATAACTCAATGCTTGGTACTTTTCTTCCAATTAATTGTTCAAATTTCTTTCGGTAAGGCTCATAATTAACGCCACCATAGATAAATAACTCAAAGTTTTTAAACAGCTCTCCAACTTCTTTTCCTGTACTCTTTTTCAGTCTTTCAAAATACATTTGTACCCAAGATGGAATGCCACTAATAAGTGTCATGTTTTGATCTTTAGTTTCGGCAACAATAGCATCCACTTTTGTTTCCCAGTCATCAATACAATTCACCTCCCAACTTGGCAGTCTGTTTTTCTGAAGGTATCCCGGCACGTAATGTGCAACGATTCCAGAAAGCCTCCCTAGTTTAATTCCATTTTTTTCGGTCATCTCTGGACTGCCCTGTAAAAAGATCATCTTTCCGTCTACAAAATCGGCATTCCCTGTTTCGTGAATATAACTTAATATCGCATTTCTGGCTGCATTGGTATGTGAGGGCATTGATTCTTTGGTAAGAGGAATATACTTAGCACCAGAAGTAGTCCCAGATGTTTTTGCAAAATACAGCGGTTTGCCTGGCCATAAAATATCTGATTGCCCCGCCACAACTTTATCTATGTAAGGCTTTAGATCTTCATAATCCCGTATAGGGACAAAGTTTGCAAAATCCTGATACGATGCTATCTTAGAAAAATGATGATCTTTTCCGAAGGTAGTATTTTGAGCAGTTTTTATAAGGTTTTTAAAAACCTTTTGCTGAGTTTTAAGAGGGTTCGAAGCCCACCTATTCATTCGGTTTACAACAAATTTTGCAAATATTTTAGCCGCAATAGATTTAACAGACATATTAATTGAAATCGATTACATTGGTAGGATTAATAGGGTTTCCGTCGAGCCAGACTTCAAAATGTAAGTGGGGGCCTGTTGTAAATTCGCCCGTGCTTCCAGCAGCTGCAATTACTTCTCCGCCTTTTACTAAATCTCCTTGTTTTTTGGTGAGCGAGGCATTGTGTTTATAAACCGAAAGAATGTCATTCTTGTGTTCAATAATAATTACATAACCTGTTTCTGCA
This sequence comes from Jejudonia soesokkakensis, assembly GCF_042664795.1. Lineage (NCBI taxonomy): Bacteria > Pseudomonadati > Bacteroidota > Flavobacteriia > Flavobacteriales > Flavobacteriaceae > Jejudonia > Jejudonia soesokkakensis. Next base: position 110,453 of record NZ_JBHTBN010000001.1, read on the forward strand.
GTCCATTCGGCAAATATCACCGTACCATCTGCCACTGCTTTGATAGGTGCATCTTTTATAGTTACGATATCCACTCCAAAATGTTTTTCACTTGGATTATATCTTTCAGAAAGAGTCCCTTTGACTGGGGTAAATAATTGAATATTTAATTCTTTATCAGATAGTAGCGGATTGTATTTGTCTTCTTGCTGCACTTTTTCACGCAACAAAGAATCTGCCGCAGAAGGAGTTAAATTAATACTATCGGGGTTAATTTTTGCTGCATTGATAATCGAATCTTTATTAAAATCTACCGTTTTTACATCTCCCGTTAGCACTTTTCGTATAGAGGCAATATATTGTTCATTAATTGCAATTACTTGTTGCAGAGAATCAGTTTTGAACGTAAGATCTGTTGCCTTCTTTTTAAGGGACGTAGAAGAGTAGCCTGGAATATATTCCCGTAGGGGAGTAAAAGCAATCAACACCGTAGTTAGTGCAATAAGAACAACGGCAAAGATGGTGCTAAAAACAAAAACATTAAGTCTATTTAGTTTAAAAGAAAAGCGCTCTTCAAAAGTATCCTCGTTAAGTACGACAAGCCGGTACTTGTGCAGCAATTTACGTTTTATCTTTTTACCTCTCTTTTCTTTTTTGGCCATCATAGCAACTGGTTCACAATGCAAATATAAAATAAACTAGGCGCTCCTTTGCCTAATCTTATTCAAGAAACGTTTAATCTAAACAATTCTTGTTACCTTTGTGGTCTAAATATTCTAATTATGAGTTTACTGTTTTTACCTTTAGCGATAGGCCCATGGCAAATAGCGTTAATAGTTGTGGTCGTTTTATTATTGTTTGGCGGAAGAAAAATCCCTGAATTAATGAGAGGTCTTGGAAGTGGTATTAAAGAATTTAAAGATGCTTCAAAAGAAGACGAAGATGAAAAAATAGAGAGTAAAAAATAATTTATTCTGAATATATAAAATTAAAAAAACCCGCGAAGCAATTTGTTTCGCGGGTTTTTTATACGTCGTTAATTCCTAGTCAAGTCTAGCCGATTTTAATATTGATTCCAACTCAAACTGAAGGTCTCTCTTTCGAACTCTAGGAGCATACGAAAACCCTTCGATAATTAGATATCGATTATTTTCTTCGTCACGAATGGCATAATTTAAAAACGGCCCTGCCATAAACTGATCTTTTACATCCCAAGTTCCTTTGGTTTCGTAAGCAAACTTTCCATCAATCTCTGAAGTAAAAATATACGGCGCATATGCCTTTTCTGTCTGAAATTGACCCCCATCCTCAACAGGAAGTAGGGCTCCACCAATTGAATCTCGTATTTTAATAATATCGGCTACCGCTGTAGAGTCTGAAGTAATCATACTTAGGGGAACCTCATAAACAATGATATTGGTGCTACCGTCTTTTAGGTCTTTACGGATCCAATAAAAATCCTCTCCTTTTTTTGCAATTCTGTATGCCGAAGGAATTCGCATACTTACCCCAAAATCACTTTGTAACGAATCAGTGTCCATTAAAGAAACGTTAGTTCTACGTTGTCTTTCTTCTATTTCTGCCTCATGAAATTCGTTAATAATCTGAGCTTGCTTACTTTTAATTAAAGCAACCAAATCTTCTTTGGTTTTCCCTTTAACATAAGCTACCGTTTGTGGTTTGGCATAACTATCCTTAGCGATTGATACTCTATTTTCGTCTGCCAATGAAACAAATAATATTAGCCTTGATTTGCGTGCAAATCCTGAAAACGCTGCCTGTGGCATTTGATTCATAGAAAATAAGGGCTCATCCTGTGGTAATCCATCGGTAGGTGCTGCAAAGTGAGTTCGCACCTCTTCTCCAACGTCTCCATTCCAAAGATCATTCTCCATAACAACCTGAAGAACATTAATGTTTCCAACAGATTTTGAGAGTAGTGATTTGTCTTGTTTGGTGGTATTGTCACAGGAAATTAATAAAATTGTAGCGATTAAAATAGATAGGTATTTCATATACTAAGTATTAATTTTTTATCCTTTTTGAACTTTAAGTTTCATTCCGGGTTTTAAGTTGTTCCCGCTAATATCATTCCACTTTTTAATATTGTCGACACTCACTCCAGGAAACTTTTGTGAAATGCTCCATAAGGAATCTCCAGTCTTAACGGTATATATTTTAGCATTTGAAGCTGTACTACTTTCTTTCTTAAGTGTTGCTGAAGAAGGCTTCATTGGATGAATCGTTAATCGTTGCCCAACTCTTAAACTATTGCTACGTAGTCCGTTCCATCGCTTTATATTGCCTACTGAAACCCCATACTTTTCTGCAATTTTACCTAAATAATCGCCACTCTTTACTCTGTATCGAATACGGCTGGAATGTTCAGTCAATTGAGGAAGTGGTTTTTCTCGTTTTTCAAATTCCTGTTGCGCAAATGCATAAATAGCATCTTCATTTGATACAAAAGCCCCTATTTTATCTACTGGAAGACGTAGCATATAGTTCTCATCCTTTATCACTGGAATGATATTCAACTTATAAGATGGATTTAAGAACTCTAATTCGGCAAGATCAAGATTAGCTACTTGAGCAACCTGTTCTAAGGATATTTGTTTTTCTATACGAAGCGTATCTGTGGCGATATAAGGAATTTTGGGACCATTGCTTTTAAAACCATGTTCTGCTGCATATTCAAAAATGTACATGGTTGCAAGAAAAGCAGGTACATATCCTGCTGTTTCACGTGGTAGATAGGGTCTAATATTCCAGTAGTTTTTCTTTCCTCCCGAACGCCGTATCGCTTTTGAAACATTTCCAGGACCTGAATTATACGCTGCAAGTGCAAGATCCCAGTCTCCTAAACTTTTGTAAAGACTTTTGAGGTACTTTGCGGCAGCTTCCGTAGCCATAACTGGGTCACTTCGTTCATCTACATAAGAATTTACATCCAGTCCAAACATTTTGCCGGTAGCGAACATAAACTGCCAAAGCCCCGTTGCACCTACTTTAGACTGTGCTCTAGGATCCAATGCAGATTCTACAATAGCAAGATATTTCATTTCCAAAGGAAGTCCGTGTCTGTCCATCTCTTCTTCAAACATGGGAAAATAATAGTCACTTATTGCCATAAGGCGTGCCATGGTTGAGCGACGGTTTTTCAAATAACCTTTAATAACACTTTCTAAGGATTCATTATATTCTACTGTAAACGGTGTTCGTGCATCGAGTTCTTTGAGGCGTTGTTTTAGAACTTCGGTGGGAAGTTCTTCATAATCAACAGGAGTAAATTCCTGTTCGATGATGCTTCCGTAGATCTCTTCAAAACGATTGTTGTTATACAGTTCATCAAGCCATATACTATCTATGGTTCTAGCCATAGCTAGATCTTTAAATGGGTCTGTGACAGAATCTTTTGTGACAATTGCCACGACAGTTTCTGTGATGTCACCTACTCTTTTATCCATCACAATAGTGTCTACAACTTTTACAGTATTTGTGAGGATGGTATCTTCTACTTTTGGAGTTTTTTTCTGTGCAAAACCAATCAACACATGAGCCAAAAAGAGGAATGTACTTATCGTTTTAAATTTCATATGACTTATAACGTAACTATTATTTTAAAATTTTTTAAAAGTAACAAATTAGAGGTTTTCACCCAATAGTTAACAGAAATGAACAAAAAATGGGCCAAAATAGGGTTCTATTAGTCCAATATCGCCTGAATGCCTGGCAGTGTTTTGCCTTCCAACATTTCTAACATGGCGCCTCCTCCAGTTGATACGTAACTTACTTTTTTATCTAAATTAAACTGGGTAGCTGCAGCAACAGAGTCTCCTCCTCCAACCAGAGAAAAGGCTCCCTGTTTGGTAGCTTCAGCAATCGCATTACCCAATGATTTAGTACCGGTTGCAAACGGCTCTAATTCAAATACGCCTACTGGGCCATTCCATAAAATAGTTTTAGAAGATAGTATAACCTCCTCAAATAAATCGTTTGTTTTAGGACCTATATCCAATCCCATCCATCCGTCTGCTATGGAGTCTGCCATGTCTATTTCTGTACTTGCAAATTCAGAAAAACTGTCTGCAGAAATCACATCAATAGGTAAATGAACTGTGACATTTTTTTCTTTCGCTTTCTTTAAAATAGCTAGTGAAAGCTCCATTTTATCATCTTCAACTAAAGAATTTCCAATATGACCACCCTGTGCTTTGATAAATGTAAAAGCCATTCCGCCGCCAATAATGAGATGGTCTATTTTATCTAAAATATTTTCTATAATGGTAATTTTTGAAGATACTTTGGCACCCCCTATCACTGCAGTTACAGGACGGGTATTTTCGGTAAGAACTTTATTCACATTTTTTATTTCTGAAGCCAATAAAAGTCCAAAACATTTGTCATGAGGAAAAAATTGAGCAATTACTGAGGTCGAAGCATGTGCGCGGTGCGCGGTACCAAAGGCATCATTTACATATACATCTCCAAGTTTAGAAAGTTTTTCAGCAAAGGCAACATCTCCTTCCGTTTCTTCTTTATGATACCTAAGGTTTTCAAGTAGTAAAATTTCTCCCGGTTGTAAGTTTGCAGCAGCTTCCGAAGCAATACTCCCAATACAGTCTTCAATAAATTTTACTTTAACTCCTAAGATTTCCGACGCTTTAGAGGCAATATGGCGTAGCGAAAATTCATTTTCTTGAGCTTTAGGCCTCCCTAGGTGGGACATTAAAATACAACTTCCTCCATCCTCTAGAATTTTAATGATGGTAGGTTTTGCAGCCTCAATTCTGTTAGAGTCTGTGACATTTAAGTCATCATCTAATGGGACATTAAAATCCACACGAATTAATGCTTTTTTGCCTCTAAAATTTATATCGTTTACTGTTTTCATAGGTTCAAATAAATTACAAAGATACTTGTTTGTGCTATACTCTCAAGCCTATTTATTCTAGTTGTGAATTATAGAGTTTTACGTAAGTTTGTACTATGGATTTTTCGCAGGTTATAGGGCATAAGCATATCAAGGCACACCTTAAAAAAACAATTGAAAACAATAGAGTTCCACATGCACAATTATTTATTGGAGCGAGTGGTTCTGGCGTTTTGCCAATGGCTATCGCTTATGCGAAAGAATTATTGTGTAGTACCCACGAAAAAGACAGTGACTCCTATCGTCAATGCGAAGCTAAAGTCGCTAAATTGGCACATCCCGATCTACATTTTGTATATCCCGTCAACACCAACGATGTGGTAAAAAAGCATCCTGTGTCTAAACTTTTTACAGAGGAATGGCGTGACTTTATTTATAAAAATCCCTACGGAAATCTCTTTGAATGGCTTCAATGTTTAGGAATAGAAAACAAGCAAGGGAATATTAATGTGGATGAAGCCCATGACATCATGAAAACACTTTCACTTAAATCTTATGAAGGAGGTTATAAAGTAGTTATTATATGGATGGCAGATGCTATGAACACTTCGTGTGCAAATAAAATACTGAAGCTGGTAGAAGAACCGCCAGATAAAACAATATTGTTACTACTTTCTGAAAAGGAGGAACAAATTATCACCACAATTCGTTCGAGATGTCAAAAATTAGATTTTCCGTTGCTTTCTGAAGAGGATATTGCAGAAAAACTAGTTGAAACAAAGAAAATTTCTCTCGAAATGGCAAAAACAATTAGTCTCAATGCAAACGGAAACTTTAATAAGGCACTTCAGGCGTTAGCAGAGGATGGAAATACAATCATTTTTGAAAAATGGTTTATTACCTGGGTTCGTGCTGCATTTACAGCCAAAGGAAATAAAAATGCTATCAATACATTACTTAACTGGAGTGAAAGTCTTGCTAAAGAAGGACGCGAAACCCAAAAGAAATTCCTTTCGTATTGCATAGAAACATTTAGGCAAGCCATGCTAAAAAATTACAAAGCAGATAGCTTATTATTTTTTCAATCTGAAGATCCCAAATTCTCTATTGATAAATTTGCACCATTCGTTCATCAAAATAATATTTTTGAGATAATTTCTGGATTAGAGGATTCTATATATCACATTGAAAGAAACGGCAACTCAAAAATTATTTTTACAGATCTTTCCATCAAATTAACGAGACTTATTCATCAGAAAGAAGCAGTATAAATTATATCTATTTTGAAACTTCTAAAAATAATCAAAGCTTATATTTTTAGAGCCATTTTTAGTGCGTTGCAGCCCTTTTCTCAGTTAAGTTATATTCTGCACTAATTGAAAGACAAAACGCCCTATAATTGCCTCAAAAAGCCTTATCCCTCTTTTTTATAGCAATAAATCAGTGAAGAATACTCTGTTGAACTCCAAGCCTTGATATTTGACCACAATCCCACGAAAAAAGCTCTTACTGAAAAGCTATTTCCGGTTTTATATTTTTCTGAAAGCAAACTCACATAAAAAGAATCAAAAATCATAGGTTGAATTCTAACTAGTTTTAGATTTTTTGAAAAAAGCAATTTCATAGATTGTTGCGAAAAATGCCAAAGATGCCTAGGCACATCGTAAGCAGCCCAATGTTTTTTATAAAATTTAGCATCATAAGATTTATAATTGGGTACCGCTATAATAAGAATTCCACTTGGCTTTAAAAATGATTCTATTTTTTTAATTTCTTCGTCCAAACTTGGAAGGTGTTCTAAAACATGCCAAAGTGTGATAACGTCAAATTTTTTATCAGGCAGCTCACCAAACTCCTTACTTAAAAACACATTTTTATTTTTTGCTAATTCCCTAGCTTTAGGACTTGGCTCTATGCCATATATTTCCCACCCATTATTATCTGCTTCTTTTAAAAATTCACCTGTTCCTGCTCCAATATCTAAGATTAAACCTTTAGTTGTTTGGAACCGATTTATTAGTTTTAATTTCTTTTTTAAAGAATATTTTTTTACGATTTGATAGCAATAAGAAACAATCCCTTTATTGGAATCGGTGTGAGAAATATAGGATTCACTTTCGTAATATTTTGACAGGTCTTCAGGTTTTGGCTGCGGAGTGGTGACAAGCATTTGGGTTTCTTGATCTAGAACCAAGTCGAAAATTTCTCCCGAAACTAAGTAATCCTTTGTTCTTAAGTACATGTTATCTTTTCAGCAGTTATAATAATTTGAGTTTTGATTTATAAAAAAGTGCAAATCGTTCCACGTGGAACAAGAAAGCTACCGGCCCATATATACTAGCATTACAGAAATATCATTAGGGGAAACACCACTAATTCTTGACGCTTGAGATACTGTTGAAGGTCTTATTGAAGATAATTTTTCTCGAGCTTCGAATGAAAGTGATTTTAACCTTGTATAGTCAAAGTTATCTGGAATTTTTATCCCTTCTAGCCTGTTTAATTTATCGGCATTATTTTTTTCTTTATTGATATAGCCTGCATATTTTATTTGTATTTCTGTCTGTTCTAAAACCTCATGGTTAAAGTCATGTTCTTTTATAAAAGCCTCTACGGGTTCTAACTTCCTCATATCATCCATATCGATGTTAGGTCGTGAAAAAACCTTGACCATTTTATCACTTTGTCTAATGGCAGCCGAATTATTTCCTTCTAAAATAGGATTCATCTCCTCTGGAGTTACACTTGTTTCTTTAAAAAAATTGATTAACGTTTCCGATTCATCTTTCTTTTTTTCCATTTGCCTCAAACGTTTTTCTGAAGCTAAGCCAATCTCAAATGATTTAGGCGTAAGTCTAAAATCGGCATTGTCTTGTCTCAACAGTGTTCTATATTCGGCTCTTGATGTAAACATTCGGTAAGGCTCCTCTGTGCCTTTCGTGATCAGATCATCTATTAAAACTCCAATATAAGCTTCATTCCTTTTTAAAATAAAAGGCTCTTTTTCCTGAACTTTAAGACTTGCATTGATTCCTGCCATTAATCCTTGCGAAGCAGCCTCTTCATATCCAGTAGTACCATTTATTTGTCCGGCAAAATAAAGTCCGGAAACTAACTTAGTTTCCAACGTATGTTCCAATTGAGTAGGAGGAAAATAATCGTATTCTATAGCATAACCTGGTCTAAAAAATTTCACGTTTTGAAAACCATCGCACTGTTGTAATGCTTTAAACTGAACATCTTCTGGCAGTGATGTAGAAAACCCGTTTACATAGTATTCAACTGTATCCCATCCTTCAGGTTCTACAAAAAGTTGATGCCTGTCTTTATCTGCAAAACGATTAATTTTGTCTTCAATTGAAGGACAATATCTTGGACCGATACTGTCAATAGCGCCATTAAACATAGGAGATCGATCAAATCCTTCTCGCAATAAATCATGAACTAAATTACTTGTATAAGACATATGGCAAGGCCTTTGTTTTGTTAAAGGCTTTGTAACGTCTGAATAAGAAAACTTATCTGGTTTTTCGTCTCCAGGTTGAATTATCATTTTAGAGAAATCAAGAGAGCGTCCATCAACTCGAGGAGGAGTCCCTGTTTTCATTCTTCCAGACTCAAATCCCAAATCGACCAATTCTTTCGTAATTCCTGTTGCAGCTCTTTCTCCTGCTCTTCCTCCACCAAATTGTTTTTCCCCAATATGAATGAGTCCGTTTAAAAAAGTTCCATTGGTAAGTACAACGGCTTTACCCCTAACTTCCAATCCAAGGGAAGTTGTAACACCTACTATTTCATTATCCTCTACTAGTATACCAGAGACCATTTCTTGATAGAAATCTAAGTTTGGAGTCCTTTCCAACATTAATCGCCATTCTTCAGAAAAACGCATGCGATCACTTTGAACTCTAGGACTCCACATGGCTGGTCCTTTAGATTTGTTGAGCATTTTAAACTGAATGGCTGTTTTATCACTTATAATACCACTATAACCACCCATGGCATCAATCTCTCGAACAATCTGACCCTTTGCAATGCCCCCCATAGCGGGGTTACAGGACATCTGACCAATATTTTGAAGATTCATAGTAATTAGCAATGTACTGGACCCCATATTTGCTGCAGCAGCAGCAGCTTCTGAACCTGCATGACCCGCTCCAACTACGATAACATCATATTCTTTTTGAAACATACTATAATTGTTCCACGTGGAACATTAAATTTAATTTTTTTAAAGAGGACAAAGATACTGTAAATAACTTACACTCAAGAAGTTAAATACATATAATGTTAATTATCAGAAGTTTACAAAAAATTACGTTTAGATAAGGCTTCATTTTCTTTCTGGCGCATTAGAGTAGCTTCTTCATCTGTCTTATCTTTATAACCACAATAATGTAGGATTCCATGAATAATAACTCTATGAAGCTCTTCTAGAAAAGGAACTTTATATAGTGAAGAATTTTCAGTGACACGATCTATAGAAATGTATATTTCTCCATTAATTTCTTTTCCTAAACTATAATCAAAACTAATAATATCGGTAAGTGTGTCGTGGTTTAGGAAGTCTTCATTTAATTGTAAAAGATACTCATCTGAACAAAAAATATAGCTCACCTCGCCTAAGGTGTACCCTTCAGAATTAATCACAAGTTTAATCCAATCTGAAACTTCATCTTGCTCTGATAAATCAAAATTATTTTCAGAATAAAACTCAATCATCTTTATTCTTAAAATACGTTTGTACTTTTTGTTTGTAATCTTGACGTAGAGGCAATGATTCTCTATTAAGAATTTCTGTACTATTAAAATATTTTTTAACTTCCTCTGGAGATAAACGAAGTGTATTGTTATACCGATTGCGATTAGTTTGGGATTCTCTTTTCGTATCCTGTCCCTGTTCAAAATCTGCTTCTTCCAATTTTAATAATTCATATTGAAGATTGAGCATTTTTTCGAGGGTACGTTCATTAAACCCTTTGTCCAGCAATTGGTCTTCAATATCTTCCATCTTTCGCAGTAAGTCTCCACCTTTACCATTAAGACCCTCTTTACTTAATTTGTCTTCTAATTGTTGTCGCAATTGTTGTTGCTGTTTATAAATCTCATACAATTCACCATCATTATTTTCACTTTCCCCGTTCTTATTATTGCCTTCTCCATCTTTACCAGAGTTTCCATTCCTACCGTTTTCTCCTTGACCTTCACCCATGCCTTCTCCCTGTCCTTCACCATTCTTCCCGTCTTTTCCATCTCCTTCACCTTCTTCTCCTTTTTTTCCTTCCCCATGTTTTTTTCCCATTCCTTCTTTCATTTGTTCTGAAAGACTTTCCTGCTTTTTAATGATATCTGGTAATTGAAACCCTTCTCCCTGTCCTTGTCCTTTGCCTTTTCCTTTGCCCTGTCCTTGTCCTTGGCCCTGCATTTGCATTTGCATCTGCATGTTAGTTAACATATCTGCAAGCAAAGCTGCAAGCTCGTTAGAACCTGTTACAGTGTACTGCTGATTGGAAATTCCCTGCCTCATTTGGTTTTCAGCTAGATTTTCCAGTGATTTGTTAATGTTGTAGTCTACTTCGGTGAGTGATTCGTTAATAACTTCACTAATCATGGGCTGTCGTAAAGACAAAGAAAACAAACTGTCATCTACATGTTGAAAATTGAGTTTAAGGTCATTTTGTTTGTTTAATTTTTTTCCGAAAACAGGGTTTCCATAATCTGTCACCTTAAATTGCTCCATTAAATTTTCCTGCTCAAACGAAAAGACCACAAGATTATCGAGCACCTGTCGAAGCATCTCGGCATCTTCCTGCATACTCTCCATTTGCCCTGCCGCCATTTGTTGTTGCATTTGAGACCCCATCTGCTTCATCTTTTTACCTGCATTTTTCTGGTTTTCTTTGGCATCTTGTTGCTTTTGCTGCTCTAGATTATCAGTCGCTTTTTGTTGCTCTTCTTCAACTTGCTTTTCTCCAGGTTTGTCCTGCGGAATGTCCATTGGATTTTTTAAATCTTCATTTTCTTGCTGCAACTCTTCCATGTCCTTTTGTAACTCCTCAAATTTTTCATTTAGCTTTTCCTGTTCTTCTTTAGTGTTCTTTTCTTTAGGTTCGTCTGCTAATTTTTCTTGCTCCTCTCCTAGTTTAAAAAGATCTTCTGCAAGCTTTTCCGCTTTTTTAGTAACGTAATATCGTTTTGTTAATTCTAGAAGCTGTTCTAGATTTTTCTCCTGATTTTTATTTTGTTTCTGAAGTTGTTCAATTTTATCATTGAGCTCCTCTTTATTTTCAAGCTCATTAATTTTTTCCTGAAGCTTTTCAAGTTCCTCTAATAGCTTTTCATTTTCTTTTAATTTTTCTTCATTCTGTTCAAGACGTTCTTTCAATTGTTCTTTAAATGGATCTTCTTTTTCTGGCTGAAAGTTCTCGAGATTTTCTTTTAATTCTTTTGAAAAATTCTTCATCATCTCTTCCTGCTGCTTTTGCCTTTTTAAAACATCCTCTATTTTCTTTTTATCGTTGTAATTTAATTTCTCTTTTTCTTTTTGCGTACGACTTATTTCTTCTAGACGTTTGTCCTGTTCCTTCATTTTATCAAGTGCTTTGTCTAAGCCTTGAATCGAATTTTCTTGATTCTGAAGCTGCTCTCGCTCTTCTTCGTCTTTAGTAAATTTTCTAAAACTATAATTTCCAGACTTACTAGATTTAAATCTATGGATAGCATCGTTATCAAAAACCTCAAAATAATACTCGTAGGCTACACCTTCAGCTAATTCTAAGGTTCCTGGAAATGTATACACAAATTGATCAATATTCGATTTATTAATCGGAATGTTTTGGGTCTTAGCAGTCTCTTCTTGGCCTTCAGGATAATACACAATGCGTAGGCTGGATAACCCATAATCGTCGCTTATTCTGCCTAAAAAATAGGTTAGCTGGGTCGTTGTTGTGTCTTGCTTTGACTGTACTTCTATTTCTGGATATTCATCTTTGATAACACCCAATGTAAAGTTTAGATTTTCATACTCTTTCAGGTCTTTGTTTGAGGTAGTAATGGCGTAGTCAAACTTATTATAGAGCCCTTTATCATACATAAAATTTCCTGAACTTTCAGCAAAAACATATACAGAATCACGGGTTTTAAGATGCACTTCCTCAGTATTCTTAGCCGCTACTTTCCAGGTGACACGAGTTCCTTCGGGAACTGTCGCATTACCCGTACTTTTTAAAATTTCATCTCTTTTTCCTGTATATGAAGGATAATTCAAAGCCATTTCAAAAGCGACAAGAGAAGGGGTTTTTACTACGGCTACAGCGTATGTCTGTGAAGTTACCTTATTTGCTTTCAAACTAAATTCAAATGCTTCTTCGGGCTGAGTAAAGGTATATTGAAATAAGCCCGGTGCGTTTTGTTGAAGGTAATAGGACTCGCCATTATAGGAAATACTGGCATTTTCTGGAATCACAGTTCCTTCAGTTCTTACTTCAATTGTAAAAGGTTTATTCTCTACTGCTGTTAAATCATTATTCAATACATAAAAAGAAAAGGGAGCGGGAGGTTCATAGGCCACATCATAATTTACAACCCTATCATAGCTTGTAGAAAAAAGATCCTTATCGCCAAAAAGAGAAATCAACAAAAATAGGGCTACTGGAATGGCAGCATATTTTAAATACGTAACGTTCTTTTTAAAATTAACAGCGCTTTTAAAAGGCACAGGCTGCATCTGAGATGCTTTTTGATCAATACTGGCTGCTAACAATTCAGATTCTCGGATATTTTGATTTAGCTGAATGACATTCAACAATTTATCATTCACTTGCGGAAAGTGCGCTCCAATTATTCTGGAGGCTTCTATATGTCCTATTCCCTTCTGAAGCTTACATAACTTTGCGAGAGGGAATGCGATAAATCTGGCAAACAATAAAACCTCAACAATTACAAACAACCAGAACAATACCGCTCTTGCTGTAGGGTTTAACCATAAAAAATACTCAATAAGTAAGGTTGCTAAAAAATACAACAACCCAATTGCGAAGAAAAGGATCGCTCCCTTGATCAACTCATTGGTGTAATATTTTTTAATAAACTGTTCCAGCTTTTGCTGGATGATGCTAAATGAACTCATTGTGCGTATTTCCTACCTATAGAACTTTAAAAATACAAATTTATTTCTCGTATCTTTCAACTGTATAAACCTAACAAAAATTACTCCAACTTTCCCTGTTATGAAGGATTTAAAATATTTGGCTTCTTTTTCTATTCCGTTGACTGCCATTCTCGGTTTATATGTAAGAGAAGAGTGGGTCTTTTTAACGCCAGTGGTTGCCTTTGTGTTGGTTCCAATCTTAGAAATTATCCTACCAATTAAAACTGCTAACCTTTCTGAAAATGAAGTGCTTTCAAAAGATAACAATCGCTTATTTAATGTGTTGTTGTATCTAAACCTTCCGTTGGTCTATGGTATTCTAGGATGGTTTTTATGGAATATTCCCACTTCCAACTACAGTACCACAGAATTGGTTGGTTTATTAATTTCAGTAGGAATTGTGTTAGGCTCAAACGGAATTAACGTTGCACACGAATTAGGGCACCGAAAATTACAGTGGGAAAAAACTTTAGGTAAAGTATTATTGTTGCCTGCACTGTATATGCATTTTTACATAGAACATAATTTTGGGCATCACTTACACGCTGCAACAAAGGAAGATCCGGCGAGCGCTAAATACAATCAGTCTGTGTACTCTTTTTGGTTTACCTCCAGTTTTCGACAATATTTTAGTGCTTGGAAGATTCAATTGAAACTGTTACGAACGAACGGCCTTCCATTTTATAGTTTTAAAAATGATATGTTCTGGTATCTTATCATTCAGTTTGCATATGTATTGTTGATTTTCTTTCTCTTCGGAATTAAAGTATTCTTCGTTGCCATTGGAATTGCTGTTGTTGGTGTTTTGTTACTAGAAACTATAAATTATATAGAACACTACGGATTGAGCCGAAACAAAAATAAATCTGGAAGATATGAACGTGTAAGTGAGATTCATTCTTGGAACTCTAATCATGTATTGGGAAGGATCATGCTCTACGAATTAACTCGTCACAGCGATCACCATTATAAATCTCACAAAAAATACCAATTGCTGGACTATCATAATAGTAGCCCGCAAATGCCATATGGCTATCCAACTTCTATGGTGTTGTCGTTAATTCCCCCACTTTGGTTTTCTATTATGAATACCCGAATTCCTGTGGAAATGAAAGCTTAGCATTGTATATTTGTAGCTGTTAACTATTAAAACAAATCCTTCCATTTGGCGGGAAAAAATATACATTTTTATGAGTCAAAAAGTGCGTGTACGATTTGCTCCCAGCCCAACGGGACCTTTACATATTGGTGGTGTAAGAACTGCTCTTTTTAATTACTTATTTGCAAAAAAACATGGAGGAGATTTTATTCTTCGAATAGAAGATACCGATCAAAACAGATATGTTGAAGGAGCTGAAGCGTATATCATTGAAGCATTAAACTGGCTCAACATTCCTTTTGACGAAGGGGTTGGAAAAGAGAAGAACTATGGCCCTTACAGACAAAGTGAGCGAAAAGATCTTTATAGCCAATATGCAGATCAATTACTTACTTCAGGACATGCGTATTATGCTTTTGATACTTCGGAAGCGCTTGATCAACATAGAAAAGAACACGAAGAGAACGGAAAAACTTTTATTTATAACTGGCATAACCGTTTAAAACTAACTAATTCTTTAGCGCTTTCTGAAGCTGAAGTCCAACAAAAATTGCAAGCTGGGGAGGAGTATGTGATTCGCTTTAAATCACCACAAGATGAAACGCTTATCTTACAAGACCTCATTAGAGGCGAGATGCAAATAGATACGAATGTTCTAGACGACAAAGTATTGTTTAAAAGTGATGGAATGCCCACCTATCACTTAGCAAATATTGTGGACGATCACTTAATGGAAATCACACATGTTATTCGTGGGGAAGAATGGTTGCCCTCTTTAGCGCTTCATGTTTTATTATACAGAGCCTTTGGTTGGGAGTCACCACAATTTGCCCATTTGCCTTTAATTATGAAGCCTGTTGGAAAAGGAAAACTTAGCAAGCGAGACGGTGATAAAATGGGTTTTCCTGTATTTCCGTTGGAGTGGAAAACAGATAGTGGTGACGTCTTTTCTGGCTATAGAGAAGATGGGTATCTACCAGAAGCTGTAGTTAATATGCTTGCGTTCTTGGGTTGGAATCCAGGAACAGAACAGGAAATTTTTAGTCTTGACGAACTGGTGCAAAGTTTTGAGCTCTCCCGGGTAAATAAATCAGGAGCTAAATTTGACCCCGACAAAACAAAATGGTTTCAAGCACATTACCTTCAAGAGATGGATGAAGGTGTTTTAGTGGCTCAGTTTAAATCTCTGCTAAAAAAGAAAGGGATTGCAACCACTGTTGATGTAGACAAAATTGTTTCTCTTTTAAAAGAGCGTGCGACCTTTGTACAGGATCTCTGGACAGATGGAAGTTTCTTTTTTGAAACACCTACTGACTATGATGAAAAAGCTTCAAAAAAAGCATGGAAAGATGGTACTTCAGAAATTATGAAAACTGTTATTTCTCTTATGAAAGAAACCGAAGATTTTTCCGCAGCAAATATTTCAGACAAAATAAAAGGTTGGATTACTTCAAATGAAATGGGCTTTGGAAGTGTAATGATGCCTCTTCGACTAGCGTTGGTGGGAGAAATGAAAGGGCCAGATGTTTTTGAAATTGCGTCTCTGCTTGGAAAAGACGAAAGTATCTTACGCATTGAAAATGCGATTTCAAAACTTGGCTAAAAGCTACATCTAAAAAGGTGATTCTTTTAGAAATAAACTATTGCAGCTATTAGAATAGTTGATGTGTGCCCTTCAAAATTGCTGTTCTCTAGGTTTTGATCATTTAGATTATTTAGGGTATTTGTAACCCCGTATTGATATTGAGCACTTATTCTAAAGCTTTCAAGTCCGGCGGTAATACCTCCCGCTGCTCTTAAGCCAATTTTAGAAATATCCTGGATGTCTTCGGCTCTTATTGTTGTATACCCATCTATAATATACTCTCCAAATTGCTCCTGTTGTAATTTCATTTTACCATTGACCTGAAGAATAGGTCCAAATTCTAGGCTTACATGATGCTTTACGATGTTATAACTACCTAAAAAATTGAGTTGTGCTCCTGAAATGGTGTATTCTAAAAATTGTTCATTTATACCATTAGCAGGAGAAACCCCTCTCGCAAACACCTTAATTTGTTCGCTGGCAAAACTTATTCCGTAGATAAGATCAAAATTGTTTCTAAAAGAACCTCTGGTGGTAAAACCTGCAATAAAGCCACCTCCAGATTCGGTTGTTAAATCACTGGTCGAAATATCTGTTATGGCAAAGCCACCGTTTAAGCCTAATCTGTTATAATTATCGTAATTGCGCTGACCCAAAGAAATCTGGATAACCAAAAGAAAAAGCGTAACAAAAAATAGGTTTTTAAGACGAATCATAAGGAACAAGTTTTGAAGGCTAAAAATAGCTTTAATTTTGTATCTTCAACGAGAATACTAACTTAATATTTTAAAATCCATGAGTCCATTTATGATTCTCTTAATCCCAATAGGGATCGTCGTTTTCTTTATACTTTTATCCTCCTTTTTTACCGTAAAACAACAAACTGCTGCTATAATAGAAAACTTTGGAAAGTTCAACAGCATACGTAATTCTGGGCTTCAGTTTAAAATACCAGTCGTGCAACGAATTGCCGGACGAATCAATCTAAAAATTCAACAATTAGATGTGATTGTAGAAACAAAGACCAAAGATGATGTATTTGTTCGATTAAAAATTTCGGTACAGTTTCAAGTATTGAAAATGAAAGTTTATGATGCTTTTTATAAGCTTGAAAATCCGCACGACCAGATTACCTCTTATGTTTTTGATGTGGTAAGGGCCGAGGTGCCAAAAATGAAACTGGATGATGTCTTCGAGCGAAAAGACGATATTGCTATTGCGGTTAAGCAGGAGTTAAATGATGCTATGAGTGACTATGGGTATGATATTATAAAAACCCTTGTAACTGATATAGATCCAGACGTACAGGTAAAAGCTGCGATGAACCGTATTAATGCTGCAGAACGTGAAAAAGTAGCCGCAGAGTATGAAGCAGAAGCAGAACGTATTAAAATTGTAGCCAAAGCTCGTGCAGAAGCAGAGAGCAAGCGTTTGCAAGGTCAGGGTATTGCAGATCAGAGAAGAGAGATCGCTCGCGGACTCGAAGAGAGTGTAGATGTATTAAATAATGTTGGGATCAACTCACAAGAAGCATCGGCTTTGATTGTAGTTACACAGCATTACGATACTTTACAGTCTATTGGAGAAGAAACAAATACCAATTTAATTTTACTTCCTAATTCACCTCAAGCCGGCAGCAATATGCTAAATGATATGATTGCATCATTTGTTGCAAGTAATCAAATAGGAGAACAAATGAAAAAGGAAAATGAAGCCAGAGGGATTGGGGCAACTAAAACCCGAAAAAAAAGAACTCCACCTCCACCTCCAGAAGATCCAGAAGTTAATTTTTAATAAAGAAAGCCGCTCAACATTGAGCGGCTTTTCTATTTATAATTTCGGTTAAATGTATTTTCAACTATTTATGTTTGTTTAGAAATTTAGCAATTAAAAAACTCGCCACAGGAGTAAGTAATCGAATTACAACAGCGCTAGTAGCTAAGCCCCCTAAAACACCCATTACAAGATTTGAAGGTTTTATATCTTCCTTTACATCTCTAGCAGCCAATTTGAGCTCTTCTTTACTAATTTCAGATTGTAAATAGAGCCTTTTAAGATCCTGATCTATTTCCTCAAAAGTTGTGTATTTTTTACTCATATCTTTCAGCTAAGGGATTGTTTTCATCTACAGGCTTTTCAGTAGGTGTAGGTTCTTCGTGCTCAAAGGTGTCTAATGTTTTTATATCGTCTTCTTCAGTAATTAATTCTGAAAATTTTGAAAGTATAAATTTTGTAAGTGGTTTTTTACCAAAAATGAAAAGCAACAATAAAACAATAGAATAAAATCCAGCTACGATAAAGAAACCGTAGGATACTTTTCCAATGGCATTTCCAATAATAAATGAAGCACCAAGTGATATAAAGAAAAGTATGAAAAGCGAAAAACTACCAAGAATAAGAAAGTTCACCAAAGATATGGCGCCTTTCATAGAAGATTTAAAGAGGCGAAGTTTATAATACTCCGCCGTATTCCTTATAAATTCTTGTGCCTTTTCTCCAGTCTCACTTACGTTGTTTGAAAGTGATTCAAAAGCCATATTATGCTGTTGCTTTTTTCGCTGTTGTTTTTGCTTTAGCTACAGTTGCTTCTTTTTGCAATTTTGCATTTTGCTTACGTAAGGCTTCCAATTTATCTTCCATAGCAAGCAAGATATCGTCTGCTTTATAACTTGCAGATGATAATGTATCTTCTAATTTACGCTCAAAGTTTAATTTAGCGTTTTGAGCTTTAGAGCTTAAATTTTCTGAAGTCTCCTTAAGTTGTTTGTTCAATTTTTTTTGAGCCTTTTTAGTTTCTTTACTAATCTTACTCCGTGTCTTTTTTCCGCTTTCTGGTGCGTATAAAATTCCTATCCCTGCGCCTATTGCTGCGCCAGTTAATAATGCTAAAAGTGTTTGTCCTGTATTAGATGCCATAATGTGTGGTTTTAGTTGTTAAAAATCAGTTTCTCTAACAAAGATAGATTGAAGTTACTGCATTCCTTGTTAATAACCGGTTAATAGTTAATTTACAATACACAAAGTTATCTTAAAAGGGATCTATTTTAGCCAAAATGTCTTAATAAAATGGTAATTATTTAGTTTCAATTCCCAAAATATGAAGTAGCCTAAAGTACACATCGTCTGTAGTAATGGGTTCATTTTTAATTGCTGAAAGTGTGTCAACTTCTGTACTGTATTTTGCTCGAAATGAATCTGAAAACCAAAAAATGTACGCCGGATTCTTCAAAACATCTCCTCCTTGCGCATGTAACCAGCGTCCATCCTCTCCTAACAATTCTCCATGATCTGAAACATATACCATGGCAGTAGGAACATCTTCTGCTTTTAATTTTTGAATGACTTCGGAAAGAAAATAATCTAAATACAGAATCGTATTGTCATACGAATTTATCATCTGTTCTTTTGACTGTGAGGGAACATATTTACTATCAATCACAGGAGTAAATTTTCTAAACAAATCTGAATATCTGTTCTCATACCACCAATGGCTTCCTATCATATGAAGCGTGATTAATTGAGGTGTGCTTGTTTTTAAAACAGAATCTAACGGCTGAAGCATTACCTCATCCAGCTCTTTGTTAAAGCTAAACTCTGACTTAAATTTATCTACCAAAATAACACTGCTGTTAGTTTCTGTAATAGGCCCAAAAGAATCTTCAAGAGTTTGGTTTCCAATCCAGGTCGTTTTTATGTTGGCTTTATTTGCAACCGAAAAAACACTTGTGAGAGGTTGGATTGTATCACCTAGATTTTGATCGGTCAAAATTTGAGGTACACTTTTTCCTGTATAGGTGTGATCCGTATGAAGTTTTGTAAACGAAATTACATTGCCTTCCTTTTCTAATAAAGGCGTCGTTTCCCTCTCATAACCATTTAGACTTAAATGATCTGCTCTTACTGTTTCCCCTAGTACAAAAACAACCTTTATAGAGTCCTTGATTCTTTCAACCTTAGAAATTGATGTGTTTAAAATAAGGTCTGGTTTTTTAAAGTAGTCTTTAAGACCAAAATAAACATTATACGGAAGTCGGTTTTTTAAAGTTCCAGGCCGTTTGTTTTCAATAAAAAAGTATAATGAAACGCACAATAATGCGAGTATTGAAAAAATAAGAAATTCTTTTCTGGGTTTAATTTTGGAATGAAATCTAAGTACAAAAGAGAGCATCACAACGGCTGCCATAAAAAACAAAACATAAGGCAATGTGATTACATCTATCACTATATCAGATTTGCTCTCTAATACAGCCTGTATCAATCCTGATGTTACAGATACATCCTGTGAATAGGACCAAAAAGAGAAACAACAATAGGAGAGAAATAAAGCAGAAAATACAATTCTAAACACCCATTTTGATAAACTTAAAAAGTAAATTAAACCTGCAACTGTAGTTTGTAACAGAATTAAATGAAGAAGGTAAATAGCGTTGTCTTTAAAACCATCTAAGGGGGTATGATAATAAGAGGCGCCTGTAATAAAAATTACAACCACAATATTCACAAATAGGTGAAAAAGAATGTTAGGTTTAACGCTTCTTAATTTGTCCATCAAGAATTGGAATGTATTTGTTGACGAACCAAATAATTGGAACAATCATGATTAGCTGTAAAACTGATAGCAACACTTTTTCAATTTCAGTAAATTCAAAAACTGTTATTCCAAAAATGAAAACTAGTACTAATTTAATTGCAGTTAGCATTCGTAAATGTGTCGCTAAAATTACAATAGTATGCCTCCCTAAATACGATAAGAATTTAAAAATAGGTACAGCTTTAAAAAATAAGACCGAAGCGATAGATCCCGCTAATCCACTTACAAAAAACAACAATTCATTTCCGTACAAAGAGCGATACATATCTACTTTTCCTGTGTTTAAATAAAACCCTAAAATATTGATTCCTAGAAAAACAACAAAAGCGATGGCGGCCTTCTTTTTTGTAAGTTGGTTTAGCCATTTTTTTAAGAGGTTTCCTGCAAGGTAAAAAGACAAAGCAACCAATGCTACATCAACACTCCAAGGGAGATGAACTTCTGAAATTCTTGTCCATCCAAATCCTATGAGGATGCATAGCAACATTATACCATTACAGAGAAATTGATTCTTTATTTTTCGCACGACTGAAAATACCAAAAACAATACAAAAAAACAGGGTAAAAACCACATTGGTATTCCCCAGTCCATGTATTTTTGACCACCCTGAGCATAAAAAATACCTATAAAATTATCAATAACTGATAGATCTTGTGTAGCGCTCTTACCGTATTTTCTTCCTACAAAAAACCAAAAGAGAAACAACAATGACGCCCAAATAAAATAGGGAAGTAAAACCGTCTTACCTCTTTTAATGATTCCTTTGAAACGAACTTCACTAGGGTGAAAAATTCCTGCTATAAAGAAAAAAAGAGGCACATGGAAACTATAAATATAGGGTTCGTAAGTAGGAAAATTATGGCCATATACAACTAGAAAGATAGATAATCCACGAGCCTGATCTATCCATTCCAGTCGTTCTTTCATTTTAAGCCAATTTAGCCCACGAATCGCGCAGCGGAACGGTTCTATTAAACACCATCTTACTTTTCGTACTGTCTCTATCTACTACAAAATACCCTAACCGTTGAAACTGTACTTTTTCTTCAACTTTTAATTCTTTTAAGCTCGGTTCTGCATAGGCAGTTATTACCTCTAAGGAATTTGGGTTTATGAAATCAAGAAAATCTTTTTCCTTATGTGTATCGGGAGAAGGGTCGGTAAATAAGCGATCATACAAACGAACTTCAACAGGTAAGGCTTGTTCTGCAGAAACCCAATGTAATGTTCCTTTAACACGACGCATAGAAGCTTCTGTACCACTGCCAGATTTACTGTCGGGATCATACGTACAATGTATTTCTGTAATGTTTCCTTCTGCATCTTTTACGACGCTTTCCCCTTTAATGATGTATGCATTTTTTAACCGCACTTCTTTTCCAAGGGTAAGTCTAAAGTATTTTTTATTTGCAGATTCTTTAAAGTCTTCTTTTTCAATTAATAATTCTCTTGAAAAAGGCACTTTTCTAAATCCAGCACTATCGTCTTCCTGATTATTTTCTGCCTCCAGCCATTCTGTTTGACCTTCGGGATAGTTTGTAATGATCAATTTTACAGGATCCAGTACTACCATCACACGATCTGCCTTTTTATTGAGATCATCCCGTACATTAAATTCTAAGTGGGAGACATCAATCAAATTTTCACGTTTTCCAACGCCAATACTTTCAGCAAAATTCTTGATTGAGTCTGCTGTATACCCTCGACGTCTAAGTCCCGAAATTGTTGGCATTCTAGGGTCGTCCCATCCAGAGACAATCCCTTCTTCCACCAAGCGAGCTAATTTTCGTTTACTCACAACGGTATGGCTTAAATTTCTACGGGCAAATTCGCGTTGTTTAGGACGTAATTTTTCTGGATCATATACCTGGTCGAGAAACCAATCATACAACTCTCTATGAGGCAAGAATTCCAAAGTGCAGAAAGAGTGTGAAACCTGTTCGATATAATCACTTTCCCCATGTGTCCAGTCGTACATTGGGAAGATCTTCCAATCGGTGCCAGTTCTATGATGATGTTTATGTAATGTTCTATACATGACAGGATCCCGCATCAACATATTGGAGGAACTCATATCAATTTTTGCCCGTAAAACATGTTCTCCTTCTGCTGCTTCGCCATCTTTCATTTTTCTGAAAAGCTCCAGGTTTTCTTCAATAGACCGATTACGATACGGGCTTGCTGTTCCAGGTGTCGTAGGTGTTCCTTTTTGAAGTGCAATCGCTTCAGAAGACTGCGAATCAACATACGCTTTTCCATTTTTAATAAGATCTACTGCCCAATCGTATAGCTGCTGAAAGTAATCACTTGCATAACATTCCGTAGCCCATGTATATCCTAGCCATTCAATATCACGCTTTATGGCATCAACAAACTCTTGTTCTTCTTTGGCAGGGTTTGTATCATCAAACCGAAGGTTAACTGGCGCATTGTAGCGTAATCCTAATCCAAAATTGAGGCAAATGGACGAGGCATGTCCTATATGTAAGTAGCCATTTGGTTCTGGCGGAAACCTAAAGCAAAGGTCACTTTTTGAGTGTGTGCTTTGCAAATCGTCTTCTATAATATGCTCAATAAAATTGAGTGATTCTTTCTCTTGTGTCATAACCGTTTTATACAAGTACAAAGGTAAAAAAAGTATCTTTGCTAAAAGCGTTTTGTATGAGCACTATTAAATTAAAAAATATCAAGGTGTACGCCTTTCATGGTTGCTTGCTTGAGGAGGGGCAAATAGGATCTGAATACTTGGTCAATTTAACTGTTATTGCAGATCTTTCTGCTGCTGCGGCTACAGATGATTTAGATGATACCGTAGACTATGTTCACCTTAATAAAATTGTGAAAGAGGAAATGGACGTACGTTCTAAACTATTGGAACATGTGGGACAGCGTATTATTGATCGTATTTTTACTGAAATCTCACTTGTTTCTGAAGCTTCTGTGAACGTAGCAAAGGTCAATCCGCCTATTGGAGGTGATGTTGCTAGTGTAAGTGTAACAATGCATGCTAAGAGATAAATGCAAACAAAAAACTTGCTTAAGTAGACTTTTTCACGTTAATCTTATATATTTGCCCCCTGCAAAGTAAAAAAGGAAGTAATTTTTAACTTTGTAACTTATATGGCATCTTGGCCGAGTGGCTAGGCAGAGGTCTGCAAAACCTTCTACAGCGGTTCGAATCCGCTAGATGCCTCCAAAACCTTCAGTAAATACTGAAGGTTTTTTTATTTTAATTTCGTTTCGTCTATAGGGTGCCCTTCCACAGGGGGAATGGGTTTTTCCAATTGATCCATTGGTGAGGGTATTTTTTCCAATTCTGCCTGGACTCTCGAAGGAAAAATTCCTTGAAGTAATAATAATGCACCAAAAAAAGTAATGAGAATACTTACCCACTTTCGGGTCTTCACAATAAATCTGGGGGTCATTTTATTTTTAAGTCTTTTCGCAAGGCTTATCTTCAACAAATCTGTAATAAAGAAAGTGATCAAAACGGTAGATAAAAAATAGAAAACTCCATTTGGACCCGTTGTTAGGGCATTTGCCATTATGATTACAGCAATCCAACCAGCTAAGACACCAAAATTTACAAAATTAAGAAGAAATCCTTTTAAAAATAATCCGCCAAGATTTCGCTGAACTGCGATTGCATGATGTTCTCTAACAATTCTAAAAAGGGAGCGTTGCGTTCTAATGTATGAAATCACTCCGTATGCAATTAATACTGCCCCTCCAAAAATAAGAAGAGCTGGGTCATCTTTTACACGATCTAGTAATTTAGTAGTACTAAAATAAGCAATGAGAATAAAAACAATATCTGCAAAGATCGCTCCTAGATCAAAAAAAAGACCTGCTCTAAATCCTTTGGTAATACTGGTTTCAATAAGTGTAAAGAATACAGGTCCTACTGCAAAAGCCAGTAGAAATCCATAAAAAGCAGCATATCCAAAACCATCAAACATAGTATTTCAAAAGTAATGAAATGTTTTGGTTTGCCAGCCTTTTATCGATTTAGAAAGAAACAGAAATCGACTTTCTAATTTTCAATAATCTCAATTCGCCCACCCGCAAATTTTTTCTTTTTAATGTCTTTTGGATTTCCGAAGATCTTGATGTTTCCGCCTGCAGTTACTTTAGCATCGACAGTTTCTGTTACATATATTTCTGCTCTTCCACCTGCCGTTACTGAAACTTCTGTCGTTTCGGTTTGTAAATCTTTGGCGTAGTATTTTCCGCCAGAATTGATGGTTATATCCTGCATTTTTGCTGCTCCAGAAGCTGAAACCTCACCACCAGAAACAGATTTTACTATAACATTTTCCGAAGCAATGGTTACTTTAATTTTACCACCCTCCTGAGCTTTGAGTTCTAAGTTTTCAGAAATAATTGTTTCCTTAGAGGTAATTACAGAACCTTCATTGGTATCTATAATTTCCAGATTGGTGTAATAAACATCCACAAAGGTATCTTCACCATCCAGCCGTTCACTAGTTTCTAACCGAATGATAAGTACACCTTCATCCTCCAATATTTTTACTTCGTACTTGCGTTCACCACGAATAGAGACCTTTGTTTCAGAAGATTTGATCAACGTCACCTGTATTTTATCAAAGACTTTAACTTCTTTAAAATCAGCTACCATTTTTTCGACCGTATTTTGTGCAAAAAATGATGTGCTTACTAGTATAGCAACAACAAAAAGAAGATTTTTCATCCTCATTTTTTAATCTTTTTTATGTCCCAGCATGATAAAGTCAAGATGTTTCTTTACTAAGTCTGCATTTTTAACTTTTACCATCACTTCATCTCCTAAGGTGTAAGTTGTTTTTGTTTTTTGACCAATCACTGCATAGGCCTCTTTATCAAAAATATAATGATCGTCTCTCATATCCTGATTACGTACCATCCCTTCACATTTGTTTGCAATGATTTCTACATAAATTCCCCATTCGGTCACACCAGAGATTACCCCTAAAAATTCTTCATCTTTATGGTCCTGCATGTATTTAACCTGCATGTACTTGATGCTATCGCGTTCTGCATTGGCAGCGAGATTTTCCATATCGCTAGAATGGCTACAACGGTCTTCGTATTTTTCTTCTTTTGCACTGTCCTTTCCGTCGAGATATCGCTGTAACAAACGATGTACCATCACATCTGGATAGCGTCGAATAGGGGACGTGAAGTGTGTATAATAGTCGAAGGCGAGTCCGTAGTGTCCAATATTATTTGTGGTATAGACTGCCTTACTCATGCTACGGATGGCAAGCGTATCAATTAGATTTTGTTCTTTTCGACCGTTGACATCTTTCAATAATTTATTTAAGGATTGAGACGTAGATTTTCTATCACGAGTGTTTAATTTATATCCAAATTGTTTGATAATATTTTCCAGCGCTGCTATCTTTTCATCATCTGGTTCATCGTGTACACGGTAGACAAATGTTTTCTTCGGATTTTGTTTACCAATAAATTCTGCTACGCTTCGGTTGGCTAGCAACATAAATTCTTCAATTAATTTGTTGGCATCACGGCTTTCTTTAAAATAAACACCTTCCGGATTATTATTTTCATCCAGTATAAATTTTACTTCTACTTTATCGAACGAAATAGCTCCGTTATGCATTCTTTTTTTCCGAAGTATTTTTGCAAGCCGATCCATTTCTAGAGTCGCTTCAGCAATTGCCGGATCTGTATTGTATTGGTTTCCTGTTAAAGAAACTTCCGAAGAAATTGTCGTATTTAAATCTGCAACACTTCCATTCCAATCTGGATTATTATCAATAATTTCTTGCGCTTCTTCATACGCAAAACGAGCATCGCTATACGTCACGGTTCTTCCAAACCATTTTTTAAGTACTTCAGCTTTATCGTTCATTTCAAACACCGCAGAAAAGGTATATTTTTCTTCATTTGGCCGTAATGAACAAGCTCCATTTGATAAAATTTCAGGAAGCATGGGTACCACTCTATCTACCAAATAAACTGAGGTAGCACGCTCATATGCCTCATCGTCTAAAACAGTTCCTGTTTGTAGGTAATGTGATACATCGGCTATATGAATTCCAATTTCATAATTTCCATTTTCGAGTTTTGTGAATGATAACGCATCATCAAAATCTTTTGCGTCTTTAGGATCTATAGTAAATGTGAGATCCTTTCGCATATCACGACGTTTCTTAATTTCTTCAGGATGGATTTTTGTATCCAATTTATTGGCATACACTTCTACTTCTGGAGGAAAATCATAAGGCAAACCGTATTGTGCTAAGATAGAATGTATTTCGGTATTGTGTTCACCTGGCATTCCCAGCACTTTTAGTACCAAACCAAACGGACTGTCGGCTTTTTCTGGCCAATCTTCCATTTTAACCAATACTTTTTCTCCCTGTTTAGCACCATTAATTTTATTCTTCGGAATAAAAATATCGGTATACATTTTATGATCGGTGACATCAACAAAAGCAAAATTCTCCTGAATATCAATCACCCCAACAAAGTCGGTTTTCTTACGTTCAATAATTTTGGTGATTTCACCTTCGGTCTTTCCACCACGACGGCGTTTAAAAACGTATACTTCAACCGTATCTCCTTGAAGCGCCTTGTTTAGATTCTTATTTTTAACCAAGATATCTTCTTCCAGATCTTCCACGATGATATACCCTTGTCCACGGCCTGCTATATCTACTCTTCCTGTATAATAATTTTGAGAAGGGGTAATTATAAACTTACCACGATCGATCTCTTGAATGGTACCTTCAGTTTGAAGTGAACGTAATTTCTTTATAATCTGATTTCTACTGCTAGGATCATCTACTCCTAATTTGGCAGCAAGCTGTTTGTAGTTATAGGGTTTACTGTGATCTTTGCGAAGGATAGCAAGTATGCTTTGTGTTAATCCTTCAATTTTATTTTTTTTATTCCTTTTTTTATTCCTTTTCGGCATAGTTATTTCTTGTATATCGCAAAAGTAGGGCTATTAAAGCGACCTATGTAATTTATTAGGAAAGATTTAGTAACTTCACAGAGAGTGATGCATCTCATGAAAGATTTTAAAACCATAGCAATTTTTACCTTCCCTAGCGAATATGCGGTGCTTCGTTTATTACTAGAACAGGAAGAAATAGATCATGTTTTTTTGAATGAAACCATGGTAAGTGTGTTGCCTTTTCACAGTAATGCCTTTGGAGGTATTCGATTAAAAGTGCATGAGTTGGATATCGAACGAGCTACTCAAATCATAAAAAATATGGATCAGGCTTCCCATTTACGAATTGTTTAATTCTTTTCTCTTCGGAAAGGTTCTTCAAAATCCATAAAAATTCACTTATCAACAAGCTATAGTATATTTCTTTTTTCTTTCTAAATTTTTAAAATAAAATGATGATGATGATGGTATGTTAATAGCTAGCATAACTTTTTAGTAATAATGATGTAAATGTCACTTATAGAAAAATGTGAGTCGCTTATCAACATCTTATAGATACGCATTCTTTCTGAAAAATAAAGGATTAGCTAGTTTCATTAACAACAGTTCAAAAGTTATGTTGACAACTAATATTTAATAACTTTTGCGATACTTACTGTTAAAAAATGAACAGAAAGATCTTATAAATTATAGATAACTGAAGTCTTAAAAATTTGTTAACCTCAATTTTAAAATGATATGGATAAATCAAATGAAATACACAACTTTAGTTGTCTTTTTTGAACAGTTAGATATCAACACTTTTGTTAACGCATTGTTAACTAAACACTATTAAAATGTAATGTGTTGATACATAATACTCATAATTTTATAAACTCTTCAGAAAAAAAAGATTCTTGATAATTAGCATCTAAAACAGTACCTCGAATAGTATAAATAGCAAAAGTATTACCCTCAAGAATTATTCTGTTTTCTTCAATAAATTCATATACTCCAGAGCGGTCATTATTTGCTTCACAATTAGTTCCTGTACGAAGAGTATAGAAATAAGTAAAATCATCATTGAATGTGAGGGTTGTAAATTGATCGCAAGGATCTAATTCCACTTCTGTAACACTTCCATCTTTCCCTAAAAAAAACCGTTTGTCAAGTTGCCACTCGCCAACGATTAGTTCGATATTATTATTTTCATCTTTTGAATCATCTTTATTACAAGAAAACAGAATAAATACAGAAAGGATTAGGCTAATGTTAAGTATAGTTTTCATACGAGGAATTTTGAGCGTTATTTGAACTTCATCGGTTGCAATAAAAATTGTCATCAAGAACTTATGAATGCCTTATATTTGTAAAAGAACATTTCAAGTAAATAAGCACTCCTTTTTCATTTAATAATAAAAACTGGATTGCAAATCAACGAAGTAATTAACTAAATAATAAAGCAGATACTATCATCTGTTTACACACCATGAAAATAGCTATTGGAAATGACCACGCTGGACCCGAGTATAAATTTGCTGTAGTGGACTACCTAAAAAATAAAAAGTACGAAGTGCAAAACTTTGGTACAGATACTAATGAAAGTGTGGACTATCCAGATTTTGTACATCCTGTTGCCAAAGCTGTCAATGATGGTAAAGCAGATTTCGGTATACTCATCTGTGGTAGTGCTAACGGAGTCGCTATGACTGCAAATAAATATGAGAAAGTTCGTGCAGGCATCTGTTGGAATAAAGAAATTACAAGTCTAACACGCCGTCATAATAACGCAAATATCATTTGTATTCCTGCTCGATTTACGGCGATTCCACAAGCTGTAGGCTTGGTAGAGATTTTTTTAGAAACTAAGTTTGAAGGGGGTCGTCATCAAAAAAGAGTCGATAAAATTTCCTGTAGTTAAATATTTGGTTTTTCTACCGTTTTATAAAAGCACTATCTTTAAAACAAAAAAGATTGGAGCATTCACATTCTCATAGCCATATTCACATACATCCTGATTTAAAAGGTAGAAAGTTATTACTTACTATACTTTTAAACATTACAATCACGATTGCTCAGGTCATTGGCGGATTGATCTCTGGAAGTCTATCTTTACTTTCAGACGCACTCCATAATTTTAGCGATGTTCTTTCTTTAATTGTTAGTTATATCGCCGATAAATTTTCAAAAAAAGAAGCTTCTCTCGAGCGCACATTTGGTTATAAACGTGCCGAGATCCTTGCAGCATTCGTAAATGCACTTTCATTAATAATTGTTGCAATTTACTTGGTCTATGAAGCAATCCATAGGTTTTTAGATCCGCAGAAAATAGAAAGTGGCATTGTTATTTGGTTAGCGTTGTTAGGAATCGTTGCCAATGGCTTTAGTGTTCTATTACTTCGGAAAGATTCGAAGGAGAACATGAATATGCGTTCTGCCTATTTACACTTATTAACAGATATGTCTGCTTCTGTAGCTGTCCTTGTAGGTGGTTTATTAATGAAATATTTCGGCTGGTTTTGGGTAGATAGTGTGCTCACTATTTTAATTGCTATATACCTAATGTTTATGGGGTATGATTTATTAAAGTCCTCATTTAAAGTGTTGATGTTATTTACTCCAGAGCATTTACAATTGGATAAGATATCGAAAAAGATCGTCGCGCTTGAACAGGTACAAAATATCCATCATGTACATGTATGGCAATTAAATGAAAAAGAGACCCATCTGGAAGCACATATTGAATTTAAAACAGATATATCAATTTCAGAATTTGATACGATTATAGAAGAAATTGAAGAGTTGCTATTTCATGAATATAAAATAAATCATGTCACCATCCAGCCAGAATTTAATAAAGATGATCCTAAAGATATCATTGTTCAGGATTAGAAGAGCAATGAGTCTTAATTACTAGTAAACAGCGTTTAATTATGGAAATTACAGTAAAAAACTTTTCGGAATTAACGACTATAGAATTACACGATTTGTTGCAGCTTCGAAGCGAAGTGTTTGTGGTGGAACAGAAGTGTGTCTATCAGGATATCGACGGAAAGGATCTAAACGCACTTCATGTTATTGGTACAAAAGAAGGTAAGATAGTTGCCTATACCCGGTGTTTTAAACCTGGGTATTATTTTTCTGAAGCAGCCATCGGTAGAGTAGTTGTTCTTGAATCTGAACGTAAATTCGGTTACGGACATGACATCATGAAAGCTTCAAAAAAAGCCATAAAAAATAGGTTTGCAACCGAATCTATTAAGCTTTCAGCACAAACCTATCTCATTAAGTTTTATCAATCACATGGCTTTGAGCCTATAGGTGAAGAATATTTAGAGGATGGTATTCCTCACATTGCGATGATTACAACTTAATCATATTTTTTTCTAAGTTAAGGTCTTCCAACATAGCGTTGGTAAAACTATAATGACCACGTTTAGTAATCACTTTGAACTTTGCTTTTCTCATTCGGCTAATAACCTCTAACAAGCGCCATTTAGACTTTAAAAGATTTGGCTTTTCAGACTTCAAGCTAATATCGAAGTAATGTTTTATTCCTGCTCGTTCAGCTACGATATCGGGTGTAATTGAAATATCACTGCCCTTTTTATTAAATGAGACGGGCGTTTCGTACCCTTCAATATCTGCTTTGATGTTTTCGTAATCTCTGTGCTCTAAATATTCTACAGCTTCTTTAATTGTTTCTGTGCTTTCGCGTTTGTCTACTTGTACCATAACCAACAATATACAGATTTACATTAAAAATAGCTGTTAATGAAGCGTTAAGCTTTTTAAATTGCCTGGATTTTGATCCGTTTTTTTAGTTTTCAGAAATTAAAAACTATTTTTTAGAGTGCACGGTGCGGTTAAAAGGAATTCCTAATTGTACCGCTAGACTTTCATCGTTTGTATGATCTGCAATGTCTACGCCATACACAATTTTTGAGGGATCTCCATACACAAATGTTCCAAATAGTCTATCCCAAATCGAAAACATATTCCCGTAATTACAATCTGTCCAGGGGAGTTCAAAATGATGGTGGAACTTATGCATGTTCGGGGTGACGATGATCCAGCTCAAACCTTTATCTAATGCTAAAGGCATTTTAATATTAGCATGAGTAAAATAGGTAAATGCAACACTTAGTATTCTGTAGAAAAGATAAAAAGCAATGGGCATTCCCATTAGGATGACCGCTATTAACGCAAATGTTTCCCGAATGATAAAATCAAAAGGATGGTGTCGGGTACCCGTAGTTGCGTCCACGTTTTTATCACTATGATGAACAAGATGTAATCGCCACATGGCTGGAACCTTATGTAATAGATAATGTACTCCATACTGTGCAATTAGATCCAATACCAAAATTGAAAGGATTAATTCTACCCAGACAGGAGCCACAAATTGATGTAACAATCCAAATTTTGAATCAGATAACCAATTAAATACACCTACTGTAACAATACCGAATAGTGCATTTATGACCATTACAAAAAGGAGTAAAATTAAATTAACCTTAGCGTGTTTCCATTTTTTATAGTTGAGAATCACAAGACTATAATAGCCTTCTAAAATCCAAAATATAGCTAAAACAAAAAAGACCCAACCGGCTTTCATCCAGATGGGCATTGTTTCAAAAAAGTTGAGAAAAGCTTCCAAAGTTTATTTTAAAATCTTAGCATATTTGGAGGTATTATTTAAAACCTCAACAGCGGCTAATATTTCCGGATTATTCTCTAGTTGGTATTCGTACAACCCTTCGGTATAGAAATAACGCTTTAAGATTTCATCACTTATGAGCGACTTAATTTCCGCTTTCTTCTTCACTAACGCTTTATCTTTAGCTGTTTCTATAGATTTCATTAATTGTGCATAACTGGCTTCTATTTCACTTTTAAGATCATCATCTTCAGCTTTCCGAAGTGCTTCTGCAAATTCAACTTCTGTAGAGGTTTCATAATTAAAACCTTCCTTTTTCAAATACGCTTGAAAATCACTAAAATCGGCATCCGTAAACTCAAAATTTTTCCAGTCGGTCATCGTATGGCTATAGTAATATTGTGTTGCATAGTTAAAAATAGCATTGTCTTTCAATAAAGCCGTTGTAATGGGACTAAATACAGCTGTCTCCACTTCAATATCGGGTAAAATTCCGCCGCCATCATATACGGTTCTTCCCCCTTTGGTTTTATAAGCGTTGTACTCCTTCGCATCTACACGAATAGGGTCGCCATTTTCATCACGATTCCAATAGTCCAGTGCTTGGATACACCTTCCGCTTGGTGTATAATATCTTGATATAGTAACCTTTAATTGAGTTCCATAGGTTAATTTTTTTGGACGCTGCACCAGACCTTTTCCAAAACTTCTTGCACCTACAATCACTGCTCGATCCAGGTCTTGTAAGCCCCCAGAAACAATTTCACTAGCCGACGCACTTCTTCCGTTTACCAATACTGCTAATGGAATTTCGGTATCTACAGGATCAGTTTGCGTTTTATAGACCTTATTATACTTGGGGATTACAGATTGTGTGGTCGTAATTACCTCATCTTTTGGTACAAATAAATTTACCACATTGATTGCTTCGTTTAGCAATCCGCCAGGATTTCCACGAAGATCCAGAATGATCTTTGTCGCTCCCTGTGATTTTAGATCTTCCAAGGCAGCTTTTGTTTCAGAAGTTGTTTTTCTGTTGAACTTGCGCAGTACGATATACCCAATGTTATCATTAAACAACTTGTAGAAGGGCACTGCTTTTACTGCCACCGCTTCCCTCGTTAGTTTGGTTGTTTCAGTTTTTCCCTGGCGCATATAGGTAATCATAACTTCAGAACCCGCTGTTCCTTTTAAAAGATTTCCAGTGTCATCATCATAATCCTTCAGAAGGGTACCATCAATACTAATAATTTCGTCACCCGCTTTTAAACCTGCTTTATCGGCAGGATAGCCTTTAAAAGGCTCCAGGATGACAATCTTATCTTCCAACGTGCGAACCGAAGCTCCTACACCTGTATAAACTCCAGAATTATTGATACGCGAATCCTCAACCTCCTGTTCTGTCCAATACACCGTATAGGGATCTAGATCTGCCAGCATACCGGTAATAGCCTTGTCCATTAAAGTGGCTGGAGTTTGCTCATCCACATAGTTCATATTTAGCTCTTTGAAAAGCGTTGTGAAAATTTCTATTTGCTTGGCAATTTCAAAAAAGTCATTTTTATAACTTGTTGTAAAACTTACGGTTGAAAGTAAAATTCCAATAGCAAGGATAGGGAGAATGATTTTCTTTTTCATAGTATTATTGTTTAATTCTGTTTTTTCTAATGAGCCAACGTGCTGCAAAGAAGATGATAGCGATAACAATGAGAAGCGGCCATGCATATAAAATTCCGAGGAAAAAGACCGAAATTCCATCCCAACCCCCTGCAAGGGCATTTTTCATTTTTTGACCATACGATTCGGTGATTCCAGTTTCACTTGTTAATTTATACACTTCAATGGTCACAGTGCTCATAGACACCTGACTTTTTAAATATTCTAACCGACCTTGTCGTGCTTCAATTTCTTCTCGAATCGTCGAAAGTTCTCGCTCTATTTCTAGAATTTCTTTTACGTTTTTAGCCTGTTTTAGTAATTCTAAATAACGATTTTCTAGTTCTCTTTTTGCTTTAAGGCGCGCTTCCAGATCTACAAATTCTTCGGTCACATCTCTTGCCGAAATATTGCGTTGGTCGAAATAGTCTACGCCTTCGGAAACACCTTCGATAAACGACATAAAGTTTTGTGAAGGAACACGGACCACGATCGTTCTGAAAATTCGGTTATAGCCTTTTCCTGAATTATCATTTTGAACAGTCCCATTATACTTCTCTACCAACTGAAGAATCTTCGCGTGCGTTGCGGCGGGATCTTTAGATTCAAATTCTAAGTGGCCAGTACGAATGATCTGCTGTTCTCTTTTAGGAGCTGGAGTTTCTTGTGTTATATCACTACTTTCAATAATAGATTCCTCTACTTCATATTCGTCATAACTGTAATCTGCAGCAGACGTTTCGGTCCTTAGCATAGCAGTATCATTGGAACTTCCACCACCGCAACCTGCAGCTAACATGAATAAAATAAGACTAGCTATTTTCATCATTTAATTTTTTAAGTATTTTTTTTACCGAAGATTCCATTGTTGGATAGGGAACATTCTCTTTACTAAGGTATAAAAATAAAAGCGCAAAAGTTGGGCCATTATTGTGTAAAAGGTATTGTTTTTGAAGACGATACGCCTCTCTAAGTTGTCTTTTGATTCGATTGCGATGTACAGCTAGTTTAAAATTTCGTTTTGGAACGGCAAAGGCTGCTTGTGTCTTGGAGGCTTCCGAAGGGAGATAAATAAGTTTGATAGGAAATTTCGTTATCGATTTTCCTTCAGCAAACAGGAGCTCGATGGTCTTTCGGCTTTTCAATTTTTCGGCTTTAGGAAATTTGTGGCTCATACTGTAAAGATATAAAAAGACCCTTCAGTACTACCAAAGGGTCTTTCAATTCTATTTTTCAGAAAAGAAATTACTTTTTTTCTTTGTCATCCATTTTTTCCATTCCGTAGGTATTATTTTCAGGATTGATATCAGCCATCAAATTGGTAGCGTCAATCACCATAGTTTTAACCTTTTTATCGCTAGGAATACTTAGTTCATAGGTTGGATATGCCCATGCCCAGTCTTTTAAAACAGTCCATTTCATTTTAGGATATGGATTAGCTTTTTCTGATCTGGTCATCTGTAGTGGGATATGAAAAATTTCTTCAGTTCCATCGACATAAGTCACATATAGATCGATAGGCATTGGCATCAACCCGATTCGCTCTAGAGTTACTACAGTTGCCCCTTTATTGGTTTGAACATCTTTAATCCCATAATCGATCGTATTGGTAGTCTGCATAAAGTCTGTTAGGTACCAGTCTAGTTCAAAACCTGATACTTTTTCGGCTACCCGAATAAAATCGTTAGGTGTTGGGTGTTTAAATGCCCAATCCTCATAGTAACGGTTTAAAGTTTTATCCAGGTTATCTTTGCCAATAATATAACCAAGTTGTGCTAAAAAGACAGCGCCTTTACTATATGCTGTAATTCCATACATTCTATTAGATGCATAGCGATCTGCATGAGTTGTTGCCGGCTGTTCATTCCCGCTCAAAGCCATAAACTGGTACCCTCGATAGGAACCTGTGTGCGGATTCGGGTTTTTCTCATCCATCACCACGTTCATAGCTTCATTGGAAATATAAGATGTAAAGCCTTCGTCCATCCATTCATGTTTTGCTTCGTTAGTTGCCATTAGAAACTGGAACCATGTATGTGCTAGTTCATGAGATGTAACACCTACAAGACTTCCAAATTTTCTTTTTCCAGTAATCAGCGTACACATCGCATACTCCATTCCGCCATCTCCACCTTGTATTACTGAATATTGTTCGTACGGATAGGGTCCAATCTTTTCATTAAAATACTCCATGAGCGCAGCCGTTTTAGGCTGAAGATTTTTCCAATTTTCTTTAATTTCTGGATCATCTTTATAAAGAAAATGTAATGTGACACCATTAGGACCTTCGTAAGTGTCGTGTATATAGTTAGTATCTGCAGCCCAGGTAAAATCATGAACCTTAGGAGCTTTAAAATGCCATGTATATTTTCCATTTACAGGCTTCATTGTTTTTTGACCCGGTGGAGCATAACCTTTTCCTATTTCGGCAGGATTTTGAAGATACCCTGTTCCTCCAATAGTGTATGCTTCGTCAATCGAAATTTTAACATCAAAATCACCCCAAACCCCATGAAATTCTCTTCCAATATATGGATCTGCATGCCAGCCTTGAAAATCATATTCTGCCATTTTAGGATACCACTGAGTCATTGATAGCGCAACACCTTCGGCATTATTACGACCACTTCTTCTTATTTGTACTGGGACTTGCGCCAACCATTCCATTGAAAATGTACTACTAGTACCAGAGGCAATAGGAGTGTTGAGCTTCACCTCCATTACGGTACCCACCACTTCGTAATCTAGGGGCTTTCCATCTTGTTTAAGTACCATAGGCTTGATAAAACCTATCTCATTGGTTGCTAATTTCGAAATACGATCAGCCACTCGACCATCTGCATCTTCGATGGTACGTGAGCGAACATCCATTTCGCTTCCTGGCTGAAAAGCGTTAAAGTATAAATGATAAAAGACCCTTTCTAAAGTTTCTGGTGAATTGTTAGTATAGACTAGTTCTTGTTTCCCTGTATATTGCCAAGTTTCAACATCCATATCGATTTCCATCTTGTAATCGACTTTTTGTTGCCAGTAGGAGGTATTATTTTGTGCAAATGCACTTAAGGTTATAAAAAGAGTAAGAAAGCTTTTAACTATATTTTTCATTATTTAGACATTTTATCTGCCATGATGATGGCGTTATACATATTTACCATTTTTCCAGACTTAGAAATTTTATTAAAATTACTGGTTCTGGTAGGGTCTCCGCCTAATATCACAGGAGTATTTGAAGTTAATCCGCTAGTCATTAAAATTTGTTTTACCTGAGCAGCAGATAAATTAGGATAATAAGAGCGTATCATTGCCGCCACTCCTGCTACTGCGGGAGAGGCCATCGAAGTCCCTTGAAGATATTCATACGTATTTAAAGGTGTTGTAGAATATATTTCTACACCAGGCGCAAAAACATCTACATTAGAAACTCCGTAGTTTGAAAAACTTGCTACCATTTCACTACCATATTTGTAGTTTAATGCTCCAATGGTAATAAAGTTTGTAGCAACCTCTGTAGTGTTATCTGTAGTTTGATCATTTGGATACACCTGAATTCCATCAAGGTCAAAAGCTTCATTTCCTGCAGCGTTTACAACCAAAACATCCTTTGAAGCAGCATATTTTATGGCATCCCAAACCCATTCAGGATGTGGAGAGTAATACTTTCCGAAGCTAGTATTTATCACTTTTGCTCCATTATCTGCTGCATATCGAATTGCCAAGGCAATATCTTTATCGTATTCATCACCATCTGGAACAGCTCTTAACACCATAATTTCTACGTTTTGCGCGACGCCATTTGCACCAATATTGTTGTTCCGTTGTGCGGCAATAATTCCAGCAACGTGAGTACCATGCTTCGCATCTTCTTTTTTAGGATCTGGACCGTCAACATCATTATTTCCATAGACCTTTCCGTCCATACTATCTGGATTATCACCTAATACACTTCTAAAATCTTCTGTCATATTAAAATGAGTTTCTAATCTTCCAGAAAAATAGGCTATACCACCCTCCAACTCTTTTATAACTTCTGGAACACTATCTCCATAACTTAGCATTTGAGTAAGTCCTGCAATCATGGCTTGTTCTTCTGCAGAAGGATCTTTGATAGCTGCCAGTTCTTTAGCAGTATAATCTGCTTTTCCTAATTTTAAAGTCATTGCAGCATGTGCTGGCTTTACCTGTCCTAAGATTTGCTCATATTGAGCCTTTCCAGCATTTGCCTGTTGAAATTCCTTTTCGTATTCAGCTTTTGCTTTTTGGTATAATGCAAATTCTTCTCTATCTGCCGCACTTATAGAAGCTTCAGTTTTCCCTTCATATTTGGGACCTAATTTTTTTATGTATCGAACATATTCTAAGTTTTCACCTACAATATCTCCTAAAAAATTCCATCCGTGGATATCATCAATATAGCCATTGTTATCATCATCTTTTCCATTTCCAGGAATCTCATCTGTATTGGTCCAGATTATATCTTTAAGATCTTCATGTTCAATATCAATACCACTATCAATAACCGCTACGATGACCTTAGACCCTTTTTTGTTTTTGATAAGTTCATCATAAGCCTTATCAACACTCATCCCGGGTATGGTATCTGTAGGAAGGTCTGCCATGGTCCACGATTGTAATTGTGTTTCTGAAAGTGGCGTAACTTTTAGAGGCATTGTATCAATATTGGCAACTGGGGTTGCCACAATAGGAGCTGAACCACCACTACAACTCGATAGTAGTATAGCTGCACCTGTAGCGAAAAAGAAAGATTTTAATGTATTCATGTTTTTTATTTAATTTAATATTTGTTCACAGCTAAAGATTTCGTTTACTCGAACTCCTTTATCTGTATGCTTTACTGTAATTATTTGATTGTGAGCATCATGTTCCAAAAACAAATAATAGTTTTGGTCTGCTGCTGCATTTAAAAATTTTGTTTTTTCTGGTAATGTTAGTAAAGGCCTGGTATCATATCCCATCACAAAAGGAATAGGTAAGTGACCGGCAGTTGGCAGTAAATCTGCCATAAAGACGATGGTCTTATTATTATGTTTCAGCATGGGAATCATCTGTTTGTCTGTATGACCGTCTGCAAAGAAGATGCCGAAGTCCAGTTCGTTTGCTTCAGAAAAATCCTTTTTATTATTTTCGGAAGAAAGAGACAAGGAAGGGCGATTTACAAATTTAAGTTGACCAGCTTCCTCCATAGGGAGTATATTTTCAGAAAGAAAAGATGCTTTTTCTCGGCGGTTAGGATTTGTCGCCCATTCCCAATGGTCTTTATTGCTCCAGAAAGTCGCATTTTTAAAAGCCGGTTGGTAATGAGTTTTATCCTTATTCCATTCAACGCTTCCGCCACAATGATCAAAATGTAAATGAGTCATAAATACATCAGTTATATCATCTCTGTGAAAGCCATATTTTTTTAAGGAGGTATCTAACGAATGATCTCCCCAAGGATAATAATAACCAAAGAACTTGTCACTTTGTTTATTCCCCATCCCCGTATCTATAAGAGTTAGTCGGTCCCCATTTTCAATTAAAAGGCACCGGGCTGCGATATCAATCATGTTATTTGAATCGGCAGGATTTGTTCGAGTCCAGAGGCTTTTAGGTACGACGCCAAACATAGCGCCTCCGTCGAGCTTAAAATTTCCTGCCTCAATAGGGTAAAGTTTCATACGTGCTGCAAAATACAAAAAGAGGCAATAATGACGATTAATCTTAAGTCTTTATTAAGAAATTTTAAATTATCAAGCAGTTAGAACAAGGTATGCTATGTAAACTTTTTTTGAAAATTAATGTTCACTGAGTAGTTTATATATATTTTTGAGCTTTTCTAAATTACATCTTATGTTAGAGCTTGCAGGAATTATAATTTTAGGAATTTTAGCGCAATGGGTTGCTTGGAAATTTAAAATCCCTGCAATTTTACCCCTTATTTTAATTGGCCTTTTTGTGGGACCAATCTCTACTCTTATATCAAATGATGGAACGCAATGGATACAACCTATTTGGAATATAGATTCTGGATTTTTCCCAGGAAAAAGTCTTTTTTATTTTGTTTCACTTGCAATAGGAATCATTCTTTTTGAAGGCGGGCTTACTTTAAAGATGGAAGAAGTAAAAAAAACAGGTGGAGTAATTGGAAAACTAATTAGCCTGGGTTCTATTATTACTTTTTTTGGAGCTGGGATAGCCGCGCATTATATTTTTGGATTGGACTGGAGCATTTCATTCTTATTTGCGGGCTTAATTATTGTAACGGGTCCTACAGTAATTACTCCTATTTTAAGAAATATTCCATTAAAAAAGGATGTATCCTCTGTATTAAAATGGGAGGGTATTTTAATCGACCCGATCGGGGCTTTAGTTGCTGTACTTGTTTTTGGATTTATTAGTATAGACATAGCTCCAGAAGATGCTGCAGGTCATGTTGGCGGAAGCTATACAAAACATGCCTTATTAGAATTTGCACGAATCATTGTAATTGGATTTGCTTTTGGTTTGGCAGGAGGTTTTGCGATGTACCAGGCTGTAAAAAGAAAAGTAATCCCCCACTATTTATTAAATGTAGCTTCTTTAGCTATGGTGCTTCTGATCTTTGTAGTTAGTGATTTATTTGCTCACGAATCCGGACTCTTATCTGTAGTGGTAATGGGAATGTTTCTTGGTAATAGTGACTTACCAAACCTAAAAGAATTATTGTACTTTAAAGAATCACTAAGCGTACTACTAATTTCAATTTTGTTTATTTTACTTGCTGCAAATATTAGTCTTGACGACCTCCTGCTTGTTTATAACTGGAAAACAGCAATCCTCTTTGCTATTATTATTTTTTTAGTAAGACCTATTGGTGTTTTTTTAAGTACGATTGGCTCAACGCTGAAAACCAACGAAAAACTTTTTATAAGTTGGGTAGGACCCCGTGGAATCGTTGCGGCAGGTATCGCGTCTCTTTTTGGGACAGAACTCGTAGAAAAGGGAGTTCCTGGGGCAGAATATATTACTCCTCTTGTATTCGGACTAGTATTAACGACAGTTTTATTAAATGCAACTACTGCTCGTTTTTTCGCCTCGTTGGTAGGTGTATTTCTAAACAAATCTGAAGGAATTATGATTGTAGGGGCTTCAAGAGTTTCAAGATTAATAGCAACTTATCTTCAAAAAAATAACCGACATGTTGTATTAGTGGACTCTAACCGAAGTAATATTTTAAAATCAAAAGAACTTGGTATTGATGCTATTAATGCAAATATTTATAACGATGATCTTACTGATAATATTGAATTAAGTGATGTAGGATATCTACTGGCTATGACAGGCAATGACGAGATCAATAGACAGGCCATGAGTCGCTTCGGAAAGCAATTTGGTGAAAATGGAACCTTTAGGTTAATAACTTCAAAGGAACTTTTAAAGAAAGAGGATGTAAACACAGATGAGATATTTAACACTACACACGATTTCATAAAATTTACCGAAGTTGCTCGCGATTACCCTTCAATACAAGAAATTGAAGTAGAAGATTATAACATGTTTTTAAAAGTTCTCGAAATCATTAGAGAAAACAAAGAGGCGATTCCTTTATTTATTAAAGATCCAGAAGGTAATGTAGATTTGATAGATACCCTTAAAGAAATAAATATTGAAAACGGGACTGTTATCGCTTATTTAGGAAAACCAATGGACTTTGAAGATGTAGTAACAGCAACCAACGAAAAGGGTAAATTACCAACGGCTGAAAACCCTAATGTTTAAATATAAGTAAAAGGGAATCCCTAATAGTACCAACCATAAGGTCACTTTGATCTCATTTCTATCATTATATGGAAGAAATAATAAATATGCAGCCTTATTTTGTCTCTATTGCATACCTAGGGTTTGCACTATCCATTGTTGCATTTCTACCTTTATACACAAATAAATTAAAGATCACCTACATCGTCCCATTATTATTTTTTGGGATTTTATTTTATTTAATAGATGTACCCTTGCCATGGCCCAATCCTTTGTTTGACTTAAACTACGGGAAAATTATAACAGAGGGTATCGTAATTGTTAGTTTAATGACTGCAGGTCTAAAAATTGGCACGCATTATAGTTGGAAAGAATGGAAACGTCCTTTTTCTTTAATTCTTATCACAATGCCATTATTTATGGCGGTAATCTTCATAATAGGACATTATATATTAAATTTAAACGGACCCGTTTCTCTTTTGTTGGCTGCTATACTTGCCCCAACAGATCCTGTACTGGCTTCAGAAATTCAACTAGAGGAAGAGCAGCATGAAAACTCGAAAGAAACAGGAATGCAATTTACACTAACTGCAGAGGCAGGAATAAATGATGGTTTGGCATTTCCGTTTGTGTTTTTGGCAATTATTTGGTCAAAATCTACAACATTCAATGAGATAGATTGGGTACACTTTTTTAGCTTTTATGTAGTATATAAAATAGTAGGAGGCCTTATTTTAGGAGCTTGTATTGGCTATATATATAGTAAACTTATTGCTTTCCATAAAAAAGAAAAAAAGAAATACATACTTAACGGTTTTATAGCCATAGCACTTACTTTTTTTGCATATGGGCTAGCAGAGGTTCTTAGCACTTATGGTTTTATATGTGTCTTTGTTACAGGTGTTTTTATTCAACATCATCGTCCTAAAGATAAGAACAAGTCGGTTGAAGATTTTATGGTTCCATTTGTCGAGGAAGTTGAAAAACTATTAGTTGTCATATGGATCATCTTTTTTGGGGGTGCTTTATGTTCTGGAATTTTGAGCTATACAGACTTGAATGGGATTTTAGCTAGTCTTGCTCTTGTATTAATTTTGAGACCAATATTTGGGTACATTGCCATGTTACCAATGAAATATTCCAAAGCAAAAAAGTGGGCAATTGGTTTTTTTGGCGTTAAAGGAATAGGAAGTGTATTTTATCTTAGCTTCGGGTTATTACACGGTAATTTTTCTGGCTTTGAAGAACTTTACGGCATTGTGAGCTATGTTATCTTGTTTAGTATTATAATTCATGGCTTGACGAGCGTAAGAGTTCTGAATTATTTTGACAAGAAGCATTAACACAATAATGTTGAAAAGCACGCACCAGAGAAACCCTATAGAGCTATTATGAAATTTTTTGAAACCCCAGCCGTTATATTATTTAAACACAGCCAAATGATAAAAGCTATCTATGTTTTACTTTTTTCTTTTCTAATTCTTTCCTGCGGAAATGATGACGAAGAAACGTGTATTATGTGTACATCTGACCAGACAACAGATTTTGAGGTCTGTCAAAGAAGCGATGGAGATGCTTCGGTTAACGGAGAAAACACTAATACAGATTACGACGTATATCTCGC
This sequence comes from Jejudonia soesokkakensis, assembly GCF_042664795.1. Lineage (NCBI taxonomy): Bacteria > Pseudomonadati > Bacteroidota > Flavobacteriia > Flavobacteriales > Flavobacteriaceae > Jejudonia > Jejudonia soesokkakensis. The sequence goes on from NZ_JBHTBN010000001.1 coordinate 153,308, forward strand.
AGACTTAATGCAAGCTGGAGCTATGTGTGGAGGCTAGTCATTCAGTTTAAGCACTGCCATAAATGCTTCTTGTGGAATTTCTACGTTTCCAACCTGGCGCATTCGTTTTTTACCTTTTTTCTGTTTTTCAAGGAGTTTACGCTTTCTTGAAATATCTCCACCATAACATTTTGCGGTAACATCTTTCCGAAGTGCTTTTACCGTTTCACGGGCAATAATTTTTGCGCCAATTGCTGCTTGAATAGGAATATCAAACTGTTGTCTTGGAATTAATTGCCGAAGCTTCTCGCACATTTTTTTTCCAATATCATAGGCATTATCCTGATGCAATAGTGCCGAAAGAGCATCGACAACATTTCCATTTAATAATACATCCACTTTTACCAATTTGGACTCTCGCATACCAATAGGTGCATAATCAAAAGAGGCATACCCTTTGGAAACTGTTTTTAGTCGGTCGTAAAAATCAAATACGATTTCTGCTAACGGCATATCAAAACTTAGTTCAACTCTTTCTGTAGTGAGGTACGTCTGATTGGTAATGACTCCACGTTTTTCTATACACAGTGACATTACAGATCCCACAAAATCTGATTTTGTGATAATAGTAGCCTTAATAAACGGTTCTTCCATTCTATTAAGCCTTGAGGGATCTGGCAAATCACTTGGGTTATTTACCAAGATTAATTCATCGGGCTCTCTGTTAGTATAGGCATGGTAAGATACGTTAGGTACAGTTGTGATCACTGTCATATCGAACTCACGCTCTAAGCGCTCCTGAATAATTTCTAAATGTAGCATGCCCAGAAATCCACAGCGAAAACCAAAACCAAGCGCTGCTGAGCTTTCAGGAACAAAAACCAGCGAAGCATCATTCAATTGAAGCTTTTCCATCGAGGCTCTTAATTCTTCATAATCCTCGGTATCTACTGGATAGATACCCGCAAAAACCATAGGCTTTACGTCCTCAAAACCTTCAATCATATTGGTAGTTGGCGATTTAGCATCTGTAATAGTGTCTCCAACTTTAACCTCTTTTGCTTCTTTTATCCCTGTAATTAAATAGCCAACATCTCCCGCTTTAATCACTTTTTTAGGAGTTTGCTTTAAATTTAAAGTTCCTACTTCATCTGCAAAATACGTTTTACCAGTAGCCATAAACTTGATGTGCTGCCCTTTTGAAATCTCTCCATTTAAAACTCTAAAGTAGGTTTCTACGCCTCTAAAAGGGTTGTAGACTGAATCAAAAATTAATGCCTGTAACGACTCATCGGGATTACCTTTGGGAGCAGGAACCCGCTCAATAATAGCAGTTAGGATCTCAATAATACCAAGACCGGTTTTGGCACTAGCAGGGATTACCTCTTCTGCGGCACACCCTAAAAGATCTACAATGTCATCTGTCACTTCTTCAGGGTTTGCCGAGGGTAGATCTACTTTATTTAATACAGGTATAATTTCAAGATCATTCTCTAGGGCGAGATATAGATTTGAAATGGTTTGCGCCTGTATGCTTTGCGCAGCGTCTACTACAAGCAATGCACCTTCACAGGCTGCAATGGATCGCGAAACTTCATAAGAGAAATCTACGTGACCAGGAGTGTCAATTAAGTTTAAAATATATTCTTCACCCTCATGGGTGTATTTCATTTGTATTGCATGACTTTTAATGGTAATACCTCGTTCCCGCTCAAGATCCATACTATCTAGTAATTGAGCTTGTTGCTCACGAGCAGTAACAGAGCCAGTAGCATCCAACAGTCTATCTGCCAACGTACTTTTACCGTGGTCAATATGTGCGATTATGCAAAAGTTTCTAATATTCTTCATAGCTTCATTTTCCAGTGGCAAAGATAGTGTAAAATCAATGCATTCAAACGAATAATGCAGTTCATCGAAAAAATAAAAAGTTGTGTGTGGTTTACATAATTATTTGACACCTTTGTAGGGCCTCCCCGAATTGCTTTTGCAAAAGACTAACAAAAATTAATACGCTCTTTAATGAAGTGTTTCCCCTTATTTTTTATAGCTTTTTCACTTTCGGCTATATCTTTAATTGGTCAAAACAAAACGATTACTGGCAGTGTATTAGATCAAAATAATGTGCCGTTGGCCTTTGCAACGGTTCTTTTGTATGATTCAGATTATGAAGATGTTTTAAAAGGTGCAGTTACAGAAGAAGATGGAACCTTTAGTATTTCAGACCTTGAAGAAAAAACATATCGGATTACCTTCAGCTTTATGGGTTTTTCTACGGAAGAAAAAACAGTTCAATTAACATCAGATACTGATTTGGGCACTATTACTCTTTCTGAAGACCCACAGTCTCTTGAAACGACAGTAATTAATGCCAAGTTGCCAACCATTCAGAAAACAGCAGGGAAATTAATATTTAATGTAGAAAATACTTCTTTGTCTACAGGTAGTACCTTTGATTTATTAAAAAGAACTCCAGGTGTTCTGATTATTGGTGAAGAAATTAAAATTAAATTTTCCACTCCTACTATTTTTATTAACGGGCGACGTGTGTATTTATCCTCAGCAGAAGTAGTTACTTTATTGCAGAACACAGATGCTTCGGCCATAAAAAGTGTAGAAGTAATTACTAATCCTGGTGCTTCATACGATGCAGAATCTGGTTCTGTTTTAAATATCGTTATGTCAAAAGCGATTTCAGTAGGATATAAAGGCTCTGTTTCGGGACGATATGAACAAGCTGTTTTTCCAAAATACAGTGCTACAACCTCACACTCATATAAAAATAAATGGCTCAACTTTTTTGGAAGCTATAGTTTTAGTCCTAGAAAAGAATTTAAAGAAGATGAAAATTTTACCCGGTTTTTTAATGAAGATGAACTAACAACTAAGTCTATCTGGGAAAGTGATTTTACCAGAACGACCCGCTCTAATGCACATCAAGCAAACATTTCTGCGGATATTACATTAGATAAAAAAAACAGTCTGAATTTTACCTCCAGCCTCCTTTTTTCACCCGATAAAACATTTCACAACACTGTTGAAGCAGAAATTTTTAGCAACCTTAGATCACTGGACTCTACCTTTTCAACCCGAAGTAATCTTGAGAATAACACTTCAAATGTATCATTTAGTTTAGGTCATACTTTACAAGTAGGTGAAGAAGGAGCTACTGTTACTACAACAGCTAATTACATTAGATACAGAAATGATCAGATTCAAGAAGTCGCTACAAATTACTTTTTACCAGATGGTACTCTAACTAGGAATAATAGTTTTTTTACAGATGCTTTACAAAACACCAACATTTTTACGGGACAGCTGGATTTAACGACTCCCTTTTTAAATGGTTCCTTGAAAACGGGTCTCAAATATTCTTCCATAGATACCGAAAGTGCTTTAGACTTTTTTGATACAGATACAGGAAACAGCATGTTCAATATGTCACTGTCAGATAATTTTATTTATAAAGAATCAATCTATGCAGGCTTTGCAGAATTTATGAAAGAGTTGGGTAAATTTTCTATCCATCTAGGAGTGCGCGGAGAATATACAGATGTTCTAGGTGATTCAAGATTTCTTGGACTTTTAAATACACAAGTGTATTTCGAGTTATTTCCTTCTGCTACTATAGACTTCGCAATTAATGACACTAATGCTATATCAGCAAGCTATTCCAGAAAAATTACTAGACCTAGATATCAAAGCTTAAACCCTTTCCTTTATTTTATCAATGAAAATAATTTTAATGCGGGAAATCCAAATTTGATGCCCGCTATTACCAATCGAATTCAGCTAAGTTTGACACATAAAGGAAATTGGTTTTTTGATTTATATTATGAAGGTGTTGATGATGAACTTGCATCTCTCACATTTCAAGACAACGTAAACAGCACTCTTAGAAGTAATGAGTCAAACCTTATAAGAGGGTATCAATATAGCTTTGATGCCACGTATGCTAATTATATAAAAAACTGGTGGTATTTAACCGTAACGACCTCTAATTATTACCTTAATAACGAATTTTTTGCCTTAGAAAGTTCCCAAGAAACCTTTTCGTTTGACACTTATGGTTTTTTTGCTCAAATGTTTAGCAGGCTAACGGTATCAAAACAACAGTCAATTTCTAGTGATGTGTCCTTGGTATACATCTCAGATTTTTTTACAGGATCATCACGATATCAAAATCAACTAAACGTTTCATTATCTTTTAGAAAATCATTCTGGAATGATAGAGCCAGTGTAACGATAGGGGTAGATGATATTTTTGACACCAATAATGTGGAGGTTACTTCTATATATTTAAACCAAGACAATCGCTATTTTGCCAGGGTAGAGTCTCGATTGTTTCGAGCAGGATTTACCTATAATTTTGGCAACTCTCGACTTCAAGAAAATATTCGCACCTTAGAGGTAGACGAAAAAGACCGTTTAGAATAAGCACATTTTATAAAATCCGTACTTTTGTACCATGGCAAAGATTGGCGACATAGAAGTAGGCGAGTTTCCGTTACTACTTGCACCCATGGAAGATGTAAGTGATCCTCCTTTTAGAGCACTTTGTAAAGAACAGGGTGCAGATGTGGTGTATACAGAATTCATTTCTTCTGAAGGCTTAATACGTGACGCTGCAAAAAGCGTGATGAAACTAGATATATATGAGAAGGAACGACCTGTAGGTATTCAAATATTTGGAGCAGTTCTAGATTCAATGCTACAAAGCGTTGAAATTGTGGAAGCCAGTGGGCCAGACATCATTGATATTAATTTTGGGTGCCCCGTAAAAAAAGTGGTGTCCAAAGGAGCCGGTGCGGGAATTTTGAAAGATATCGATTTAATGGTTTCGCTTACTGAAGCCATGGTGAAACATACAAAACTACCCATTACAGTTAAGACCCGGTTGGGGTGGGATCATGATTCAATTAAAATTGTGGAAGTTGCCGAAAGACTCCAAGATGTTGGATGCAAAGCGATTTCTATTCACGGAAGAACCCGCGCACAGATGTATAAAGGAGAAGCAGATTGGAAACCCATTGCAGAGGTAAAGAACAATCAGCGCATGCATATTCCCGTGTTTGGCAATGGTGATGTTGATAGTCCCGAAAAAGCCATGTTAATGCGAGATGAATACGGTCTTGATGGGGCAATGATAGGGCGAGCCAGTATTGGATACCCTTGGTTTTTTAAGGAAGTAAAGCACTTTTTTGAGACAGGAAAGCACGCTGCACCTCCTACGATGATTGAGCGTGTCGAAGCAGCCAGAAGGCATCTACAAATGGCAATAGACTGGAAAGGTGAAACGTTAGGAGTCTTCGAAACCCGACGTCATTATACCAATTATTTTAAAGGGATCCCTCATTTTAAAGAATACCGAATGAAAATGGTAACTAGCGATGATTCTGCTTCCGTTTTTGAGGCTTTTGATGAGGTATTAGAAAAATTCGGAGATTTCCAATTTGCTTAAGCAATCAATCTTTCGGTAATTCTTCTGGAAGCTATTTTAGACGCCAGTCCGCCAAGTATGGCAATGGTTCCGAAGACAATCAGTAGGTTTACAAATTCAAACCTCACGGGATAGGGTAATGTAGGTGTAATGGGAATAAAGCCAAACTCTAATTGAAGTAGTACAATAATCACTCCCAAAAGCAAGCCAACTGAGGCACCTATGAGGGTCATCAAAAACCCTTCAAAAAAGAAAATGCTTCGTACTTGTTGTAAGGTTAAGCCTAGGGAAACTAAGGTTTTTATATTTCGTTTTTTTTCTAGGATCATCATGATAATAGTTCCCGCAATATTAAAAATAGCAATGGCGGCAATAAGACTTACAAAAACGTAAACAAAAAGATTTTCGGCATTCAGCATTTTGTATAAGGCATCGTTTTGCTGAATTCTATTCTTGATTACTAATGGGGTTGAAATGGTTTCTGCAAGAGCTTCACGAATTTCACTTTCATCTGCTTCAGGCTTTAATTTAAACTCAATAGATGAAACCTTCGTGCTATCTAAACTCAACAAATTTCTGGCAAACTCAATATCAGTGAAAATATATTTACTGTCGAGATCTTCATTGACAGAATACAGTCCAGAAACAACAACCGACTCCTTATTAAATACATTAGGCAGATCAAATGTACTTATACTACCCGTGCCTGGCTTTGGCACATACACATCAAGTAAATTGGCATAATCATTAACCTGCAGCGATAATTTGTTTGCTGTTCCCAGCCCAATAACAGCTTCATCTCTACCCGCTTCCAGCCATCTGCTTAAAAAAACGAGACTATCTACAGGGGTTACTTTTTTAAAATTAGAATCCACTCCTTTTATAAAAGCGATATGATTTTTTCCTTTATACTGAAGGGATACACGTTCTTCGATAATGGCTGAAAAAGCTTCTATACCCACTATGTTTTGTAGCTGTTCTGAAGTTTCCGAAGAAATTGTGATTGTTTTTCCACTTTCTGGAAAGATTTTTAGATCAGAATCAAACTGATTGGTAAACTCAAGGCTAAAATCCCGCAGTCCTGCAAAACCTGAAAGCACAATAAATAAAGCCATCGCTCCAACTATAACAGCACTTACTGCAATTCTGGAAATAATATTGACAGCATTTTTGGTGCTTTTACTGTATAAATATCGCTTGGCGATGTAGAGCGGAAAATTCAAATTATAGTTTTTTTCGCTTCGGAAGTAGATCTGGGTTCTCTAACGGATTCTCGGTTCCTTTTACTGCTTTTTCGATGCTATCAATATAGTCTAAAGAGTCATCATTAAAGAAGGACAATGCGGGCATTCTTCGCAATTGATGTTTTGTTAATTGCGCAACTTCATGCTTAATTTTTGGCTGAAGCGATTGTAGCTCCTCAATAATCTTTACCGCTTTGTTTGAAGGAAATACGCTAAGATATACTTTAGCAATACTTAGATCTGTTGTTACCGAAACTTTTGAAACGGAGATAATGGTTCCCAGTTGTCCAGATTCACGTAATAAATTTTGTAGCACGTTCGCTAGATCATTCTGAAGAACACTGGCTATTTTTTTCTGTCTGTTACTTTCTATCATACTGCAAAAATACTACTTTTAAGAATTGTTATTTTTAATAACGTGATAATTATAAGAATATGCACAAAATAGAACATATTGGAATTGCAGTTAAAAATCTTTCCGAAGCAAATAAAATTTACAAAAGCTTATTAGGACAGGAGCATTATAAAACTGAAAGGGTTGAAAGCGAGGGGGTAGAAACTTCATTTTTTAAATGTGGTGAAAGTAAAATAGAGTTGTTGGAAGCTATAAATAAAGATAGTGCGATTGCAAAATTCATAGAAAAAAGAGGAGAAGGCATCCATCATATTGCTTTTTCCGTAGATAATATAGAACAAGAGATTGTTCGTCTTAAAAAAGAGGGATTTGTTGTTTTAAACGAAACGCCTAAGAAAGGAGCTGACAATAAATGGGTGGCATTTTTACATCCTAAGTCTACCAACGGAGTATTAGTCGAATTGTGTCAAGAAATGAAGTAATCTATAGTTTACCCAATATTAACGTGAAATTGTTTGAAAAAAACAGAAAGTGTTTATATTTGCAAACTGTTTTTAGCAACAATCAATAGAATTAGTGTTTTAAAAACGAATAGGTCCTATAGCTCAGCTGGTTAGAGCACCTGACTCATAATCAGGGGGTCCATGGTTCGAGCCCATGTGGGACCACTTTACTAGTAATTAGTTTTTTTGACATACAATTTTAAAAGGTTTTTTCAGTTATAACATACTGATAGTACCGTATTTATTTGGTCATTTTAAAAAAATTAGTACATTAGACCCCTATATGCGATCCCAAATCGTCACTATATTAACCATTATGTTTAGTTTTCTGAGTACAGCTGCTGTATTTGGACAGCGCGCTGGTGGTCCAGCTCCTCCTGAGCCAGCTTTACGTCCTCCTGGCGGTCCAGTACCTCCAGAACTTCCCATAGACGATAATTTGATAATTCTTTTGTTTGCAGGTATTGTAATAGGTGTGTGGTATTTTTATAAAAAGAGAAAGACTACAAATATCCCTCACTAAGTCTTTTTAGGTATTTTCCCACAACGTCAAACTCCAGGTTTACGATGCTTCCTTTTACACAATTTTTAAAAGTAGTGTGTGCATATGTATAGGGAATGATGGCAACACTAAACGAATTTTTTTCTGAATTCACCACTGTCAAACTCACTCCATTTACCGTAATAGAGCCTTTTTCAACAGTTATGTTCCCTAAAGTTTCATCATAATTAAACGTAAATAACCAGCTGCCGTTTTCCTCTTTTATAGAGGTACACCTTCCAACTTGATCTACATGCCCTTGTACTAAATGCCCGTCAAGCCTATCACCTAATTTCATAGCGCGTTCAAGGTTTACCAAATCATCAATCTGCAGGGCATCAAGGTTAGTTTTTTCAAGTGTTTCAGAAATAGCAGAAACAACATACGAGTTAGTTTTTAGTCCCACGACCGTTAGACAAACTCCATTATGAGATACGCTCTGGTCAATTTTAAGTTCCGGAGCTAAAGAGCTCTCTACTTCTATGTGTAGATTTCCATCTTCCCGTGTAAGATTTTTTATTTTTCCTAAGGTTTCAACGATACCTGTAAACATGCTTATTTTGGTTACATTTGTAATACAAAAATACGAATTCTAATCCTAGAGTATCATATGAGTCAACAAGAAAATATACGTGTAGGAATATCGATAGGGGACCTTAATGGGATAGGCAGCGAAATTATCTTAAAAACATTTGAGGATAAAAGAATGTTAGAGTTTTGTACTCCTGTTATTTTTTGTTCAGTAAAGGTAATGTCATACTTCATAAAGCATTACGGACTTACTATTAAGGTTCAGGGGATAGATAGCCCAGATAAAATCATTGATAAAAAAATTAATGTATTAAATGTGTGGAAAGAACCTGTTGATATTCACTTTGGAGTAGAAGAAAAACAAGCAGGGGCGTATGCTATCAAATCGTTGGAGGCGGCAGTATCAGCATTGAAAAAAAATCAAATTGATGTATTGGTTACTGCACCCATCAATAAATCTAATATTCAATCTAAAACATTTTCTTTTCCCGGTCACACAGATTATTTAAATCAAGAATTAGAGGGTGACAGTCTTATGTTGATGATTTCAGAAACACTACGAATAGGTCTACTAACAGACCATGTGGCTGTTAAAGATGTTTCAAGCCACATCACGCGCGAACTTATTGAAAAGAAAATAAATACAATCAATAAGACTTTAATTCAGGATTTTGGAATTGAAAAACCTAAAATAGCAGTTCTCGGGTTAAATCCCCATAATGGAGATAATGGGGTTATTGGGAATGAAGATGACACTGTGTTGAGACCTACCCTTGACAATCTCAGGAATAATGGAAAACTTGTTTTTGGTCCGTACGCAGCCGACAGTTTTTTTGGATCAGGAAACTATAAAAATTTTGATGTTGTGATTGCCTCTTATCATGACCAAGGACTTATTCCATTTAAAACACTTGCTTTTGGGAACGGAGTTAATTATACCGCAGGATTAAGTCATGTTCGCACGTCACCAGATCATGGAACAGCCTATGATGTAGCAGGAAAGGGAGTAGCTAATTATGAGTCTTTTAGGCAGGCAATTTATAGCGCTATAAAAATCTTTAGGAAGCGAAAAGAGTACCAGGAAATTTCTAAAAATCCACTTGAAATTAAGCCAAAAAGAAGCTTTTCAAAAAAGAAGTGATTAAAGCTTTTCGTTACAAATAATTTTTTATCTTTGCACCCGCCTTATTTATAAGGTGATTGAATTAACCTGGTGTGATAATGAAGGAACTGAAAGAATTTACAATCCCTTTTGTGGGATTAAAATTAGGAGAACACCATCTTGATTTTGAAATTACAAAATCGTTCTTTGAGCATTTTGAGTATGACGAATTTAATGATGCAAACATTAATCTCGACGTGCTTTTGGATAAAAAAACAACACTATTAGAGTTTACATTAAACTTTGACGGATTTGTAAATGTACAATGTGATATTACCAATGAGCCTTTTGATCAGGCCGTAGATGGAACCTATCATTTTGTAGTAAAGTTCGGTGAAGAATTTAATGATGAGAATGAAGATCTTTTGATCTTGCCTCACGGAAGCTTTGAAGTAAATATCCAGCAGTATGTGTATGAATCTATTGTGTTGGCAATGCCTTCACGGAAAATTCATCCGGGAATTGAAGACGGCACCTTACAAAGTGATATACTTGAAAAACTTGAAGAATTAAGCCCAAAGATTGCTGGTAATGAAACCAAATCTGAAGGCGATGCAACAGACCCAAGATGGGACTCATTAAAAAAACTATTAACGGATAAATAATATAAGTAATGGCACATCCTAAAAGAAAAATCTCCAAAACAAGAAGAGATAAAAGAAGAACACATTACAAAGCAACTGCTCCACAAATTGCTACAGATCCTACAACAGGAGAAGCGCATTTGTACCACAGAGCACACTGGCACGAAGGTAAATTATACTACCGTGGACAAATTGTAATTGACGCTACTGAAGAAGTAGAGGCATAATCGCTTTTTTTACGATACAATATAACTCTCGCGCTTCCGTGAGAGTTTTTTTGTTTTCAGTAATCAAAAAATGTCAAAAAAGGTTAATTTTGATCTCTTTTTGATTAAATTTTAGTATTTTTCCTTCCTTTTAGAGCAATATTTATAGCTTCAAAAGAAAAATAAAAAGAATTTATGAGTACAATCACAGCTGCAATTACTGCTGTAGGAGGCTATGTTCCAGACTACGTTCTTACCAATGAAATTTTGGAGACGATGGTCGATACTAATGATGAATGGATTACCGCCAGAACAGGAATTAAAGAACGAAGAATTTTAAAAGAAGAAGGGCAAGGTACTTCCTATCTTGCTATAGAAGCTGCAAAAGATTTATTAGCAAAAAGCAATACAGATCCAAAAGATATTGATATGGTGATTATGGCAACCGCCACACCAGATATGCCGGTCGCAACCACAGGCGTTTACGTAGCCACACAAATAGGAGCCGTAAACGCTTTTTCATTTGATCTTATTGCTGCTTGTTCAAGTTTTCTCTTCGGAATGTCTACCGCAGCAAAATACATAGAGTCGGGGCGTTACAAAAAAGTACTTTTAATTGGAGCCGATAAAATGTCCTCGATTATTGATTATACAGATAGGACGACTTGCATCATTTTTGGTGATGGAGGAGGTGCTGTACTTTTTGAGCCTAGTTCTGAAGGATTAGGCGTCCAAGATGAAATTTTAAAGACCGATGGAATTGGCAGGCAAAGCCTTAAAATCGATGCAGGAGGTTCTATTTTACCAGCCTCTGCAGAAACAGTTGCCAATAAACAGCATTACGTATTCCAAGATGGAAAAACCGTATTTAAATTTGCTGTTTCCAACATGGCAGATGTGAGTGAAAAAATAATGCACCGAAACAACCTAAGTGGAGATGACGTTGCCTTTCTAGTTCCACATCAGGCAAACAAACGAATTATTGACGCGACAGCCAAACGCATGAATTTACCCGAAGATAAAGTGATGATGAATATCCATAAATATGGAAATACTACCTCCGCTACCTTGCCACTGTGCCTTCAGGATTATGAAAAACAACTTAAAAAAGGAGATAATCTAGTCTTCGCCTCCTTTGGGGGAGGATTTACATGGGGTGCCATTTATCTTAAATGGGCCTACGACTCAAAATAAAACCAACTAAGAGTATTAAACAACTAAGAATATGGAAATAAAAGACATTCAAAATTTAATCAAGTTCGTAGCAAAATCTGGCGCTAGCGAAGTAAAACTTGAAATGGAAGACATTAAAATTACCATTAGAACAGGAAGCGACGGAAAAGGAGAAACAACTTACATTCATCAAATGCCAGCAATGGCGGCAGCACCTCAAGCTCCTCAGGCACCAGCTCCTCAGGCGCCAGCTCCTGCCCAACCAAAAGAAGCTGCTCCAGACGAGAATTCAAAATACATCACCGTAAAATCTCCAATTATTGGAACTTTTTATCGCAAACCCTCTCCAGACAAGCCAGTATTCGTTGAGGTGGGAAGCCAGATAGGTGCTGGAGATGTTTTATGCGTGATTGAAGCCATGAAACTGTTTAACGAAATAGAAAGCGAGGTTTCAGGGAAGATCGTAAAAGTTCTAGTAGATGATGCATCCCCAGTAGAATTTGACCAACCACTATTTTTGGTAGACCCATCATAAGTTTAAAAATTCCAAATTCCAAAAACCAAACATCGAATAGAGTTTGATATTGGGGTTTTAAAACTCAAAAAATATGTTTAAAAAAATATTAATTGCCAATAGGGGAGAAATTGCGCTTCGCGTAATTCGTACCTGTAAAGAGATGGGTATTAAAACTGTGGCTGTTTATTCAAAGGCAGACGAAGAAAGTCTACATGTTAGGTTTGCAGATGAAGCAGTATGTATTGGTCCTCCTCCAAGTAGTGAAAGCTACCTTAAAATGTCTAATATTATCGCGGCAGCAGAGATTACAAATGCAGACGCAATCCACCCAGGATATGGTTTTCTTTCTGAAAATGCTAAATTTTCAAAAATCTGCGAGGAGCACAATATTAAATTTATTGGTGCTTCGCCAGAAATGATCAATAGAATGGGGGACAAAGCCATGGCAAAATCAACAATGATTGCTGCAGGTGTACCCTGTGTACCCGGAAGTGAAGGAATTATCGCCAATTTTGAAGAGTGTAAAAAAGTTGCTAAAGAAACCGGATATCCGGTAATGCTAAAAGCCAGTGCAGGTGGTGGAGGAAAAGGAATGCGAGCTGTCTGGAAAGAAGAAAATCTTCAGGATGCATGGGAGTCTGCTAGACAAGAAAGTAAAGCAGCTTTTGGAAACAATGATATGTATATGGAAAAGCTTATTGAAGAGCCTCGCCATATTGAAATTCAGATCGTAGGCGATAGTAATGGAAGAGCTTGCCACCTAAGTGAACGTGATTGCTCCGTACAAAGACGTCACCAAAAACTTACCGAAGAAACCCCAAGCCCTTTTATGACAAAAAAGCTTCGGGACGATATGGGAAAAGCTGCGGTAAAAGCTGCAGAATATATCAAATATGAAGGAGCAGGAACGGTAGAATTCTTAGTAGATAAACACCGAAACTTCTACTTTATGGAAATGAATACCCGTATTCAAGTGGAGCACCCAATTACAGAACAGGTGATTGATTTTGACCTTATCAGAGAGCAAATACTCGTGGCTGCCGGCGTACCCATTTCAGGAAAGAACTATTTGCCTAACCTGCATTCAATTGAATGTAGAATTAACGCAGAAGATCCATACAATGGTTTTAGACCATCTCCCGGTAAAATTACTACGTTACACGCTCCGGGCGGTCATGGTGTGCGTTTGGATACGCATGTATACGCAGGCTATACCATTCCGCCTAACTACGATTCGATGATTGCCAAATTGATTACTACGGCACAAACAAGAGAAGAAGCGATTAGTAAAATGAAACGAGCTCTGGACGAATTTGTGATCGAAGGAATCAAGACCACCATCCCATTTCACCGTCAGTTAATGGATCATCCAGATTATGTCGCCGGAAATTATACGACTGCATTTATGGATACTTGGAAAATGGACGAACCTGAAGAAGAGGAATAAATAATAACCTTATTTAAAATAACTAGAGCATCAACTTATGTAATAATAAGTTGGTGTTTTTTTATGGCGCTCCCCAGTGGTATACCACTGGGTCACGTGCTCCACTATATCTTCTATAAATAGAAGGGTGCCGTTGCGCCCGTTAGCGCAGTCAAAACATTTAACTATCTTGCTATTATGAATCTTTCGTATTGGGAACATACTACGTGGCTTTCAGATATTGATTTTGCTGTAATTGGTAGCGGAATTGTAGGGCTTAGCTGTGCACTTACCTTAAAGGATAAACATCCCGAAGCTAAAATCGTTGTGTTTGAAAAAGGAATGTTGCCTAGTGGCGCAAGTACAAAAAACGCAGGTTTTGCCTGTTTTGGAAGTATTTCTGAAATAGTGGATGATCTTACTACTCATTCAGAAGATGAGGTAATTCAATTGCTAAAAGATAGAGTGAACGGTCTCCAGCTACTCAGAAAGAACTTAGGAGATGCCGCTATTGATTTTCAGAAATATGGGGGATATGAACTTTTTGATACAAATGATGTAGAAACTTACAATACTTGTTTAGAACACATTCCCTATATAAATAACTTACTAAAAGAAGTGTTTTTTAATAAAAAAGAGGTTTTTTCAGTAAAAAAAGACCCTTTTTCGTTTAAAAATGTTCAAAAAAACCTAATTTTTAACTCAGAAGAAGGACAGTTGAATGCCGGAAACATGATGCAGTCTCTAATTCAAAAAGCTTCAGAAAAAGGTATTTTTGTATTAAATTCGGCTGAAATCACTTCATTTTCAACAAAAAATGACCAAATTTCACTTATTTTAAACAATTCCGAAGAAATTTCAGTAAAAAAAGTATGTATTGCCACAAATGGCTTTGCAAAACAATTTTTAAATGAAAAAATGGCGCCAGCCAGAGCACAAGTTCTTATTACACAACCTATCTCAAATTTAAAGCTAAAAGGTACTTTTCATCTGGATAAGGGCTACTATTATTTTAGAAATATCGACAACAGAATTCTACTGGGCGGAGGTAGAAATCTAGATTTTAAAACCGAAGAGACTACACAATTAGGACTCACTGAGTTGATTCAAAACAAACTAGAACAATTACTCACCACAACAATTTTACCCGATATCCCGTTTAAAATTGAACGACGTTGGAGTGGAATTATGGGAGTTGGACCGAAAAAAAAACCTATTATTAAAGAAGTTCAACCAAATATTTATTGTGGTGTACGATTAGGAGGAATGGGAGTTGCTATTGGCAGTATCATAGGAAATCAACTCGCCAAACTCGCGGCTAAATAAACCTATAAGTATATGATAAAGAAATTCTTTAAATTTATTTTCAAGGTCGTACTCGGATTTTTCATTCTAACTATTGCATGGGTTTTACTCTACAAATTTGTTCCTGTACCGTATACTTCTTTAATGGCCATTCGTGCCATCGAAGGAGATGCAAATTACCAACAAAAACATGAATGGGTGCCCATAGAGGAAATATCAAAAAACTTACAATTAGCAGTTATTTGTGCAGAGGATCAGAATTTTTTAATCCATAACGGATTTGATTATGAAGCCATCGAAAAGGCATATGAGAAAAATAAAAAAAAGGGAGCGCGACTAAGAGGAGCTAGTGGTATTTCACAGCAAACCGCAAAAAATGTGTTTCTATGGCCAGAACGTAGTTGGTTTAGAAAAGGATTGGAGGTGTACTTTACTTTTTTGATGGAAACTCTCTGGAGCAAGGAACGAATTCTTGAGGTATATCTTAATAGTATCGAAATGGGAAATGGCATTTATGGTGCAGAAGCAGCGGCAAATTACTGGTTTAATACCTCGGCAAAAAACCTTTCACAACCTCAAGCAGCTGCAATTGCTGCAATTTTGCCTAGTCCAAGGACATATAGGGCAAGTCCAGCTTCAAATTATATTGAAAAGA
The DNA here is from genome assembly GCF_042664795.1 of Jejudonia soesokkakensis. Lineage (NCBI taxonomy): Bacteria > Pseudomonadati > Bacteroidota > Flavobacteriia > Flavobacteriales > Flavobacteriaceae > Jejudonia > Jejudonia soesokkakensis. The sequence goes on from NZ_JBHTBN010000001.1 coordinate 168,929, forward strand.
GAAAAGGTTGGATTGTAAATCAGATGCGAAATTTTGGTACATTTAATCTTTCAGAAAAAGTAAAGAATGACGGTAAAAGAGATTAAACAACACTTACTCGACCACTGCAAATCGACGGTTGAAAAACGATATCAAAAAATAACTCAGACAATCTCAGACATACAAGAGTCCTTACTCGAGGAAGATAAAAGTAGTGCGGGCGACAAGCATGAAACTGGACGGGCGATGCTTCAGATCGATCGTGAAAATGCAGGGAAACAGTTACAGGAGATTGAAAATATTCAGAAGGTATTGCCAAAAATAGATGTGAACGCCACATCAGATTATGCACGACTGGGGAGCTTGGTGTATACAGATCACGCCACCTATTTTATAAGTATTTCTGTGGGTGATGTATTGGTAGGTAAAACACATTATTTATGCGTTGCTCTACATTCGCCCATTGGTAGCTTCCTTTCAGGAAAGAAAAAGGGAGATGAGTTTACTTTTAATGCTAAAATGTATAAAGTGACAAGTGTCAAATAGTTAGTCTCTGGGCAGATAGGCATTTGGAATAGGATGATCTGCATCTTCACCCATCCAGTAAATATTGACAATCCACCATCGGTTGCCATCATATAGCATCTGAATGCTGTTAATACCTCTCATAAATGGAATGGAATCGTTGGCCGTTTTAAAGGACTCATAGGTAGAAAAAACATGAGCAATATTTCCAAATTGCTCTGTCACACGGTGCAATTCGTTTTCAAAAAAACCATTTTCCAATAACCACTTTCCCGATGTATTAATGTAGTCTTCTATCGTTAAATACCGAATACCCTCAACACCCTGCCTGTTGTTACCCGTTGGAATTAATTTTGCATCTGGCAAAAACAAATATTGGAATAACTCCCAATCTCGTTCTTCTCCTTTTTCACCACTAATTACTGCGTAAAGGGTTTTGATGGTACTGTCTATCGTCTCAACTTTGGTCACGTAACTTTCTTTTTCTTGTGCAAACAAGGAGGTACAAAATACAAGGACTAATAATATAAAAATTTTTTTCATTGTAGTTTTGTTATCAGGGGTGTATGTATTTTACCGTTTCAATTTTAAATATACGGTTTCTTGGCTTATTCTTTCTGAAGCATTAAAATAAACCACTTCATTTTCAAACTTTCCTTCGATTAGATAGTGACTTCCCTTAAAGTATTGTTTGGTAATTTGAACTTTCAGCGTTGTTTTTACTTCGGAAAGGACTAACTGATATGGAAGTAGAATCAATTTTTCTGAAGGTTTTTCTGAAGAAAACAAGGTTGAAGGAAGCACGGTTACTTCTCCAAAGAATCCTGCCTGATACACACTTGAAATATTATTATATACTGTTTTCGTTTTTCCGAAGGCATCAATTGTACCCTCTTTTAAAATACAAATTACATCTGAAAAAGCCAGGGCCTCGTCTGCGTCATGTGTTGCGGTTATGCACGTAATATCTTTGGATTTTAAGTGGTGATATAAATTTCTACGTAGCTTATTTTTTTGAAAGGTGTCAATATCACTAAAAGGTTCATCCAGCAACAATAGCCGTGGCTCTTCTGCGAGTGCTTTTGCTATGGCAACGCGTTGTTTTTGGCCTCCACTAAGGTTTTTAACCAAAATATCTTTATAAGCAACCAAATCCACCACTTCGAGCAATTCTTTAACACGTTTTTCATCCTGTTCTTTATTTTGACGAGAAAGGTGTGTCGCGATATTTTCAGTTACAGAAATATAGGGCATTACATTAAACTCCTGAGCTACGAGTTTCATGTTTTTTTCTCCAGGAATAAGATTTTCTTTTGGGCCCAGTAGTTTTTTATCGTTCCATAATATTGAGCCTTCCTCTAATTGGAGCAATCCGTAAATAAGATGTAATAATGTCGATTTTCCGCAGCCACTTTCTCCCAAAACAGCAAGATGTTCTCCCTGTTGTAATTGAAATGAGATGTTTGACAAGGTGGGTTTCTTATCATACGCAAAGGAAAGGATTGATACATTTAGCATAAAAAAAAGAAAGGTTGCCACGTGGACAACCTTTTAAAAATTTTGGTTATACTTTATTGCTTAACATCATCGTTAACCTTTTCGGGCAATACCTCATATCCCATATTGTATAATGTAAATCCGAAGATGTCTGCATATTGTTCGATAGTCTTACTCACTGGAGTTCCTGCACCGTGACCGGCATCGGTTTCAATTCTAATTAAAACCGGATTATTTCCCGCTTGCTTTTCTTGTAATTCTGCTGCAAATTTAAAGCTATGCGCAGGAACTACTCGATCATCATGATCTCCTGTAGTGATTAAGGTAGCAGGGTATTCGGTTCCTGCTTTTACATTATGAACAGGAGAGTATCCTTTTAGGTACTCAAACATCTCTTTACTGTCTTCGGCAGTACCATAATCATACGCCCAACCAGCACCAGCTGTAAACGTATGGTAGCGAAGCATATCGAGAACACCTACGGCAGGCAGTGCTACTTTCATCAAATCAGGACGCTGTGTCATAGTCGCTCCCACAAGCAATCCTCCATTTGAACCTCCTCTAATAGCAAGATAATCTTTAGAGGTATAGTTGTTTTCAATTAGATATTCTGCAGCTGCGATAAAGTCGTCAAACACGTTTTGTTTTTTCATTTGTGTACCTGCATCATGCCATTTCTTACCATACTCTCCCCCTCCACGCAAATTAGGAACAGCGTAAATTCCACCCTGTTCCATCCAAACAGCATTAGTAATACTGAAACTTGGCGTTAAACTGATATTAAATCCCCCGTATCCATATAGTATGGTTGGGTTTTTACCATTCAACTCAATTCCTTTTTTATGTGTTATGATCATAGGGACTTTTGTACCGTCCTTTGAGGTGTAAAATACCTGCTTACTTTCATAATCTTCAGGATTAAAATCGATTTCAGGCTTTTTATACAATTCAGAGGTACCTTCGGCAATATTATACTTATAAATGCTTCCTGGAGTCACATAGTTTGTAAAAGAATAATACAATTCTGTGTCTTCTTTTTTAGCTCCAAATCCACCAGCACTTCCAACGCCTGGTAATTCTACATCACGTATTAATTTTCCGTCGTAATCATACTGCTTTACCTTACTAACAGCATCCACCATATATTCGGCAAAGAAATTTCCACCAGCCGTACTCGGACTTAAAACATTTTCGGTTTCTGGAATAAAGTCCTTCCAATTAGATGGAGAAGGGTTGCTTGCATCCACAGTAACCACCTTACGGTTAGGAGCATTCCTATTTGTAACTATGTAAAGCTTAGAACCCACATTTTCAATCACGTATGAGTCGGTATCTGCATTATCTAAAATAGTAATAAATTCACTGTTGAGTTTTGTAAGATCTTTCATAAAGAGTTTATTTCCTGAAGTAGAAATACTCGCCGTAACAAAAAGATAGTTTCCATCTTCGGTAACATTACCCCCTACATACCTGTGCTTTTCTTCGGGTGTGCCACCAAAAATGAGGGCATCACTTTTTTGAGAAGTTCCTAATTTATGGTAATATAATTTGTGCTGATCTGTTTTTGCAGAAAGTTCACTTCCTTTTGGTTTATCGTAACTAGAATAATAGAATCCGTCGTTGTCTTTCCATGAGATTCCGCTGAATTTTATATCTACTAAAGTATCTTCTACGATCTCTTTGGTTTCAGCATCCATAATTAATACTTTTCGCCAGTCGCTCCCACCTTCAGAAATGCTATAGGCAGCCATTTTACCATTCTTTGAAAAGTTTAATCCTCCCAAGGAAATCGTTCCGTCATCTGTAAATGTATTGGGATCTAGAAATATTTCAGCATTGTCCGGACCTTCTGTAGTTTTATAACGATAAATCACATACTGATTTTGGAGCCCGTTATTTTTATAGTAATAGGTATAATCCCCTTCTACAAAGGGTGAACCCACTTTTTCATAGTTCCACAGATTGGTTAGGCGCTCTTTAAGCTCTGCTCTAAAAGGAATATTGTCCAGATATCCAAAAGTGGTCTTATTTTGGGCCTTTACCCAATCTCCAGTTTCTTCGCTCATATCGTCTTCTAGCCAACGATATGGATCTTTAATTTCTTCTCCAAAATACGTATCAACTGTATCTACTTTTTTCGTTTGAGGGTATTCCACTGTGATAACTTCTCTATTTGTTTCTTTTGTTTCTTCTTTACAGGCTATAATTGTGAGAAGCCCAAGAACAGGTAGGATTAATTTTTTCATTTTATTTCTGAATTGATAATGGTAAAAATACTAAATCCTTTGGCATGCAACCGAATAAAATGGTAGAAATGCAGATGATATTAGTGGAAGAGCTGTCTGTACGATTGCCAGTACTTATAAATAAGAATGGCATTTAGTGCTACAATAACGATGGCTACCCAAATGCTGGACACATCTAAAAATAAATGAAATAATAGGATATTTATTGAGATGGGAGCTAATACTAATAACGCAAAAGGCACCCATTTTCTGAAAAGGAGTAAAAGTCCTATGCATATTTCTAACACAGCCACAACGTATAATACATATCCAGTAGATTGAAGCGACTCCATAAAATTAGCAGCAGCGGGTGGCATACTAAAAATAGGTAAAAAGGGGTATATTTTATTGGCTCCGAAGACCAGTAGTAATAATGCCAATATCATGCGAAGCAGTTTTGTAAAAGTAGAATTCATAGTGAGGATGGTTAAAGTTTATACTTTTAAAGATAGTAAAAAATAAAAAAGCCAGCTTAAAAAAAGCTGGCTTTCAATTAAATAAAAAAAGGTTATTTTATTTTTTTATAAATTTTTGAGTCATTATGTTTCGTCCATCTACAATCCTTAGAATATAATTCCCAGCTGTTATTGGAGATACATCTACTGTTGTAGTGTTTAATTTTCCATTAAGAACTCTTTTTCCACTTACATCAAACACAGTATAAATAGGGTTTTCTAAATTCAAAGTTGTACTAAGGTTTAAAATTTCTGTAGTGGGATTTGGATACACAATTAAATTAGAAACAAGCGTGTCTTCTAAGCCCAGTGTTTGTCCTTCAACAACACTAAGAGTACTGTTAATCGTAGGATTTTCAATGATGTCTATATTTCCTGAAGGCCAGTATATAGTAATGCTTTCTATTGCATCATCTGTGCCTAAGCCAAAATGAGTATTCAAACTACTCATATATCTAAATCCTTCTCCGCTTCGAACATCTCTAATTTGATTTCTAGATTCTGTCACTATTTCAATTCTAGCACCAATTCCATTTATATTACTATCAGTACCTATCGTATTTATTTTTATCCAATTGTTGTCATTACCATTATTACGATAAATACGACCTATGTTTCCGCTTCCGTTATCTTCTACTGCAAAGGCATCAATGTCACCATCATTATCTAAATCGCCAAAACCACCATTATTAAATGATAGTACATTTAAATCGATAGTTGTAAAGGTATTGTCTCCATTACCATATAAAATATTTCCATTTGAAGCAATGTCTAAATTTCCATCGTTATTGAAATCTATAGGTGTATTTTCTATCCCTGTTTGTGCAAGTGCACTAACTCCAGAGTCTAAAGTAATATCTAAAAATGTTCCATCTCCATTGTTCTCCATCATTTTGTGTGATCCAGAGCTAGCTCCTACAAACACGTCCATATCCCCATCATTATCAAAATCACCCCATGCACTAGACCAAGTCTGAATTTCATCTCTTAAGCCAATAAGTTCACCAACTTCTGTAAAATTACCATCTGCATCTCTTCGATGCATAACATTAGCAGGTCTATCGCCAGAACCTCCACATTTTGCGATAAACATATCTACATCTCGATCATTATCATAATCAATCCATACAGATCCATAATGACCACCAGAAGGGAAGTCTCCTAAATTAAAATTAGAGCCGTTTACCTGATTAAATTGTAGATTCCCGCTTCCATCGTTGATATAATAAACATTAGGTGCAACATCATGACAAACAAAGGCATCTAAATTTCCATCGTTATCAATATCTATAAAGTTAGAACGTTGTGAAAAAACATCTTCAGGACCAGATACTTCAATAAAGCCATTTCCCGTTCCATTTGACCTCATAAAAGTTACTCCATTTCCATCTCCGTATAATAAATCAGTAAAACCATCTCTGTTATAGTCTGCTGCAGCCATACTCCAGAATGGGAAAAAATCTGCAGCTGTGGTTGCTATGTTTGCTTCTGTAAAAGAGCCATCATTATTTTGATAAAAAATATTGACATTGGTAGTTGATATACTAACTACATCATCAAGAAAATCTCCATTCATGTCTACGACACCTCTAAAGGTTCCCGATTCGTCAATGGTTGTAGCATCTTGTGTAAAGATTACTGTTTGAGCTTCAAATACTCCAGTAAAAGCAAGGAGAGGTAATAAAAGTAAAGTAATTTTTTTCATAATAGATTGGGTTTAATCACAATTATTTGACAGCGATTCTATCCACTGTTCTACAAGTTCTAAGTGTTCTTCATGCTGTAAGGTTCTACCTAACAGCGGCATTCTGTACTGAGGCAGTGTTGTTTGTAGGCGGAAATATACTAAAGAATTATCAATATTCCCAGGTTCTACTAACTTTGTATAAGGAGGGATGGCAGTATCTGGATCAACACACACTCCCATATTCACATCATCTTCTGTTAAATCAAACTGAAAACGAAGGGGTCTATAGTTACAATACCTTTCAGCACTATGACAATGAGCACAATTAATATCTACATAAGATCGCATTCTTATATCTAAAGGCTCTGAAGTATCTTCCCAGTCGACAACAGTGGTAATATTTGAAGGCAATGTATTTTCTAAATAGCCATTTCGAACAAATTCTTCCAGCTGATTCTGCGTACCACTCTCATAAGGGTAATTACTATTAATATTCTGCGGCTTTAGTCCTATTGGAATTGGAACATCTGCCGTATTATGGCATGTAAAGCAAGAAGATTCTGCCGGAATTCGGTAAGATACATTTCTAGTTTGACCATTTAAATTCCAGGTAATTTCTTTCGTTTCGCCACTAAGGTCAAAAAATGCTTCAGACTGTTCGTCATTCCAAATATAGGTAGCGAAAATCCATCCCGTTTCTTTTCTAATCATCAAACGGGTTTCTATATTTCGCCTTTCATTTTGAGGCAAAACGTCGTTGTAATAAAATGCTTTTATCAAAATAGATCCCACAGGAAAACCAAGCGGCTCATGATCTCCTTCATAGGTAGCAATTACATTATTTGGCATCCACACAAAACGTTTCTTTTCTGCATAATCTGAAAATAATGAACTAATAGGCTTATAGGGAATCACCCCAAAATTGGGGCTTTGATCTGCCAGATCTCCCTCAAAAAAATTATAGTCAGATAGCTTTGGGTAAGGCATTTCAGATAGATTGAAGGCTACGGTAGAAGAACTGGAAACACTAATTAGCACATTTGCTGTTCCGCAATCGGTACCCTCCTCATTGCAAATAGTGTATGTAAATGAATCTTCCCCAGTATAATTTGGATTTGCTTCGTAGCGTATAAGGTCATCACTAGGGTTTCCTGGAGTATTATTAGGGTCTATTACCATAGCAACACCTTGGGAGGCTTCAGAAGTTGTTAGTATGCCTTCCGAAGGAATATTTAAATCATTTACAAAAACATTGATATCTACAAACCTATTTTGAGATAGCTGTGCAAAATCTTCAGCAACTATGATATTTAAAGAGATGTAGGCATCATCATCTTCTTTACAGGAATAAAGAAAAAGAAAGAGTACTAAATAAAGGACAAGGTATTTTATTTGGGACACCTGTAACTGCATATTCTTTGTTTGCAGAGCAAATGTAATTAAATATATAATATACTGGTTGTTAAAATTTTATCTAAAAAGTGTCTTGTAAGCATCCCAATTTTGGTAAATTAAGCAGGCATTAACTATTGCAACAACCAAAGCTGGTCCTATGTTTGGAAAATTTACCATTAGGTGAAAAGCTACAATATTTATTGAAATAGGGACCAGCATTACCAAGGCAAAAGGCACCCATTTTTTTAAAACGAGAAGTAACCCCACAATTACTTCGGTGGCTCCAACCATATTCATAATGTATCCATATCCTGCACCAACATCTCCATGTCCAGAAAATCGTAATGCTTTAAAGAGATGGTCTGCTTCGGGATACCCTGTAAAATCGAAATCTGGCATGAACCAGAAAAATTTATTTAAACCAAACGCCAAAAGCAATAGTCCTAGTCCAATTCGTAGGACAAGATGAAAAATTTTCATGAGTAGTGTTTTTTAGTTGATACCATCAATAAGACGCACCCAATATAAAACACTTACAAAATAGTACCCTAAATCAATTTGTTTTCAACCAGATACTCTGCAATTTGTATCGCATTGGTTGCAGCACCTTTTCGTAAATTATCGCTCACAATCCACATATTTAATGTGTTGGGCTGTGTTTCGTCTCTTCGAAGTCTACCTACAAAAACATCATCCTTACCATTGGCATACATTGGCATTGGATAGGTATTGGTATCTGGGTTGTCCTGTAGCGTAATTCCGGGAGTGTCATTAAGCATTTTTCTCACTTCGGTCAGCTCAAAATCAGCATGAAACTCAACATTAACCGATTCGCTATGTCCTCCAGCTGTGGGGATACGAACCGCTGTAGCAGAAACTGAAAAAGTTCGATCATTCAAAATTTTTTGTGGCTCTCTCGCAAGTTTCATTTCTTCCTTTGTATAGCCGTTAGCCTCAAAAACATCACAGTGGGGGATCGCATTTTTATGAATCGGATACGGATATGCCATTTCTCCTTTAGTGCCTGTAATTTCATTTTCTAATTGCTGCACTGCTTTTACCCCAGTTCCAGAAACAGACTGATAGGTAGATACAATCACACGACGCATCTTATATTTTCTATGTAGTGGCGCTAATGCCATTACCATTTGTATAGTTGAACAATTGGGATTGGCAATTATTTTATCTAAAGCTGTTAATTCTTTTGCATTGATTTCTGGCACTACTAACTTTTTATCCTGATCCATTCTCCAGGCCGATGAATTGTCAACGACGGTGATTCCAGCGGCAGCAAATTTAGGAGCCCATTCTTTTGAAGTGTCACCCCCTGCAGAAAAAATAGCAATCGCTGGTTTTGCATCTATGGCATCCTGCATGCCTACAATTTTCACTGGCTTTTCTTTAAATAGGATTTCTTTTCCAACAGACTTTTCAGACGCTACTGGAAGCAGTTCTGTTACAGGAAAATTTCGTTCCTCTAAAACTTTTAACAACACGGTGCCCACCATTCCTGTCGCACCTACAACAGCTATTTTCATGGTCAATAAATTTTAGTCAAAAGTACTATTTAAGATTTAAATCTTTCCGAATTAAAAAAACAAAAAAAAGACCCTCCATAGCCTTGGCTATAGAGGGTTTAATTATACAAAAGTAATGTAGCGGTGCGCTATTTATTTTTTAAGAGCATCACGTATCTCTTTTAATAAATCAATTTCGGTTGGGCCAGGAGGTGGTGCTGGAGCTTCAGCTTCTTTCTTTTTACGAACCTTAGCGTATGCTTTTACAATCATAAACAGTACAAAGCCTACAATAATTAAGTTAATAATGGCATTTACCCATTTTCCATACATGACTGCATTTTCTGGTTTTTCAACAGTTCCGTCTGCTGCAACTACCGCTTCAGAAAGTACATATTTCATATCGGCAAAATCGATACCGCCAGCGAAATGACCTACTACTGGCATCATAATATCGCTCACAAAACCATTTACTACAAGGCCTACAGCCCCTGCAAGAATAACGGCTACCGCAAGGTCGATCACGTTGCCCGTCATAATAAAATCCCTGAATTCTTTTAACATGTTTTAGTTGATTAAGAGTTAATAGATTTCTAAAATACTAAAAACGTAAATACTTTTGTACAATCGTAAGAGGATTGGAGCCTATTTTCGACAAACAACACGTTTTACTCGTTGAGAAATAGCTGTGAGTAGTTCGTAGGGGATAGAATGAATCACTTCGGAAAGTGCTTCGGCTGTAGGAGCATTTCCAAAAACAATCACCTCATCGCCTTCTTTACATTCTATTTTCGAAATATCGACCATGATCATATCCATACAAACATTACCTACAATAGGTGCTTTTTGACCATGAATAGAAACCCATCCCTTTCCATTTCCATACCCTCTGCTTATGCCATCTGCATGTCCAATAGGCAAGGTGGCGGTTTGCATAGCTTGAGGAGCGATAAAGGCTCTGTTATATCCTACAGACTCTCCAGCAGCAATAGTATGAATTTGAGAAATCACCGTTTTTAAGGTAGCTACAGGTTTTAAATTGGCAGTTTCCTGTACGTCATTTCCAAAACCATACAATCCAATTCCAGTGCGTACCATATCGTATTGTGCTTCAGGAAAATTAATAATTCCTGAAGTATTTAAAGTGTGTTTAAGAAATGGATAAGGTAGTATTTCTGAAAGAGCTTCGGAAAGTACCGCAAATTCTTTTAATTGTTGTTTTGTAAACGCAGCCTCTGAAGCATCTTCACTCGCTGCTAAATGTGAAAATACAGAACGTACCTTAATACTTTCGGTACTAGCAAGTATGTGAGTAATATCTGAAACAGCTTTAGAAGCAAAACCCAACCTGTTGAGTCCTGTGTTAAATTTTAAATGTATAGGGTAGTTGGTTTGATTTTTATGTTCAGCAAAGGAAATAAATTCATTGAGCATCTTTTCAGAATAGATACTTGGCTCGAGACACCTGTTTACAATCACATCAAAATTTTCAGGAAGCGGGTGTAATACTAAAATAGGTGTTTCAATTCCAGCATTTCTTAAGGCCTCTCCTTCGCTGGCATAGGCTACTGCAAAATAAGAAACGTTTAATTTGATCAATTCTTTCGCAACTTCTACAGCTTCGCTTCCATATCCAAATGCTTTTACTACAGCTAAAACTTTCGTTTTGGGATTCAGCTTCGAGGTAATGTAATTATAATTGTGAGCAAGGGCGTTGAGGTCGATCTCAAGAATGGTTTCGGTAGCTTTTGCCATTACGCCTGCTTTTTGGTAGGAATTTCCTGAGGGTCCTGCACATTCATTTTCTTCACTTTTTCACGAAGCATCGCCTTATAAAAAGCGGCACGACTTAGGGGTTCGTATTCTTCAGTCTCTCCCAGTAACACCAAATCGTCACTTTGTGCTTTTCTATAACTGTAATTAGCTAGGTTTCCTGTGCGTGTGCAAACGGCATGTACTTTGGTAACATATTCGGCTGTGGCCATCAAAGCTGGCATAGGCCCAAACGGATTCCCTTTAAAATCCATATCAAGTCCGGCGACAATCACCCGAACACCTCTGTTTGCAAGATCGTTACAGACCTTTACGATCTCATCGTCAAAAAATTGAGCTTCGTCAATTCCTACTACGTCGCAGTTATCTGCCAAGATGGGGATATTGGCTGCCGCAGGAACAGGTGTTGAACGTATTTCATTACTATCGTGCGAAACGACCATGTCTTCATCATAGCGCACGTCGACATTGGGTTTAAAAATTTCAACTCGCTGTCGCGCAAATTTTGCTCGTTTTAAACGACGAATTAGTTCTTCCGTTTTACCCGAAAACATAGAGCCGCAGATCACTTCGATCCAGCCAAATTGCTCTTTCTGATTTACGGTATTTTCGAGAAACATAGTAGTGGTGTTAGAATAAAACTAAAATCTTTGACGTTTATTGAAAGGATGCGTAAATTTATAAAAACAAAAACACAAAAGCGCGGTAATTTTAAAAGTTATGAAGAAAGAAATTCAAGAGAAGATAAAAGCACTGGCAACACAGTTACTTGCAGAAAGTACGACCGAAACAACTTCGAATCTAAAAAATCGAGTGGCTGCATTGTATGAAAATTTAAGCGTGTTAGCATATCTAGAATCTCAAATTGAACCTTCTGAAACATTTTCTGAACAAACAATATCAAAGGATTCAAAAAGTTATCGAGAAGCGAATTGGTTTGTGGAGCCAGAGCCTGTGCCTCGCCCAGAGCACAAAGAGGAATTGGTAGAACCACTTATGGAAAAGATCAAAGATCTGGTCGCTCAAATGCCAGAAGAATCACAGCAAATGGATGCATTGCTAGAAGAAATTCTCCCTAAAAAGAAATATATAAAAAATGACCTAGAAGAATTCGCAGCCAATTATCAGCAAACACCCACCTTTGAAAGAAAAGCAAGTCCGTCATCACCTCCGATATTGTCAGAAAGAGAGCCGGCAAAAAGTAAGGATATGCCAAAAAAATCTGATGATCTGGTAGGAGAAACAATATCACAGCCAGACAGACCAAGATCCATCAATGATTCGGTGCAGAAAGGGTTAAAAATTGGTTTAAATGATCGATTGGCTTTTGTAAAACACTTATTTGACGGGAAGACAGAGGACTATACTCGCGTACTTTCACAAATAGATACGATGAACTCCTGGGAAGAAGCTGCCACTTTTATAAAAGGAAAAGTAAAACCAGACTATAATTACTGGATGGGCAAAGAAGAATACAGTGAACGTTTTATGAATCTTGTCGAAAAAAGTTTTTCGTAAATGAGAACCCAAAAGAGTATCTACTGGATTGCAACAGCAGCACTTTGCCTGCTTTTTTTGTATTCTGCAGGGATGTATTTTATAAACACGGAGATGGTCAAAGGCTTTTTTAAATCATTTAACTATCCTTCTTATCTCGTCATTCCGTTAGCGATTGCTAAAGTAGTAGCAGTAGGTATGATCGTATGGCGTAAAAGCAAATGGTTGACCGAATGGGCCTATGCAGGGTTATTTTTTGACTTAATTTTGGCTTTTTTAGCACACTATAAGGCAGCCGATGGCGGAACGATTTTACCACTTGTAGGTATGATTGTACTGCTGCTTAGTTATTTATTCGGAAAGGACGTGAGGTATAACTAATGTAGAAAATAGAAATTGAGGAGCGCTCGTTCGCTTTGCTCACTGAATAAATAAATTTTTATTTAAATTATTTCCAACAACCAACAATTAACCTGTGTCAAAACTTTACCTTGTACCTACTCCCATCGGAAACTTAAAAGACATGACCTTTCGTGCTGTTGAAGTACTACAGGAGGTAGATCTTATTCTTGCTGAAGACACCCGCACCAGTGGAAAACTCCTTAAACATTTTGAAATCACCACCCATATGCAGTCACACCACATGCATAATGAACACAAAACTACTGAAGGAATTGTAAAAAGAATTCAGGCAGGTGAAACGGTGGCATTAATCAGCGATGCAGGAACCCCTGCAATAAGCGACCCTGGATTTTTGTTAACCAGAGCGTGCGTAGAGGCTGGAATAGAAGTTGATTGTTTACCTGGCGCCACAGCTTTTGTGCCAGCGCTTGTCAACAGCGGATTACCAAATGATAAATTTGTATTTGAAGGATTTCTTCCCGTTAAAAAAGGGCGTCAGACTCGATTAGTAGCACTCGCCGAAGAAACTCGAACCCTAATTTTTTATGAATCTCCTCACAAACTGGTAAAGACCCTTACTCACTTTTCCGAATATTTTGGGGAAGACCGAAAAGTTTCGGTTTCGCGTGAACTATCAAAACTGCACGAAGAAACGATACGAGGCACACTTTCTGAAGTAATCGAATATTTTACAAATAAACCACCCAAGGGAGAATTGGTTATAGTGGCAGAGGGGAAGCGATAGTGAAACAGTTACTTTCAGAAATAAGAAACTGTACTGTTTGCAAAGTTCATTTACCTTTGGGACCCAGACCTATTATTGAAGCAGCCTCTAATTCAAAAATCATTTTAATAAGTCAGGCGCCCGGTCGTATTGTTCATGAAAGCGGGATAGCGTGGGCAGATCAAAGTGGTAAAAAATTGAGAGAGTGGTTGGGAGTTGACGAAGCTACTTTTTATAATACTACTAATTTTGCGATCCTCCCTATGGGTTTTTGCTATCCTGGCAAGGCAAAAACTGGCGATGCGCCACCAAGAAAAGAATGTGCTCCTCTGTGGCATGACGATGTGCTTTCAGAATTAAATAATGTAAAACTTACGTTGTTGATTGGTTCGTATGCTACAGCCTATTATTTGCCAGGAGAAAAGAATAACCTTACCCATAAGGCCAATCATTATCAGGAATATTTACCTACCTATTGGCCTTTGCCACATCCTTCGCCTGTGAATAGATTTTGGCGTGCTAAAAACCCTTGGTTTGAGAAAAATATCGTACCTGAGCTTCAGAAAAAGATTAAAGAGATATTGGCTAGAAGCTAGAAGCTAGAAGCTAGAAGCTAGAGATAACTATTTTCAATAAATGTAAAAGGAAAAGCTCTCACTTTTTTAAAATAACTACCATTATCAATGGGCTCTCAATGGTTATTATAATAACATTATTTTCATACTCGTCGCTCAAACATCAAAATTCTATACATGTTTTCCTTTTTCCCACCCATGCTTACCAAGGTATTGTTCGCCACTTTCAACAGCGCCTTCCTAATTACTATAAACGGAAAGTTCTTGAAAATTAAAACAGGAAAAAGTTCTTAATTTTCAAGAACAACCACCATTATCAATGGATTTTATTTTTTCCAACGTAACAAACTAAATCCATCAATTAACTATTTTATTGATGTTTTCCTTTTTCCCAGCCGTGTTTACCTAAATACTGTTCACCACTTTCTACAGCACCTTCTTCTATAGAAGTGCCCATTGAATCATTCCAACGGTTGAGGTAGCCAAATAAAGAAATTACGCCCAGCATTTCGACAATTTCGCCTTCGTCCCAATGTTTATAAAGGCGTTCTTTTATTTCTTCGTCAACAGCATTCGGCACTTGAGAAGCAGCTAGCGAAAAATCCAGCGCAGCTCTTTCAGCTTCTGAAAAAGAAGGGTGGGTGCGGTACTCCCAAATATTATCCAATTGCTCCTGTTCTGCTCCGTAGCGCTCTGCAGCGCGTATGGCGTGTGCCTGGCAATATCGACAGCCCGTAGCATTACTGCTCACCCAAGCGATCATACGCTTTAAAGCCGAAGTGACCTTTCCTTCGTTTGCCATGACTGCCTTATTGAGGTTGATAAACGCCTTACTTATCGCAGGACGACGCTGCATGGTAAGTACACTGTTTGGACAGAAGCCTAGTGTTTCATTAAAAAATTCGGCTAAAAACTGTGTTTCTGTATCGTGATCTGGATCTAAAGGAGTAACTAAAGGCATGGGTTTGTTTTTTTGTTTCGGTTTCCGAAATTACGCAATTCAAATTTGAGAAAGAAGAAACATCTTTATAATTTCTATGGATCATTTTGTACATTTACTTTCTGCTCCCCATAATTCATACCATACATGCGCTGGACGCTACAACCTAAACAAGACCCCAAGCTTATACAAGAATTAAGTACATCTCTGGGAGTTGACCCTTTGATCTCACAGCTTTTAATTCAGCGTGGAATTACGACATTTCAAGAAGCCAAACAGTTTTTTAGACCGAGCCTTGATGAGTTGCACGACCCATTTCTAATGAAAGATATGGAGCTTGCCGTAAAACGGATCGAAAATGCTATCGCAAATGAGGAAAACATTTTAATTTATGGGGATTATGATGTAGACGGTACAACGAGTGTTGCCTTGGTGTCTTCTTACCTTAAATCCTATTACCCCAATGTGGCAACTTATATTCCGGATCGGTATGATGAAGGCTACGGAATATCGTATAAAGGAATTGATTTTGCTTCAGACAATGACTTTAGTCTTATCATTGCATTGGACTGCGGCATTAAAGCCGTTGATAAAGTGGCCTATGCTTCAGAAAAAGGAATTGATTTTATTATTTGCGATCACCATCGTCCTGGAACAGAAATACCTAAAGCTACCGCAGTTTTAGATCCTAAGCGGGAGGATTGTGACTATCCGTACAAGGAATTATGTGGCTGTGGGGTCGGATTCAAATTAATTCAGGCACTTTCAGTAAAAAGAAATCTAAAGACTGAAGATCTATTACTATATCTTGATCTTGTTGCCACTGCCATAGGAGCCGATATTGTTCCCATTACTGGTGAAAATAGAGTGCTTGCCTATTATGGTTTAAAGGTAATAAACAGTCATCCGCGTACAGGTTTTAAAGCGATCTTACAACAGATCAAAAAAGATACCCTTACCATTACAGATGTGGTTTTTATCATTGCTCCTCGCATCAATGCGGCGGGCCGTATGAAACATGGAAACCATGCTGTTACGTTATTGGTCGAAACTGATATGAATGCTGCTGCCGTATGGGCTCAAGAAATAGAAGAATTTAATACAGACCGACGTGAGGCAGATAAACGAATTACTGAAGAAGCGCTTCGGAAAATAAAGAACAATGGAGAAACAGAGCGTATTACAACAGTAGTATATGATGAAGCGTGGCACAAAGGAGTCATAGGGATTGTGGCTTCTCGGTTAACCGAAACATATTACCGCCCGACATTGGTTTTTACTAAAAGTGGTGAGAAGTTAGCCGCCTCGGCTCGCTCTGTTTCTGGATTTGATGTCTATAATGCACTGGAAGGCTGTGCTGAATATATTGAGCAATTTGGCGGCCATAAGTACGCAGCTGGGCTGACTTTATTTGAGAAAGACTATGAAAATTTTAAAGCAGCTTTTGAGAAAGTAGTACAGGAAACCATAGATCCTAAACTTTTAAAGCCAGAACTGAAGATTGATGCTGAAATCAATTTAAAGGATATTACACCAAAATTCTATAGGATTTTAAAGCAGTTTGCACCTTTTGGTCCGGGTAATATGACTCCAGTCTTTATGAGTCAGAACTTAGTAGATGTTGGCTTCGGAAAATGTGTAGGAGACGATAAAAGTCATCTGCGTGTTGTTGTAAAGCAGGAAAATTCTAATCAGTTTACGGGTATCGGTTTTGGCATGGGAGACAAACATGATATTGCATGTACAGGAAAACCTTTTAAAGCTGCGTATGTAATTGATGAGAATGAATGGAACGGAACGGTAAGTTTACAATTGCGATTAAAAGATATTAAGGCGTAAATTCTTTCAATTCAAAATTTGAACCATCAAAAACACCGTAGGTGTAATGTGTGATCCAGTCTCCTAAATTATAATAGGTTGAATTCTCACCTACTTTTATTTCCATGGAAAGGTGTCGGTGTCCAAAGACAAAATAGTCATAATGTTTTGTCTCTAATTTTCGTTTTGCGTATAATGCGAGCCACTCATTTTCTTCACCTAAAAATTTTTTATCCTCTTCGCCAGAAATAATCTTATTTTTTACGGACAGATATTGTGCCAATCGCATCCCTAACTCAGGATGAAACCAACGAAATAACCATCTAAATATAGGGTTTGTGAACACTTTTTTCATGCGCTTATACCCTTTGTCTCCAGGACCTTTTCCGTCACCATGACCTATAAAGAAAACTTTATCATTAAATGTAAATTCTTTAGGCTCTCTATAGGTTGGGATATTTAATTCCTTTTCAAAATAGTCACGCATCCATAGATCATGATTTCCTACAAAAAAATAAATTGGAATTCCGCTGTCGCTTATTTCGGCAAGTTTTCCTAACACACGTACAAAACCTCTGGGTACGACGGTTTTATACTCAAACCAGAAATCAAAAAGATCCCCTAATAAAAAAATAGCAGCAGCATCTTCTTTTACTTCGTCCAGCCATTGTACAAATTTCTTTTCACGTGGAAGGCTCTCAGCAGCAGTAGGAGCTCCTAAATGGTTGTCGCTAGAGAAGTATATTTTTTTTCCGGGTGGAATTTGCATCTTGTAAAGATAGGGATTTCAGGAAATAGTTTTAAGTAGTCAGTTATACAGTCATCGACCAACTTCAATCGGACTACTACAGATTGTCACTCGCAAACCATTCGGCATAACTGGTTGCAGTTTCCTGCAATCGTAAGGAATGTAAGGTAATATTTTTAGGCAATCGAATTTTTATTTTTTCAGCAAAATCAATGACCATCATTTCGCTAGTAGGCTGGTAATCGACTAATAGAACGCTATGACCACGGTCACTTAGCTCTTTTGCAAGTTCCACATGAGGTGTGTTTTTATTAAATACAGTGGCATGATCAAAAACATCCACAATATCTTCTTTCACGATTTTTTTTAAGTCACTAAAGTCAATGACCATCCCATATTTAACGTTAGATGTATCTGAAATAGGGGTTCCAATAACGGTTACTGAAAGTCGGTAGCTATGTCCGTGCACATTACGACATTTGCCATCATAACCATACAAGGCGTGTCCGGTTTCAAAAGAAAATTGTTTGGTAATTCTTATATTGCTCATTTCCGTTTCTTTTTTGTTGGGGCTTTAAAATCTCTCCAATCTTTATATTTCTTGTACAGTACTAAAATGACTACGATTAGAGCCAGAATAACAAATCCGCCTTTTCCAAAGATATAATCAATTGTTTCCATATAATATAACTACTATCTTCTCTTTTTAAAACGGCTGTAAATTACAACGACGATCACTAATATCGCTAAAATTAGGAACAGACCTGGACCACCAACAAACTCTAGTATCTCTTTCATGAATTTAATTTTTTTCAAAAATAATGCTAATTCACTAATGGGATATATTTTCTTTTAAATTTTATAATGAGTGCTACAGCTCGATATGCCACCCAAACAATGAGCGCAAGCCATATTCCAGTTAACCCCCAACCCATATATTTAGAAAAATATAAAACAGGTATAAAGCCAAAAATCGTTCCGCCTAATAAAACATTTCGCAAATACCCCATTTCACCTAGTCCTTTAAAAATTGAATCCAACGTAAACGCCATGGCGTTAAAAGGTAAACAAATTAATACCATAAAGAACATTCCGTAGAAAATGGTGAGTACTTGTGGATCTTTATTAAAAAGTACACCAAGCGGATAATACAATAGGAGCCCCACAATGACTAAAATTGTGGCAACCCCCAGGTTGTATAAGTTTACCTTTTTAGTGAGTTTCCATAACGTGTTGAAGTTTCGCTCTCCCAATAATTTTCCTCCCAAAATATTCCCTGCAGCACCATAGCCGTCTAAAAAGAAAGCAGTAAAGATCCAAATATTAAAAGCAATCGTGTGCGCAGCAACATATTCGTTTCCTAAGGCTGCAGCTTCTCGTGTTGCAAGAATTAAGGCTGCATTTAAAGCCACCGACCGTAAAAAAAGATTAAAACTCATGCTCACAAGCCGTTTTACTTCATAGTGCAATGGAAATTTTAATCTCAGTGAAACTTTTGTTTTTTTCAGCACAAAGAAAAGTGCCAGCAGCGCCATAATAATTTGTGAAATAAGGCTTGCCCAGGCAGCACCCACCACGCCCATTTCGGAGATATACCCTTCGATACCATAGACGAGTGCAAAGTCTAACCCAATATTAATTCCTGCGCCAATCGCTGCAATAATCATAGGCCAGAATGTGTTTTGCAGGCCTCTAAAAATTCCGAAGACAGCAAAAGTGAAGAGGGTTAAAGGAAATCCCCATACCCTTATGTTATAATAATCAATGCTGTATTGAAGTACTAAACCTTCCGCATTTAATAGCGAAAAAATCTCTTCCACAAAAAAGTAGGTTGAGAGCAAAAGAATAATACTTAGTCCAATATTAAAATAAACTGCCTGCGCAGGAAAGTTAGCCAATTGAGTAATGTTACCAGCTCCCAGATTTTGGGAAATAATTGCCGAAATAGCACTCCTTGTTTGCCCTAAGATCCAGATAAGGGCCGATAAAAATGTACCTACAATCCCAACCGCCGCTAGTGCTTCGGTGCCAAACTCTGGAATATTACCTACGACCGCTGCATCTGTACTCGACAATACAGGTTCTGCAATACCAGCAATAATAGCGGGTATCGCCAATTGCTGAATTCTTTTAAATGAAATATCTGTAACGCCCATCTGAAGGGCAAAATTAGGTATTTAATAAGTAATTTTAGGGGGATTCCAGCACCAACTCATAACAATGAAATGGATATTCGGTTTGTCTTGGAAAATAGACATCTCCTAATTTTTGATAGCCACGTGCTTCATAAAATTCCTGATTTCTTATGTTTTTACTGAAGGTGTCGAGTCTAACAGAAACTGCATTAGCTGTTTTTGCAAACGCTTCGGCAAAATCCATTAATTGTTTCGCATTGCCTTGATGCTGAAAGTCGGGATGTACTGCAAGTCGATGAATGTAGTATTGTTTTGCATCTTTGGTTAACCAATCAATATCGTTGTATTCTTTGTCCTTTTCCGAAGAAATAGTAATACAACCTATCACTTTACCTTCAGAAAGTAATACAAACAATTCCCCTCGTTTTAGGTCTCTGCTGAAAGCTTTTTTTGAAGGATACGCTTCATTCCACTGATAAATATTTTCAGAAACCATTTTAGCTGCACAAGCTTTTGTGATTGTTATAATTTTGTCAATTTCTGAAGGTTTCGCTTTCCGAATCATATTTTAAAAGTAATTTTGCAGTGAATTAAAGATACATTTTCTTATGAAAAATATACTGGTTCCTGTAGGCTCTTCAATTAATGCGGTGAGTAATTTGCAATATGCAATTGATCTGGCCGATGAAATGGATGCATTTGTATATGTGATTTCAGTTTTCAAAGAATTTTCAAAAGTGGGTGGACTTACTAAGGTCAATGAAATTATAAAGGAAGATTCGACCAATAGATTGGATGAAGTTTTAGCCCAAGTAGATAAAAAAGGTGTTACCGTCATTGCGCATACCTTAAAAGGAAATATGATAGAGGGTGTGGAGCGTTTTAATAAACACATTCCTGTGGATTTGATGGTGCTTTCTCCAAGAAGTAACTCAATACGAGAAGAAGTTTACTTAGGGAACACCTCGGGGAAACTATTAAAAGGAACCAATATTCCTATTCTTGTGGTGCCAGAAGGTGCTACTTTTTCACCTCCTAAAAGCATTTTGATGGCTTTTAAAAATGGTACTTTCAGTCAAAAGAAAATGCTGCAGCCATTGCGACAATTTGTAAAGCATTTTGATACGGAAATTAACCTGTTACATGTTGAAACTCCCGACTCTACAAAAGAGATGAAACATGTAAGTGGGAAGCTTAAAGAATTAAAGAATAAGTATACAAAGACTGAAAATGCAACTACTTTTCAGGCAGTATTAGAACATTTTCAAAGTAATAATCCGGATATGTTATGTGTGGTGCGTCGCAAAAGAGGGTTCTTTAAAAAACTTTGGGAAAAGAACGTTGTGCTTAAAAAAGAGTTTCACACGAGTAAACCATTACTTGTCCTACGGGTTCAAGATTAAAAAAATCCCACACTTAGGTGTGGGATTTTTGCTTTATGTGGAGAATATCGGAGTCGAACCGATGACCTTTTGGCTGCCAGCCAAACGCTCTAGCCAGCTGAGCTAATCCCCCGAAACTGGATTACGAATGTACTATATTATTTCAAAAAATCGCTACTAAGTTGAACTACTTTTTTTAGATGTTTTGGAAGGGTTTTTTTCCCCCAAGGATGTTTAGCACCAAATACATGATCTGCCTCTTTGATAATCTCCAGAGTGCTTTTTGGGTTCCAACGATGCAACGCTTTACCTTCAGAAACATTAACGCTTGTGTCTGAATCTCCATGAATAATAAGCCATGGTTTGTCGAGATTAGTAGCTGCTCTTTGAATCGTTAATCGTTCTTCATTTGCAATAAAATCCTCATAAAATTGCCAATCATGCGGCATTTGCTGTTTGGTTCGTCCATTTTCTACAAACATTCTACCGGTTTCTTTAAACTTTTTAAAAGCTTCAGTTCCTTCTTTAAAACGTACTTTATAATCACTTACACCTGCCCATGTGATCACTCTTTTTACGGCATTATTTTCTTCTGCTTTGATAAGTACAATTCCGCCTCCACGACTATGCCCAATGAGTGATATATTTGTGACATCTGCATCATCCGCATATTTTTGGGCAGTTTGTACATGCTTAATTATACGTTCTAGGTTCTCTAGCTCTTTGCTATAATTGTTTTGCGCAAAGGCTTCCAGATCTGGAAAATCTATAGGTTGGTCTACAGTGCCCCCGTTGTGTGAAAAATTGAATTTTAAAAAGAAAAATTCTTTTTTAGCAAATTCCTCTGCCACCAAATTCCAGGCTCCCCAGTCTTTGAATCCTTTGTATCCATGACAAAAAATAACAATAGGTTTGGGCGTATGGCCCCCATTGTGATATACATCATATACAATAGGTTTTTTACCTTCAGTTTCTAGGACGAGATTCGTTTCTATATGCATTGTTAGGTTATTTCTTTTTCGGTAAAGGGAATGTTAAGATCACAGATTTCTATGATTAATTCTACGAGGTGATTTTTAAATATGTCAATAGTTTCCGAAGTAATTTTTTGATTTTTAGTTTGTGCTCGTGGTGCTTCCTTAGTTCCAAATTTCAAAAATCCGCTACTTAAATTTTTAAATGAGATCACGCCTGCTTCACAATAGGAATCTTTAAAAGTATGCTCCATCATCGTTGCATACGCAAGTACTTGAAATGCTTTGCTATACTTGTAGTCTGCTGTCAAATCTTGCCAATCGACCAGCTCAAGCTCGCCTTGATTGACAAGTCCCGTTTTGTAGTCAATGATGCGAAGAACACCGTTACATTCGTCTACGCGGTCTACGTTTCCTCCTAAATTAACCTGAAAGCCTACTGACGGAATGTCAATTGGAACCACCATCTCTTTTTCTAACTGAAGAATTTTGATTTGATCTCCATTTTGTACGCAATGTATTTCAAAGCGTAAAAAATTATACACATATCGCTTAGCTACTTCAAATATGAGTAGATTTTTACCCTTTATCGCCCCGTTGCTATTGAAATGTTTTCTGTATTGCTCGAGAACAATGGTGTCGATTTGCGCCATTCGTTCTTTAAGTTCTTTTTCAAATATAAATTTCCCCAGAAACGGAGTATATAGTGTCTCTAAACTTTCGTGTACTATAGTACCTAGCGTATTGGCAGCAACTGTTTCTTCTACCAAATCTGCTTCTTGAACTCCTAAAATCTTTTGAAAGTAGAAGTCCATAGGGTTTCGAATATAGCTTGTAAGTGCAGAAGGAGAGAATTTTTTACTGGCAATCTCCTGTAGTCTTTTGCCAACAGCTTCGGTTTTAGCAATTGTTTTTAAAGTAGTAGGAGCAATGGATATTTTTGGGGTTATTATTGTCTTTTGCAAGCTATGATTTGGATGTTTTTCAAGGTCAAGTTGCAGTAAAAATCTACTTTTCTCTCCCGTGTGCAATCCTTCAGAATGACTATTATATACTAGTGCAATCTCTTTCGTTCGATGGAGCAATCTGTAAAAATGATAGGTATAAATGGCGTCCTTTTCTGTATATAAAGGCAGTTTAAAAGTTTGTTTTAAGTCATAGGTAATGAATGAAGCGTTTGATTTTCCCGTGGGCAATACACCTTCATTTACAGAGGTCATAATAATGTTCTTAAAGTCTAAGACCCGGGTTTCTAAAATCCCCATAATTTGAAGCCCTTCATATGCATCTCCTTTAAAATCTAAAGTTGCTGAGGCAATCAACTCTGAAAAAAGGCCTTGAATAGTTTTAATCGATTTTAAGTGAGAATAGGTTTTGTTCAATGCAGAAATTCTTTCAAAAATTTCTAATAATTGATATAGGGCTGCTTTTTCTACTGTAGTAATAGTGAGACTTTCTTTCAGAAGTTCAATTATATGTAGGCACTTTTCTAGTGCGATCTCACTCCTATCTTTCCAATCTCCAAACAAGAGGCGAATAATCTCTAGATCATCAATATTTGTGATTTCGTACATATGCGCTTCTGAAAGATGTGTAGAATTTGTTTTATTAATTTCTGAAATTATTTTTTTACGATCAGAAACCAATAAAGAAGCCGTAGGGTGGTAAAGCAAAGCGAATATATCTTTATAATAAATTAGATCGTTACTTCTTGTGTGCTGTGTGAGCAATAATTCGAAGAATGTTGTGATGGGAAATGTTTTTAAAGAGACACCCATCGTGATATTTACCGATGTTACATTAGGAGGTAGCGAATGTAAAATTGGCATGAGTAACTTCTCATCTGCTAATACGACGGCTGTATTTGCTAATTTCTCTGCATCATATTCTGAAAGAATTTCTCCTACGTATTTTGCTTGTCCTATATTCTTTTGAACCTCTATAACTTTAAAGCTCTTTTCCTGACTATAATTTGATGCGATAAACTGAGGCTTGTTCTTCTGAAAATACGTCCATTCCTTGAGATAGCGTCTTAAAAAAAGAGAAGCGCTATGCTTAGTGTCTTCATGAAAGTGAGAATCAGCATCCCAAAAAATTGAAGAAATGTGATCTTCCAATATTTTTTGAATGATATGCTGTTCGGCATTGTTAAGCGCATTAAATCCTATAAACACATGTGGTGTTCCTTGCTGCTGCTTGATATAGGTTTCTATTTTTTCTGAAGCCTTTCTGTAAACAAGCCCTTGATGCCCTATTTCTTCTTTTTCTAGAGCTTTAATTAAAGTGTTATAAAAGTCAAGTAAGCTGTCCCAAAAAGATAAATAATTTTTGATAAGCTCGGTTTGTTCACCTTTTACATTCCATTTTTCGAGTGTTTTAATACTTCCCAAATAGCTAAAAAATTGTTTAGGGTCCAGGAGGTACCTGTCCACTTCATTAAAATCATTTAGTAAAGTACTTGCCCAAGACGTGTAGGATTCGAAGTCTTCTTTTTCTGAAAAACTAGTAGTTTGTAAATAGGCTTCATAGCTTTTAAATATAAGCTCTGTCGAATCGATGATAGCGAGTTGAGAAATCTCTTGAATAAACTCCTCAATACTCAAAATGGTGGGAACGAAAGTAGTAATCTTCGATTCTTTTCTAAGGTAATTTTTTAAAAATCCACCAGCTCGTTTACTAGGAACAATAATTTTAAGTGAAGAAATATCTTCATATTGATAGGTAAGCTTTTGAATAGTCTCTTCAAGAAATGTTAGCATACCTTAAAAATAAGAAACGCCTCCTAAAAGGAGGCGTTTCAAACTATTTATTTAGTGTGTTTTTTATTTCTTTAAAGAAATTTCTACACGTCTGTTCTCTTGTCTTCCTGCAGCTGTATTGTTAGTAGCTACTGGACGGCTTTCACCATATCCTTCAGAAGTTAATCTTCCAGCTGGGATACCTTTTGTTGTAAGGTATGTCATTACCGATGCAGCTCTTCTCTTAGAAAGATCTAAGTTATATGAGTCACTACCTCTACTATCTGTGTGTCCTTCAACGTGGAAGTTAGCAGATGGGTATTCTTTCATGATATCTGCGATGCTCTGTAATGCAGAGTATGATTCTTGACGAATAGTCGCTTTATCATAATCGAATAAGATAGTCTTAGAGTACTGGTTTAATTGTTGCATGATTTCAACAGTAACCTCTGGGCAACCATTGTTTGCAACTGTACCAGGAACATCTGGACACTCATCATCTTTATCTAATACACCGTCACCGTCTCTATCTTCGTAAGGACAACCATTGTTAGCCTTAGGACCAGCTTCATTAGGACACTCATCTTCAGCATCAGTGATACCATCACCATCTGCATCTGGACATCCGTTCATAGAAGCTAAACCAGCAACTGTAGGACATGCATCTTGAGGATCTGGGATTCCGTCACCATCAGTATCAGGACATCCGTTAAATTCTGCTAAACCTGGAGTTTCTGGACATGCATCTTTTCTATCTTCGATTCCGTCACCATCAGTATCAGGACATCCGTTAAATTCAGGTAAACCTGGAGTTTCTGGACATTCGTCATCTTTATCGTAAATTCCGTCACCGTCAGTATCTTTTCCTCCAAATTTCATAACTACACCACCAGAGTGCTGGAAGTGCTGAATTCCGTAAGAATCTTCAAATGCATATTTATAAGTTGATTGTAGGCTAAATGCAAAGTTTTCAGTAAACCAGAATTTAATACCAGCGATACCGTTTGCAGTACCAAATCCAATTTCATCAACCCAAGTGTAACCACCACCAACACCAATTGTTGGATCAAACCATCCACCAGGACCATTAATCAAATCTCTAAAGCTATATTCAATCTCACCATCTAAAGCGTAATAAGTAAGATCTTCAGATCTTGCATCACCAAGCTTATCAATTTCGTTTAAAGTACCTGCAGCAGTAAAAACAAATCCACTACCAATGTATCTGCTTACTGCAACTTTTGATACAGAAGGAAGTATATTCCAGTGATCGTTAATGTTAAAATATTCATCAAAGATTTCTCCTTTAATCCTATCACCGTTTGCGGATACTGAAGGAAGTCTTCCTTTGTCGTCAATTCCTACAGGGTAAACGTCTACTGCGTTTACACCTATTTCAAAAGCCCAAGGGTTATTCGCGTCTTGAGCGTTTGCTACGCCTACACCAATTACTAAGAGGGCAGCAACTAAAATACTGTTAAGATGTTTCATATTTGATTGTTTAATTTTTAAGTGTTAATGAGACAAAAGTAAGTTCTTAATTGTTATTAACAAAAGCAAATCTATTAAATTTTTCATAAATAACAATGGGAGCAGCAGCATTTATGGTCGCTACAACTACAATACGTTTAATTGTCTTCCTACTTTTATAAAGGCTTCTATTGCTTTATCGAGATGTTCTTTAGTGTGCGCTGCTGATAATTGTACACGGATTCTAGCTTTTCCTTTTGGGACGACAGGGAAAAAGAACCCTATGACATAAATTCCTTCTTCCAGCAGCATGTCTGCCATAGTTTGTGAAAGCTTTGCGTCATACAACATAACAGGAACTATGGCAGAGTCTCCATCAATTATATCAAAACCTGCTTCTTTCATTCCTTTTTTAAAATAGGCGGTGTTCTTTTCTAGCGTATCTCTTAGTGTCGTATCCGAACTCAGCATTTCAAATACCTTAATAGAGGCACCTACAATAGCAGGCGCTAAAGAATTTGAAAATAAATACGGGCGAGAACGTTGGCGAAGCATTTCAATAATTTCTTTTTTACCCGTAGTATAACCTCCCATAGCACCCCCTAGCGCCTTACCAAGGGTTCCCGTAATGATATCAATTCGACCCATTACATTTTTTTCCTCCAAAGTCCCACGTCCAGTTTCTCCAATAAATCCAGTAGCATGGCATTCGTCTATCATTACTAAAGAGTCGTAGGTCTCTGCCAGATCGCAAATTTTATCAAGCGGAGCAACGAGACCATCCATAGAGAAGACACCATCGGTCACAATAATTTTAAACCTTGCACCTTTTTCATTAGCTGCGATCAGTTGCTTTTCGAGATCCTCCATATTACTGTTTTCATATCGGTATCTAGCAGCCTTACATAAACGAACGCCATCAATAATAGAAGCATGATTTAAAGAATCTGAAATTATCGCATCTTCTGGTCCAAGTAAAGGTTCAAATACACCACCATTCGCATCAAAGGCTGCAGCGTATAAAATAGTGTCTTCCGTTTGGTAATAGTCGGCAATTTTCTTTTCCAATGTTTTATGGATATCTTGAGTGCCACAAATAAAACGCACCGAAGACATTCCGAAACCATGCGTATCCATAACATCTTTTGCTGCTTGGATCACCTCCTTATTTGACGATAATCCCAAGTAATTATTTGCGCAAAAATTTATGACTTCTTCGCCAGTCGAAATTTTTATCACCGCATCCTGTGGTGAGGTTATAATTCGCTCCTTTTTAAAAAGTCCGTTATCTTTTATTTCCTGTAGTTCCTGTTCAAGGTGTTGTTTTATCTTTCCGTACATATAATACTATTTAATATGACAAATTTATACTTTATTTATTACTAACTCGCGGGAATGGGCATAGACTATTACTTTTTTAGCCACTTTAAATCCCATCGCTTCCAAAGCTATTGCATACCTATTAATTTGATCTGCATGTCGTATGTTGAGATCTCCGGTTTTATAATCAAGAATGGTCACTGTATTGTCATCATGAATATTTAATCTGTCTGGTCGTAACAACATTCCGTCTTCAGTAATAATATCTCGCTCATTGATTATTTTTTCTGAAGTTTCAAACAATGCGCGCAGTTCTGGGTGAGAAATAATTGCATGGATCGTCTCTTCCAGTTTTTCAAAACTAACTTGAGAAACTATACTTCTTTCTTTTAATGCCGAAAGTACAGTCGTAGCATCTTCTTTTGTGTAAATCATTGCCATAGTATCATGCAATAAATTTCCCTGTTCAATTGCTATTGAAGCTTCAGTATCCCATAGCGATGCTTCAGCAGTTACTATGGAGATAGTATGTTCTTCCAAGGCCGAAGATAACATTGTTGGAGTGTTTTTTTCTAGTATTTCGGAAGCGGTAACAGACTGCTTTTCGTGTTGCTTTCCGAAGGAATAAACGAGAGAATCTTCAGAATAATGACTCACCGACTGAAGATACGAAACAAACAAATCGGTAAAATTTTTAGGTGATTCTGCCGAAACTTTTGAAGGTTTTTCAGCAATAATATACAACTGTTCAACAGGACGCGTTAAGGTCACATACAGCAAATTAAATGCGTCAAGTTCTAATGTGTTTTGGCGCGCAGTAAACATAGCCTCGCCTACAGGACCATATTCGGCTACCTCTTTGTTATAATGGATGCGGGCTTCCTCAAATGCAAATGTACTTTCATCAAGAGGAAACCAGGTTCGGGCTTCAATTTCTTTATAGATATTTACATTGGCATAAGGAAAAATCACCACTGGGAATTCCAGACCCTTGGCTTTATGAATGGTCATCAATTGCACAGCATTTAACTGTTCGCTGGCTGCAATAGAAGCAGAATCTTTCTTGGCTTCCCAATGCTCTAAAAATAAAAGTTTATTTGTTTGTGGCTGCAGTTCAAAATCATACACAAAATCTAAGAAACCAAACAGAAAGGCATCTGGATTCTCGTTTAACTTACACTGCCGAATGACGTATTCACAAGCTTCATATATAGAAACAGCTGTTATTTCTTTAAAATCGAGGAGAATATTATAACCTGTAAGAAATTCTGAAAAATCTGATGCTTTTAAACCTGCATCTAAAAAGGGATGCTTTTCAACTGAAAACGTTCCGAAGTCGTATAAAAAATCAAGTACTTTAATTTTAATTTCATCATTTTCGGGGAAACAACTTAAAGTAATCATATTCATTAAAAAGCATACGGTGGCAGAAGATTGCAGTAACAAGGTTTCTTGTGAAATGACTGGGATGTTATTTTCTAATAAATACTGCCCTAAAACAACGCCGTCTTTTTTGCTACGTGTAAGAATGCAGATGTCACGATACTCAAATTTGTTTGCCCTGGCTTCCAAAACACATTGGTGTACTTTCTGGGTATATAAGTCGTCTTTATTTGCCCTGTTTTCGGTTTCCACAAACTCAATCTGAACATAGCCTGTTTCTTTTTTATTGAGGTGTTGGTTATTGCCCACCTGATATAATTCCTGATGTTCTGCGTTTCCAAAATAGGTGGCAATATGGCTAAAGAAGGTGTTGTTAAATTGAACAATTTCAGAAAAACTCCGATAGTTGGTGGGCAGGTTTTCTATACTGGGAATGGTTGCTGTAAACGGACCATTTTCATGATACAAATCAATAAATTGTTCAGGCAAACCGCCACGCCAGCGATAAATAGATTGCTTGGCATCACCTACCAAAAGGAGTGATCCCGTCTCGCCCTCCTGAGTTTGTTGTGAAAGCGCGTTGTCTATCAACGGAATTAAATTTTCCCATTGCATCTGTGAGGTATCTTGAAACTCGTCAATAAAAAAATGGCGATAGCGTTCCCCCAATCGTTCATAGATAAAAGGAGCTGGCTGATTTTTAATTTCTTTATTAATAAGGGCATTAAACTCGGCAATAGGAAGTACATTCTTTTCTTCTTTAATAACTTCTACTTCTTTTTGAACCATATTTAAGACCGAAAGCGGCACGAGATTTCGCAGTGCGTTTGTAAATAGTTTTTTTTGAAGTAAAGCTTCTTTTGTTTCCTTAACTTTCAGAATAAAATTAGGAGTTAGTGTGTCGATTATGGATGCAATCTCTGGTGTACTTTTCTGTACTTTTCCAGAATAGAGTGGTTTTTCATGAATAGAGGTAATCCATTTTGTTTTAAAGTTGATATCAGTTCTACCTTCCTTCAGTTTTATAAAATGGTCAAAAAAGTAGCCACTACTAAAATGTAATCGTTCTAACCCCTCAAATTCTATTGTAGATAAAACATCTTTTGCTTTTTCTGAAATTTCAGCATCCAATGCCTTTATTTTTTTCCGAAGGGCATTTGAAAAGGCTTTAAAGTCGGCTAATGATTTACCTTTTAATTTTTCGACATGAGGTGCTTCATTTTCATTAAACAGTATTTCTGAGGCTTTTACAATATCGCGGGCGATATCCCAGGAGCGTTCGTCGTCTGTTTTCTCCAATACAAAATCCAGAAGGACTTTAGTAATTTCAGGACTTTCACCGGCTTTGCTCAGTAATGAATCGACAGCTTCTGTTAGCAATTGTTGTGTGTCTAGTGTAACCTCAAAGTTAGTTGGCAGCTTTAGGTCCCTTGCGAAGGTACGGATGAGCTGGTGGTTAAATCGGTCAATGGTATCCACACTAAAACTTGCATAATGATGCAGTAAGTGTTTTAGGACGCGAATGGATTTCTCGTGAATCTGTGGAATATCCTGGTTGGTTTCTTCGGCAAGAGCCATTAGCATTTGTGAAGGCTCATGTAATGATTTTGTTTCTGAAAATGAAACGAGATTAGAAATGATACGTTGTTTCATTTCGGCTACAGCTTTATTAGTAAAGGTAATAGCAAGTAAGTTTTTATAGGCTCCTTCTGAAGCTGGAGTTAGTATCAGTTTTAAGTATTCTTTGACCAGTGTATAGGTCTTACCACTTCCCGCAGAGGCGTTATAAATAGTAAAAGGAACTTGAGTGTTAAGCAAAACAATTGTTTTTACTAAAATAATTAAAAATCAACGGTCTTAGTAGGAATATCAAAATTATCTATACAACTATCAAAATCTTATAAATTCTATAACACATTTTGGGAATGTTAATGATTATTTTTGAGCTACTTAAAACTGAATAAATAACTTAAAAAATAAAAATTATGTCATTTAAACTGCCACAATTACCGTATGATTATGATGCATTAGCACCACATATAGATGAGAAAACCATGAAGATTCATCATGGGAAACACCATCAAGGATATACAGACAAGCTTAACAATGCAATTGAAGGAACTGACCTGGAAGGTAAAACCATTGAAAATATTCTGATTAATCTGGATATGGAAAATAAAGCGGTTAGAAACAACGGAGGTGGGTTTTACAACCATAGTTTATTTTGGGAAATTATGTCGCCAAATGGAGGAGGAGAGCCTAGTGGAGATTTAGCCAAAGCGATCAATAGCTCATTTAACTCATTTGCAGATTTTAAAGAAAAGTTTTCTGAAACCGCAAAGGGTCAATTTGGTTCTGGATGGGCATTTTTATGCGTCAAAGAAGATGGCTCTTTAGATATTTGTGGATGTCCTAATCAAGACAATCCTTTAATGCCTGGTGTAGGTTGTGGAGGAACTCCTATTTTAGGACTTGATGTTTGGGAGCACGCATATTATCTTAATTATCAAAACAAGCGTCCAGATTATGTTGAAGCATTTTTTAATGTAATTAACTGGGAAGAAGTAGGGGCTCGCTATTCAAAAAAATAAGTAGCAAACTACATATAAAATAAAAAAGATTTTACTGCACAGTAAGGTCTTTTTTATTTTGTGATTATACGATAGTTTTAAAGTGTCTGAAGAAAAATAAAAGAATTTGAAAACGGCTTTCCTATTAGCTTTGTTGGTATCAATTAAAAAGAACGCATTCGTTACGCTACAAATTCGCCACGCCTAGATGTAATTCATAAAAAGGTTAACAAGTACAATGAATGAATAATCGTCTTGTTGCTGTTGCCACTTCGTATCGTATAAAAAGGCAAAAAGCACTTCATGAGATAAAACTGTTCGCTACGCTCACCACCCCAGACTTTGATGTAAAAGGTTAACAAGTGCAATGAATAAATAATCGTCTAGTTACGATTGCCACTTCGTATCGTTTAAAAAGGCAAAAAGCACTTAATGAGATAAAACGGTTCGCTACGCTCACCACCCCAGACTTTGGCGCATAAAAAAAGGCAGGTTAGCACCTACCTTTTTTTGCCCCAAATCTTACCATGAACTTAACCTACTTATGCTATGGTATATATCAAATATAGAAGATAAATTAATTGCTACACAAACTTTTAGACTAACGACCTGTTTATTCGTTAAAAAGTTCCTTTTGGATAGTTTTAGTCTATTTAATTAGTAGAGATTTGGACCAAAACACTATATTTTTGAATAAAACTAAATGAAATGAGTCTTACAATTCTTTAATTCTCAGCATCTTTTCGATTTAAAACAAATAAAAAAGGTAAACAAGTCGTTTACCTTTTTTGCCCCAAATCTTACCATGAACTTAACCTACTTATGCTTATGGTATGTATCAAATATAGGATATAATTCAGTATGAAATTCCGATTTTTCCTACTTTTGGATAAAGTGGTTTTTATCTTCGATTAAAGACATCTTTTCCTTAAAATAATTGGAAATTTAACATTTTAGTAGGCTCTTTCAGGGTTGCCCTCATAGAAATTGATATACGCTTGATTCACAACTCTGTTGCCTCCAGGAGTAGGATAATTACCTGTAAAATACCAATCACCAAGATTTTTAGGGCATGCCTTGTGAAGGTCATCTACAGACTGGAATATGAGTTTTACATTCGCTTTAATAGTTTCTTCAGAAATGATCTCGGCAATTTTATCTGAAATTTCTTCATCTGTAAAAGGTTCATATAATTCTTTTACATGATTAATGATCTCTGTATCTGCCGTTCCTATTTGTGCCTTGGATTTTTGATAGATCTCTTCGATAATTGAAGCCGTACCTCTGTCTTTATGTAATTCTAATGCTGCATTAAAGGCAACAAGATGTTCCAGTCGAGCCATATCAATCCCATAACAATCTGGATACCTAATTTGTGGTGCAGATGAAACAACAACGATCTGTTTCGGGTTCAATCTGTCCAGCATTTTTAAAATACTTTTCTTTAACGTTGTTCCCCGAACAATACTATCGTCAATAATTACAAGATTGTCACTTGGTTTGACAACTCCATAAGTAACGTCGTATACATGGGCAACCAAATCGTCCCGACTACTATCATCTGTGATAAAGGTGCGTAATTTTACATCTTTAATGGCTATTTTTTCGGTTCGAACTTTATGTGATTGTATTTGAAGCAATCGCTCTTCAGTCAAGTTTCCTGCTTCTTTTAAAATAGCCTCATTTTTTTGTTTATTCAATTCATTTTGAGCTGCGTCTAGCATTCCGTAGAAAGAAGTTTCAGCAGTATTTGGAATAAAAGAAAATACAGTGTTTTCGGTATCGTGATTAATCGCTTTAAGTACTTTAGGCATAATGAGGCGTCCTAATTCTTTTCGCTCTTGGTAAATTTCAGCATCACTTCCGCGAGAGAAATAAATGCGCTCAAAAGAGCACGATTTTTTTTCCAAAGGCGTTAGAATTTCTGAAATATTCATGGTGCCATCCTTACGCATTAATAAGGCATTACCTGGAGGAAGCTCTGTTACATTTTCGAAAGGAACATTAAATACAGTTTGTATTACAGGCCTTTCCGAAGCAACTACAATCACCTCATCATCTTTGTAGTAAAATGCTGGTCTAATTCCAGCAGGGTCCCGTAGAACAAAGGCGTCACCATGTCCTAACAATCCTGCCATCGCATAGCCGCCGTCCCAGTTTTTAGCCGACTTCTTTAAAATTTTTGAAAGATTCAAATTTTCTATGATATAAGGAGAAGCTTCAATTTTGCTGAGTCCTTTTTTCTTTGCCTGTTTGTATAATTTACGCACGGCATCATCAAGAAAATGTCCAATTTTTTCCATCACCGTAATCGTATCGGCTTTTTCTTTTGGGTGCATACCAAGTTTGATCAAGTTATCAAATAACTCGGTTGTATTGGTCATGTTAAAATTGCCGGCAATGATTAAATTACGATGCATCCAGTTATTGGTTCGTAAAAATGGGTGAACGGTTTCGACACTATTTCCGCCAAAGGTTCCGTAGCGAACATGCCCAAGAAACAATTCGCCTATGTAGGGGATTAATTTTTTTTGAAGTGCTACGTCATCTTTTAAACCAGGATGCGCTGTAAACTCAGCATTGATACGTTCATTAATTTGAGCAAAAATATCCTGTATGGGCTGAGATTGATTGGAACGAATTCGACTTATATATCGATCTCCTGGAGTTACATCGAGTTTAATGCTGGCAAACCCGGCACCATCTTGACCGCGGTTATGCTGTTTCTCCATCATGAGATACATTTTATTAACTCCATAAAATGCAGTTCCATACTTTTCTTTATAGAATTCTAAAGGCTTTAGCAATCGTACTAAAGCAATTCCACATTCGTGTTTTAAAGCGTCACTCATTGTACATACCCGAAGAGTCGGGAACTTTTTAACTGTTTAGATCTAGATCTATTTTAATTCTACCCAAAGGTAGCTAAGTTCAACAAAAAACGCCCCGAAAATTCAGGGCGCTGTGTTATGTTAATTCGATATCGTATTGTGTCAAGCTTTTAAATTCGTGTAAGCGCTTATTGACTTCCTCTTTCTTCAAATGTTGCATGCGTTCTGTTCCAAATTTCTCAACACAAAAAGAGGCTAAGCAGGAACCATAAATTATTGCTCTTTTCATATTTTCAAAACTATAAGTTCCGGTTTTAGCTAAATATCCAGTAAAACCACCAGCAAAAGTGTCGCCGGCCCCTGTGGGATCAAAAACCTCGGCAAGAGGTAATGCTGGTGCAAAAAACATCTTGTTTTCATGAAATAACAGAGCACCGTGCTCTCCTTTTTTTATGACTACATATGCAGGTCCCATAGTCATTATTTTCTTTGCAGCGTTTACTAAAGAATATTCTCCAGATAGCTGACGTGCCTCTTCATCATTGATTGTAATAACATCCACTTTTGAGATTACCTTTTTGAGGTCTTCTAAAGCTACATCCATCCAGAAGTTCATAGTATCCAGAACCACCATTTTCGGATTCTTCATTTGGTTGATGACACCCATCTGAACCATAGGGTGTAAATTTCCTAACATCACAACTTCGGCATTTCTATATTCAGCAGGAAC
The DNA here is from genome assembly GCF_042664795.1 of Jejudonia soesokkakensis. Lineage (NCBI taxonomy): Bacteria > Pseudomonadati > Bacteroidota > Flavobacteriia > Flavobacteriales > Flavobacteriaceae > Jejudonia > Jejudonia soesokkakensis. The sequence goes on from NZ_JBHTBN010000001.1 coordinate 204,279, forward strand.
TTTAGGATCAAAATTTTCTAGTACATTGAGTTCAGTTATTAGAGTGTCCCTAGAGTTCATATCATTATGATATTTACCACTCCAGAAAAAAGTTTTTCCATCTTTAATGATTTCAAGACCTTCCATATTAATCCCCTTATTTTGAAGCATTGCAATGTCTGCTTCAGGGAAATCTCCTCCAACGACAGAGACTATAGCGCTGTCTGTATTAAACTGACTTGCAGACAATCCTATATAAGTGGCTGCGCCACCTAGAATTTTATCGGTTTTCCCAAACGGAGTTTCAATGGCATCAAAGGCTACGGTTCCAACAATTACAAGTTTACTCATATATTCTGAAAATTTTGAAATGCAAATTTACAATTTTATAATCATTCAAAATATGTTTGTATTTAGGAAAGACTTTTAAAATATCATAGCTAATATGTGAGCTATGTCTTACTGTCGTGCTCACAGAATTATTACGAAGTAGGAATTATTTCCTTCCAAAATCGGCAGGAATTTCTCCCCAAGCTTTGGTTTCCCATTTAACCACTACGGTTTTGTAGGGATTATTTTTTAGCCAATGCTCGGCCCTTGCTATGAGTTCAAAAAGGGGTTTATTTTTTGCCGTTTGCTTTAACTTCGTATTGCATTTTTTCTTTTTTACCCAACCCATCGCAATGCGACTGTCGCTATAAATAATTCGGTCACTTCCTTTTTTTTTCAAAAAGGCGATACCATGTACAAGTGCCAGAAATTCTCCAACATTATTAGTCCCCTGCAAAAATGGTCCTTGGTGAAAAAGCTGTTTTTTAGTTTGTGTATCAACCCCACGGTATTCCATTTTGCCAGGATTACCACTGGAGGCTGCATCTACAGAAATACTATATAAATTAGGCTCCCCAAATTTGGCTTTTTCTAAAGGTGTTAAAGTCCGCTTCTTTTTTGAAGATCCTTTACCCTTATAGTCTCTATATTCTCTATCATAGGCAGCTTTAGCTTCCTTTAGGGTTTCAAAACTCATATACTGGGCGCCAGAAACACCTGCAATCGCCTTTTTGCATTTATTCCAGCTGTCATAGATTCCAGCTGGGTTTCCATACCAAACAACATAATATTTTTGTTTTGCCATCCGTCTTACTCTCATTTTTGCCTCATTCTACTGAGACAAATTTTGATACAGACATCTTATCCCGCATTGAATACCACTCTGTTATCAATTGTTTCTCAATATCTTCTCCATCTTCCTTCCTTTTGCTAGTTCATCTACTACTTTATCGAGATATCGTACTTGCCTTGTTATTTCGTTATCAAGTTCTTCAATGCGATATCCACAAATCACTCCTTTTATCTGCTGTGCATTAGGATGCAAAGTAGCCTTCTCAAAAAATTCTTTAAATGTTACGTTCTCTTCTATAAGTTGTTCTAATTTTTTTTCATCAAAACCTGTCAGCCATTCTATTACTTGGAGTAACTCTTCAATTGTTCTCCCTTTTTTCTCAACTTTTGTGACATAATGTGGGTACACAGAGGCAAAAGTAAGCTTTGCTACTCGCTCATGATGTTCTGGAGTTGCTTTCATAGGACTATTTTATATTATAATTTTGTAATAATGGTGCCTTCTAACACTTTTTCTATTATTTTAGGTAACCACTCATATTCTAAGGAATGCACTTTTTTAGCGACAGTACTGGGTGTTTCAGTAGTATTTAAAGCTACTTTTTTCTGAAAGATAATTGCACCCTCATCGTATTTTTCATTTACAAAGTGAATGGTTATTCCAGTTTCAGCTTCATTATTATCAACAACTGCTTTATGTACATGATGTCCGTACATGCCTTTTCCTCCATATTTTGGAAGGAGTGCAGGATGTATATTAATGACTTTATCTGGAAATTGTTTCAGAATCGATTCTGGAAATTTTAATAAAAAACCGGCGAGTACTATAAGGTCAGGTTGTGCTGCTTTTAGTAATTTAAGCACCGTGTTTTCAGAAAACAGTTGTTCTTTGGTAAACCACAATGCCTTTGTGTTAAGAGATTTTGCTCGTTCTAGTACTTTGGCATCCTTCTTGTTTGTGAGGACGAGAACAACCTCAGCAGTTTTTGATTGCTGAAAGTATTGAATCACGTTTTGAGTATTGGTACCGCTACCCGAAGCAAATATCACAATGCGCTTCTTCATATTAATCACATTTCTTTGGGAGTTTCACAGAAGTCAACTTAATTAATAATAAACAAAAGTAAGGCAAAGGGTTTTGACTTCGGCTAAAAATGTTTAAATTGGTTTCACATTTTGTGTTTAAAATGGTTTATTCAATTAAAATATTTTATTTTTGCCACTTAATTAAAATTTAAAACAAAAGATTATGTCAGACATTGCATCAAGAGTAAAAGCTATTATCGTAGATAAATTAGGTGTAGACGAAAACGAAGTTGTAAACGAAGCGAGCTTCACAAACGACTTAGGAGCAGACTCACTGGATACGGTAGAGCTTATTATGGAATTTGAAAAAGAATTTGATATTCAAATCCCAGACGATCAAGCTGAAAATATAGCTACTGTAGGTCAAGCGGTTTCATACATAGAAGAAGCAAAATAAAACTACTTCTTTATGGAATTAAAGCGAGTTGTAGTAACAGGTTTAGGAGCCCTAACCCCCATCGGTAATAACATCCAAGAATACTGGGATGGACTTAAAAATGGAAGGAGCGGTTGTGCCCCTATTACTTATTTTGATACCGAAAAGTTCAAAACTAAATTCGCTTGTGAGATCAAGAACTTTGATCCATTACAACATTTTGATCGTAAAGAAGCCCGAAAATTAGACAGGTTTGCTCAATACGCCATGGTTTCCAGTACAGAAGCCATTGATGATGCTGGTATCGACCTCGATTCAGTAGATAAATTTCGAGTTGGTGTTATCTGGGGAGCAGGTATTGGAGGTATTGAGACGTTTCAAGATGAGGTAATAAACTTTCAAGAAGGGGATGGAACACCACGTTTCAACCCCTTCTTTATCCCTAAAATGATAGCAGATATTGCACCAGGTAATATTTCTATCAAGCATGGTTTTATGGGGCCTAACTATACAACAGTTTCTGCTTGTGCTTCGTCTGCCAATGCTATGATTGATGCTTTAAATTATATACGTCTAGGAACTTGTGATATTATTGTGACTGGAGGAAGTGAAGCCGCAGTAACCAAAGCTGGTGTAGGAGGATTTAATGCAATGCATGCACTTTCGACACTTAATGAAAGTCCCGAAACAGCTTCAAGACCTTTTGATGCTACTCGTGATGGGTTTGTCTTAGGAGAAGGTGCAGGCGCATTAATACTCGAAGAATACGAACATGCAAAAGCGCGTGGCGCTAAGATATATTGTGAAGTTATTGGAGGCGGAATGTCAAGTGATGCTTATCATATGACGGCTCCCCATCCTGACGGAATTGGAGTAGAACGTGTGATGCTTAATTGTTTAAAAGATGCCGGAATTGACGCCAGCGAAGTAGATGCTATAAATACACATGGCACCTCAACACCTCTGGGCGATGTAGCAGAATTAAAAGCAATTAGTGCAATTTTTGGCAAACACGCCAACACAATTAACATCAACTCTACCAAGTCTATGACAGGCCACTTACTGGGAGCAGCAGGAGCCATTGAAGCAATTGCTTCCATTCTGGCTATGCAAAACAGTATGGTGCCCCCAACAATTAATCATACTACAGTAGATGAAAACATCGATCCGTCGTTGAACCTTACCCTAAACAAAGCGCAAGAGCGAGAAGTTAACGTTGCCATGAGTAATACATTTGGATTTGGCGGTCACAACGCTTGCGTACTATTCAAAAAAATAGATGCCTAACACTCATGTAGTATATGGCTTCAATTAAGAACATATTTAATTCCCGCCCTGCACAGGACGGGGATTTTTTTTTAGCAGTTAAAAAGATCTTAGGCTTTAAGCCTAAGGATATCTCTATCTATGTTGAGGCTTTTACCCATCGCTCTACTAATGAAAAAGACAGAGAAGGAAACTCTCAGAACTACGAACGCTTAGAATTTTTGGGAGATGCAATGCTAGGTGCTGTGATCGCTTCACATTTATTTAAAGAAGTTCCTGGAGGTAATGAAGGATACCTTACTAAGATGCGTTCTAAAGTGGTGAGCAGAGAACATCTAAATGAACTAGGAAGAGATTTAAACCTAATAAAATTGGTGAAAACATCCATACCTACAAAGCAGTTTGGAAGTAATATCCACGGGAATGTATTTGAAGCATTGGTAGGAGCTATCTACTTGGACAGAGGTTTTCCTTTTTGTGAAAAGTTTATTCATAAAAGAGTGATCAAACCCTATGTGGATATTGAAAAACTAGAAGGTAAAATAATAAGTTATAAAAGTCTTGTGATAGAGTGGTGTCAAAAGCATAAAATTAGATTTAAATTTTCTATTTACGAAGATACGGGCAATGACTCTCTAAAACATTTTGCTGTAAAGTTGCTTTTTGAAGATAAGGTTATTGCTAAGGCAAGGGCTACTTCAAAAAAGAAAGCAGAAGAACGGGCTGCGAAAAGAGCTTATTTTAAGCTACAACCAACAATCAATAAGGATATCAAGCAAGCAGAATAGAGGAGGTTATTTTCCTAAAAATTTATATTGATTTTACATTCCTTCACGTAACAATGCCTATTTTTATTGCCAGTTAAAGTTTATAAATGGCAAACCACAAGCTGATATTAGATGATGATTTGGGAGAAGAATTTTCGCTCATAGCCATCCATTGTAGTGAGGAAGCTTATAAAATGGCATACTTGCTTAATAAACAACTATCTTTACAATTGCATCGACGTAATGTGGATTTAGACTTTTCAGAAAATGGATTAGACATATCGTTTCCGCTTTTTGAATTTGAAAACCACACGAATTACACAACCTATTTTCTGGTTGCCAATAAGCACAAATCTGCGATGGCTCATACTTCTAGTAGCGGAAGTCTTTTTGGAAATGAAATTCAAGAGGAAGTTGTCACGACCTATCTGCTTCCAGAATACAAGAAAGTTGATTTTTTTCTGAAAATTATATCTGAAAGAGGAGTTGTTTCAGAAAAGAAGATTGTTGCCCAATTAAATGACATTCAGCAGATAATATCTGCATATTCTATACATAAAGAGGCTATCAAAAGTAGCCACAATTTAATTTTTGATTAAATGCCCATACAAAAGAAAACAAAAATAGTAGCCACTTTAGGCCCAGCAACCGACGATAAAAAAATTCTGAAGCAAATGATCCTCGAAGGAGTCAACGTGTTTCGGATAAACTTTTCTCATGCCGATTATGAAGGGGTGAAAAAAAAGGTTTCCATGATCCGAAAGTTAGGAGATGAATTGGGAACCTCAGTTGCAATTCTGGCAGATTTACAGGGACCCAAACTTCGCGTTGGAATCATGAAAGACGAGGTCGTGGTAAGCCCTGGAGATAAAATTTCATTTTGCACTGGAGCAGAATTTGAAGGCACCGCCAAAAAAGTGTATATGAATTATGACAATTTTCCAAAAGATGTCAAAGCTGGAGAAAGGGTTTTATTAGACGATGGAAAGCTAATGTTTGAAGTGCTTTCTACAGATGGAAAAAAAGAAGTAAAAACAAAAGTTATTCAAGGAGGACCTTTACGATCACGTAAAGGAGTAAACCTTCCCAACACCAATATTTCTTTGCCTGCCCTTACTGAAAAAGATAAGGAAGACGCCATATTTGCTGTTTCTCTTGAGGTTGATTGGATCGCACTATCCTTTGTGCGCCATGCTGAAGATTTAAAAGAATTACAAGCACTTATCGAAGCACATAGCGAATATAAAATACCCATTATTGCAAAAATTGAAAAGCCTGAAGCAGTTGCTAACATCGAAAAAATTGTAGCTTATTGCGACGGATTGATGGTCGCGCGCGGTGATCTGGGCGTAGAGGTGCCTGCTGCAGAAGTTCCGTTGATTCAAAAAGAATTGGTATTAACTGCAAAACGTGCCAGAATACCTGTAATTATTGCAACACAGATGATGGAGACGATGATCACTTCATTAACGCCCACCAGAGCCGAAGTAAATGATGTAGCAAACTCTGTTATGGATGGGGCAGATGCTGTGATGCTTTCTGGCGAAACTTCGGTAGGGAAATATCCTGTGGAGGTAATTAAAGTAATGGCAGATATTTGTAAAAATGTAGAGAATAGTGATCTAATTCACGTGCCACAGGAACCGCCACATGTGAGAACCAATAGATATATTACAAAATCTATTTGTTATCATGCAGCATTGATGGCAAACGAAATTAAAGCCACGGCAATTTGTACGTTAACGAATAGTGGGTACACGGCTTTCCAGATCTCTGCATGGCGTCCAGACGCACATATTTTAGTGTATACAAGCAATAAGAGGATATTGTCTCGTCTCAATTTATTGTGGGGCGTAAAGTCCTTTTACTATGACAAATTTGTGAGTACAGACGAAACAGTAGATGATGTAAATCGTATTGCTCACGAACAGGGATTTGTAGAAAAAGGGGATTATTTAATTAATCTTGCCGCCATGCCTATTGTAGATAAAGGGATGGTGAATACGTTACGAGTAAGCCAAGTAAATTAAAAAATCCTCTCTATGTCTAGATCAGAGAGGATTAAAATTTGGATTTATTTGATAAAATAACTTATTCAATTACATAGCTATATACAATTTTCAAAGTATTATCTTGCTTGGTAAGTGTCACGCTGCTTCCATACCCTGTTCCTGCTTGAACATATGCAATTTTATCAAGATTGTTGTCAATTCGTTCAATTTGTAAATCACTTAAAAATATAGCTTCAGGTTTATTGCTGTTTTGAATCGTCTGAGCATCGCGTCCTTTTGGATTGGGAAATGAAAATGATGAAGGAATATCGTATAGCTTTTGTGCTATGTAAAAGGCTTCATGCCAGTTTTGTGTTGGTAAAATAACAGTTTCAGAATTGGTAGGCTTACTAGCCGTTCCACCAGTACTTTCAGTATAGGATGCCTCCGGAAACTTTTTCTGAAGATCTGCTACATACATCTTCGCTTTCATATCTCTTTCTGGTGGAAAGAATTTGGAGAGAAATCCGTTAAAGGCAAAACCTGTTTTATGATTATATTCCACCTTATTCATTCCGCCGTCAATCCCGCCAACATTCATAGTGTTTTCTGTTTCAGACACAATCACTTTTAGCTTTGTGCCATAAGGCATAACGGCTAGTTTCTCACTATTTAGATTATTGTGTTCTCTCAGGGTCAATCCGCTGGGAGCCGTCACATAGAGATAGGTTTCGGTTGTTTCAACAGGGCTGTCGTTTACGGCAAGTTCTTTGGTTTCTTCTGTTGGAGTTTCGGTTTGTTCATTTTTGCAAGCCGTGAATAGGGTTAGGATTGCAAGAGCTACGATTGAAAAGGCTACTTTTTTCATAATGGAAAGGGTTTTAAGATGAATAAAAAAGTAGTTTCAAATCATAGGAATTAAAAATCAAGTTTTAGTTGTACGTCAATGCTTTTTTCCTTCGGAAACTCTTTCTTTTTAGGAGCTTCATTGTTGAGGTTTGACATGCTTATACCCAATAAACGTACCGACTCGGACATTTCGTCTTGGAATAACAAATCTTTAACATGCTCCATAATTAATTCTTTACTTGCGATATACAACGGAAGCGTTTTACTACGAGTTTGTAATGTAAAATCACGGTATTTAATTTTTAGGGTGATAGTTCGGCCAGCGACTTTGCTTTTTTTTAATCGGCGCTCTACTTCTGCAGCGATTTCCTCAAGGCGTTCCAGCATAAAAATCTCGCTGGAGATATTTTCAGAAAAAGTACGTTCGGCAGCCAGCGATTTTCGGGTACGCTCAGGCTTAACTTTACTAGTGTGGATACCACGAACAATATGATAATAATACGCGCCGCTCTTTCCGAAGTGCTCTTGAAGATACTCCATCGATTTTCCTTTTAAATCTTTCCCAGTGTAAATACCATGGCGGTACATTTTTTCTTTCATCACCTTTCCCACCCCGTAGAATTTTTTAACGTCTAGTTGTTCCAAAAAATCTAACACCTCTTCTGGCGGTATGGTTTTTTGTCCGTTGGGCTTATTGATATCACTTGCTACTTTTGCAATAAACTTATTGATACTAATTCCTGCCGAAGCATTCAAACCCGTTTTTTCTTTTATTTTATTCCGAATTTCTAATGCAATCAAACTGGCGCTCGGATTTCCTTTTTTGTTTTCGGTCACATCCAGATAGGCTTCATCCAGTGAAAGGGGCTCAACCAGATCTGTATATTCAAAAAAGATCTTTCTAATTGTATCTGAAAACTCTTTGTATCGTTCAAAATCGGTTCGTACAAAAATTAAATGTGGGCATAATTTTTTAGCCAATACACCACTCATAGCCGAGCGCACTCCAAATTTACGAGCTTCATAACTTGCCGCACTTACCACACCACGCGAACCTCCACCGCCTACCGCAATCGCCTTACCACGTAGCGTAGGGTCATCCAATTGTGCTACAGACGCATAAAAGGCATCCATGTCTACATGAATAATTTTACGAATAGGAAGCTCGTTTTCCATCCTTTAAAAATAGTATCTTTATTCTCAATTATGAATAAAACAGCCATACTATTAGGAGCAACAGGATTGACAGGAGGTATTTTGTTAGATTATCTTCTTCAGGATGAGGACTTCGGAAAAATTATCATTTTTGGAAGAAGCTCCTGTGAAAAAGAACATCCAAAAATTGAAGAACACCTGGGCGATATGTTCGAGTTAGAAGCATTTTCTGAAGCGTTTAAAGGCGATGTTGTGTTTTGCTGTATTGGAACCACAAAGGCAAAGACACCTAATAAAGAAACCTACAAAAAAATTGATTACGGGATTCCTGTAACAGCAGCAAAGATTGCCAAACAAAACGAAATTGAAATCTTTGAAGTGATCTCGGCTATGGGAGCGAATATTAACAGCAGTACTTTTTACAATAAAGTAAAAGGCGAAATGGAACGTGATGTGCTCGCTCAAGGAATTAAAAACACGTATATTTTTCAGCCTTCCTTAATCGGTGGCGATAGAGATGAAAAACGACTAGGGGAGCGGTTGGCACAAATTGCGATGGGCACTTTTGGCTTTTTAATACCGAAACAGTACAAGATGATTGAACCCGATACAATTGCCAGAGCAATGTTGCGAGTAAGTAAAGATGGTTTTTCTGAAAAGAGAATAGCTTCAGATAAAATAAAGGATTTAGGTAATAAGTAAAATGACCCATGCCTGTGCAAGGGATAAATATGATTGAAATCGAACGTAAATTTCTGGTGATTTCTGAAGCTTTTAAAATGGAAGCATTTTCAGAAAAAAGAATCGTGCAGGGGTTTTTAAATACGCATCCAGACAGAACCGTTCGGATAAGAATTAAAGGAGAGGAGGGGTTTATAACCGTAAAAGGCAGATCAAATACCGAAGGTACCACTCGTTTTGAGTGGGAACGCAAAATTTCGGTTCAAGAAGCGGAAGCCTTATTAGCAGTATGCGAAGAAGGTGTAATTGATAAGATACGGTATGAAGTAAAATCAGGAAGTCACGTGTTTGAAATTGATGTGTTTTTAGAAAAAAATAAAGGGTTGGTGATTGCAGAAATTGAACTTAGCAATGAAAATGAAAGCTTTATTAAACCATTCTGGCTTGGTGAAGAAGTAACGGGAAACATCAAATATTATAACTCACAATTGAGCAAAAAACCATTTACCGAATGGTAAATTTAGTGCACTGTGTATCTTTAAAAAAACAGTCTATTTCTAAGCAACAAAAATGACATGATATGAAGTATTTAGTAATTAGTTTGACAATTTTAGCTTTTGGATGTAAACCCGAAATTCAACGCGAATACATGATGGAACCCTGTCCTGAAGATGAAAAAATTTCTGCAGCCCAGCAAATCAAGGAGCTAAAAGATGAGGGGTATGAAATCTTTGATATGGTTAATCCCGATAACGGAGATACATTAATCATGCAACAATATTTTATGGTGTTTTTAAAAAGCGGACCTAACCGTAATCAGTCCCCCGAAGAAGCCCAACAATTACAAGCCGCTCATATGGAGCATTTAACCCGAATGTATCAAGAAGGGTATGCAGATATTTCAGGCCCTTTTGGAGATGAAGGGGATTTGCGTGGCATTACAATTTATAATGTTCCAACCTTAAAAATAGCCGATAGCCTTGCGAATCTAGATCCAATGGTGAAAGCAGGCAGGCTAGCTGTTGAAGTTAAATCATGGTGGGCCGGAAAAGGATATCCGTTACGATAAAATTTTAATGGGAAGCCATCGAAATTTCTACTTTTTGTTTGATAGTGTTTCCATTCTGGTCCGTAGCGGTTACTATATAGTTTCCGGGTTTTGGAGCAAGTGCTAGTTCGTGAAATGATTGGGTGCTGCCAATAAATGTATTATCAAGGTACCAATAGACTGTTGTTTCAGGAGTACGATGTGCTAATTTGAAAATTACTTCATTGGTGGTTTCGTCAAAGTTTTTTGACAATAAAATGGTTTCATTTTTCTTTGGAAAGATAAAATCAAGTGTCTTTTCCCCTTCCTGTATACAATCAAATTTAAAAGGTGGCAATGGTGTATATTCGGGATGCTTTTGAGCATAGTAATATTCTAATACAGGCGGTAACGAAAACCAGGATTGTTGTTTCATCTCTGCTAAAGGGTAACAGGAAGCATTAACGCGATAGGCTTCAGAAGCATCCAAAAATACTTGTTGGTGGTAAGGACAGGTTTCTGTTCTACTTCCGTTTTTTGGGATAAATTCCAAAGCAATTTGATCACAAAATACACCGGCCAAATGTCCAGTTTTCGAACAGATTTCAGTTTCAATAAGTTCATCATAGGGCGTTGCAAACCATTCAGACTTAGGTAAGACATCCAATACATCAAAGAGAATAGGAGCCGCAGCTTGCAGACCTGTTAAGCCAGGACGTCCCTCACCATCGGCATTTCCAGCCCAGATTCCAATAACATATTTAGGGGTTACTCCAACAGCCCAAGCATCTTTAAACCCAAAACTCGTTCCTGTTTTCCAAGCAATGGGTTGCGAATGGCTAAAGAAATCCCAGTTCTCTTCCCCTTGCGGTCTGTTTACCTTTTGCATCGCTGTAAAGGTCTTATAAATAGCACCTGCATCGAAAAGTTGCGGATTCGCTTGGATCTTTCCGAAGTCATTTTCCTTTTCTTCCGAAACATACACAGGCGAAACATATTCATTCGATCGATACTCGCTGGACGATTGATTGAAAAAATTTAATGTGGAAGCCATCCCAGCATAGGCTGAAGTTATATCCCACAAGGAACTTTCAGCTCCTCCCAAGATTAAGGAAAGTCCATAATAATCGGCTGGTTTGTCTATTGATTTTTGATTTAATGTTGAAAGCGTATTGTAAAAACGTTGCAAGCCGTACTCCCTAAGCATCCGTACCGCAGGTATATTCAAAGAACGCGATAAAGCTTCACTTGCAGGAACGGCACCATTAAATTCCTGATCAAAATTTTCAGGACTATACCCATTAATCACAGTTGGAATATCAGCTACTATAGTGTTTGGTAAAATTTCACCAGCATCCAGCAACGAAGCATATAAGAATGGCTTTAAAATACTGCCTGTGCTTCTGGGCTTGTCGATGATATCTACATAATTTGCATTGGCAACCGACGTTGGTGCATTTCCTACATACGCTAAGACTTCTCTGGTTTCAACATCCATTATTAACACGGAAAGGTTGTGAATTTCATTTTGAGAAAGCATATAGTGATGCTCTTTAGTAATCCGATTTATTTTTTGCTGAAGGCTAAAATCAATGGTTGTTTTTATTCGTTTTCCTCTATGTTCACTTCGAACTTTTTCGGTGAGATGTTGTGCGATTTCAGGAAGCGGAAATGGTTTTCCTGGGAGTTTTTCCAATAACGCAAGTTCGTAGGTGGTTTGATCGATAATTTCTTTCTGAAAGAGTTTCAGTAATAACCGATCTCTCTTTCTCTTTAAAACAACTTCATTCTTTCCTGGAAATATCAAAGAAGGAGCATTTGGTAATACCGCTAAAGCTGAAGCCTGTCCCCAGCTCAGTTCATTGGACGGAATTCCGAAATAACGCCATGAAGCAGTTTCCAGACCGACCACGTTTCCTCCAAAAGGGGCATAGGAAGCATAGAAATTCAGGATTTCTTGTTTAGAATATCCTGCTTCCAACCGTGTCGCCTGTACAACCTCAATTCCTTTTTCCAGATAATTTCGTTGTTTATTTTTACGAGCCAATCTAATAACTTGCTGAGTGAGTGTACTTCCACCGCGACGCTTGTCTGTCGTCAAATTTCCCCAGATCGCCTTCGACATAGATACGGGATTAAATCCCGGATGATTATAAAAATATTCGTCTTCAAAATGCAAAATGCTTTGTTCAAAACGATAGGGAACACTATCCAATTGCGGGAATCGCCACTGTCCATCCTCTGCAATTCGAGCACCCAACATATATCCCTCTCTGCTTTCAGCTACTGTAGCTGTTGGCACATCAAATAAGTTGGATGGAAGACAGAATAGCCAGAATAAAAAAACGATAAGAAAAGCCGATAGCTTAAACTTGTGTTTTTTTAGGGTTGCGATAATATGGTGTTCTTGGTTTTTCAAATTAAAAAATTTACAGCTTCACCTCAATCCACATTCCCGAATTTCTTGCGTAATAGGTATTGTCATACATTGCCTCTACCTGAGTGCCTGGCAAATAATAGGTTCCTAAATAGGAAGCATTTAATTTTACTATGAATGTTTTCGATTTTTTTGCTCCCAAATCAAAATAGAAATTCACTCTATCGTCTCTAATGTCTGTGTAGCGAGCGTTCCCTTCTGCTCCGCCACCTAATTCGGTAAAACTTGTGTTTACAATTTCCCAGCCACCAGGGAAGATTTTTGTGAGCGCTATATTCCCTACAAAATCATTGGAACTATTGGTTACCGTTACTTTTGCCAAGATTTCGGTTCCTTGCCTTAGATTTTTAACATCCAACGTTTTTCCTTCACCATCCAAATATTGGGATTGTAAAACGATATTTTTACGCTCTGCTAGTTCTTTTCCTAAAGGCAATTTCCCTTTCTGAATGAGCGTGACATACACTACATTTCCTTTGTTATTTTTTACAGAAACAGAATTAGCTCCCATTGAAATATCCAGCTCTCTTTGAGCAACTGCTTTTTCAGTCTTAACCGTAGTCGTATTTCCGTTTTTACTGAAAGTGAGTTCTAATGATTTGCCGCCATTCTTTTCTATCATTTTAGCCATCGCAAGTAAACCATAAGCAGTTTCCTGGGTGCTGTACCATCTTTCTGAAGACAATTCTTTTGCGACAGAAACCGCCATGTCACGTTGCTTCGAATCTTCAATTATAACCATCGTCTCCAACGCCATTGCCTTATTTCTGAATGGCGATCCGTACGTATAATAATCAGAATTCTGAGGGGCAAAATTGATATTGGCCGTTTGTACAATCTGTTGGGCTACATTTTTTTTACCAGCCAATCCATAGGCTGCCGCCAATCGCCATTTGGCATCATTGCTCATATTTTTACTTTCCCGTAAACGGTTCATAGCGGCCAGTTCTGGCTGCCCGGCCAAAGCTAATGTGTAAAGACGATAAGCTTGTGTTAAACTCTGATTGTATCGTGTATCGCTATTGCGCCATTGTCGCGCTTCATTTTTTTGATAGCGTAACCAGTTACTCATAAACGTCAGTGGCAATGCATATCCTTTTGACTTTGCTTCGAGCATAAAATGCCCAGCATAGGTTGTTCCCCAGACATCTGCTTCCCGTTCACCAGGCCAGTAACTGAGTCCGCCATTTGCTGTCTGAAAATTTCCAAGCCTGTTAATAGCCGCTTTGATATTTTCTTGAATCTCTTGCTTTTTCTCAAACGTAATATCAAAAACGTCTGCTAAATATAACTGCGGAAAAGCACCCGAAGTCGTCTGTTCAATACACCCATGCGGATATTGTATCAAATATTCCATTCGCCTTGCAAAATCTATTGGAGGTACGGTTGAAAATTCTAAGGTAGCACCATTGGTTCCAACAACTCCAAACGTATTGAAGTTGATGGTTTGCTCCCCATTTTCGGTTAAGGTGTATGGTGTTGTTTTTTGAGAAATCGGATTCGGATTTTCCACATCAATCTCTACTTTGTAGCTTGCTTTTTCACCACTCCCCGAAGCTGAAACTTCAATAGTTTGAAAGTTTGTCGTTGGTAACACTTCAAACTCAAAGGTTACAATTTGCTCCCCAACTTCAGAAAAAGTTACTGATTTTGATGTGCCTTTGAGAGGCTTCAGCGCATCGCCAACCTTAATTGATACTGTTGCATTTTTCACTTTTGATTCCATAGCAAAGACTGTAACAGGTAAAGTCACAGTTTCGCCAGGAGAAAGTTTCCGAGGTAAAGAGGCCAATACCATTAAAGGTTTCCGAACTGGAGTTGCTTTCTCTGTTTTTCCGTAGGCAGCTTTAGAATTATCTCCGGCAATGACCATCGTACGAACAGAACCCACATAATTAGGCATGGTTATTTTATGAGAGGCTTTTTCGCCGGCTTTTAACTCAAATGGTCCTAAAAATTTTACAACAGGCTTAAATCGGTCTGCTTTTCGGTTTTTGGCTCCTGCCGCAGCATCACCCCCACCAATCGCATAGATATTATCCACACTGCCAGAATAGGCTCCTATCACATAATCATACACATCAAATGTTTTTACTCCCAAGGCTTCGCGAGCGTAAAAAGCATCGTGAATTTCTGGCGTTTTAAAACGAGTGAGATCCAGTAAGCCTTCGTCTACCATCGCTACTGTATAGGTCATCGGATTGTTGTTTCTTTCTGAAACTTTTACCGTAAAAGTTTCTTCAGGCTTTAAGACATCGGGCATTTCGAGTTGAGGTTGCAAAATGGTATTGGGATCTTCTACGAGAATTGGAACGACACCATATAACCGAATAGGTAAATCATTCTTCGTTTGCGCATGGGGTTGTAACAACGATATGTTGACATAGATATTAGGAGCCATTTCCTTGGTTAGTTGGATGCTGGTGGTAGTTTCGCCTTTTTTGGTTTCTACCCATTTGGTGTCCAAAACCTCTGTTCCATTTTCTATGCTTATCAAGGCTCTACCTTCACTACCAGAGGGGAATGTGATTGTTGCTTCTTCTCCTACTTTGTATTTTTCTTTATCTGCTGAAAAAACCAGCATTTTAGCACTTTCGGAATCCATAGGAGCCTGCCACCAGTTACGGTAGAAATAGGTGATACGACCTGTCGCATGACCACTTTTTGTATCGATCACTCGAATGAGATACCGACCGCCTTCTCTTTCAGGAATGTTTACAGTAAAGTTTGATTTTCCGTTTCTATTGGTTGTGATTGTAAATTCTTTAACAGGTCTGTGAACCGAAGCATTTTCATATCTCGATAAATTATCTCGGCCACGATTCCACCACCATCTCCATTCTATTTTAAAAACTTTTACTTCCAATTCGCGTCCGCTCTGCGGATTTCCCTGTGCATCGACACTTGCGACATCAAACACCGTGTTTTCATCTGTAAAATAAGAACCATAGCGATGCGCTTCGGGAGACTGCAATCCTACAAAGTGAGAAAAGGGTGCTAGATCTTTGCTAAACACATCGATAGAAAAATCGCCACCCCCTTCAAAAATCTTGGTAAGAAATGTTGCTTTTAGCATGCCCGGAGCATTTTTGTTTACTTCAAATTTTTCAGAAAAAGAAACTGTCCCATCTGCAGCCAGTGTTTTTTTCAACACAGGAATTTCAAGTTCATCAAATTGTCTTACAGGATCTGTAAAACTATAGCTTGGAAATTTCGTAAAACTTGTGGCACTTACTCTTAAAGTGGCATCCATTTCTACTTTTAAATTTCTGGCAGGCGCGCCGTGCAGCCAGCTTCCTGTGATCTTTCCGTCGACAGATTTACTAGCGTCGAGAATTTCATCTTCAAAATCGAGCTTAATTTTAAGTCGGTTGGGCTTTACCGTTGCCACTTTTAAAGTTTTAGAAAAAGAAACACCTCCAACAGTAATAGTAGCATTCCAATTACCCGTAGGAGCCCCAGCATCTGTAATGATAGGGAAGTAGTAAAAGCCGTTAGCCATAGCTCCAGACGCTCTCTTTTGATTCCCTTCAAAGGGTGAATTTGTTCCGTTTAAAACCGTATGCTGAACTACCTTTCCGCGGGCATCGGTAACATCAAGTGTGACAGGATGGTTTTTAGGCAACGGATTGGTTTTATCATTTAATACAAATGTGAGATGAATGCTATCGCCAGGACGGTGTACGCCTCTTTCGGTGTAGATAAATCCTTTTAAAGCTTTTTCTAGTTGCTTCCCAGAAATATCGAAGTTGCTCATCGACAGGGAATTCCCATCCAGTAAGCGGGCGTACGCAAAATTATCTCCCTTTTGTGCAACGGCAAAGGCTACTGTTTTTTTGCTGTCGTACAATCCTATTCCATCACTTTCCGTAGTAATTGTGTGGATAAGTTGTTGCTGATAATTATATAATTTAATTTTTGTTCCTCCTTCAGGTTCAGTCGTTAACAGGTTGTTTACTGCAAATTGATACGAATTATTGTTTCCTTTTTTAACAATGAGACCAATGTCACTTCCTAAAATATTGGTAGTACTAACTTTGTCCTGATTGTAGTAGGCAATATGGCAGGGATTGTTTTCCTGTTGCCAGTTATATACATTTTGTCTCCAATTGTAGATTTCTCCATCCCAGTATTTTTCTTCCAGTTCGTTTTCCTGTGCTTCGGAATATTCTGTCATATCATTTCCGTAGGTGTCTTCATAATATTCGTCTTCGTATTCTTCTTCACTATTAGTTTCTTCGGAAGCAACCGCGTCACAATCATAGCTGCTGTACGATTTTTTATAGCTAATTTCTACACGATACATGGAACCAGGATCTGCTTTAAAGATTTCTGAAAGATTGATTGCGTATGCTTTCCAGAGTCCGTTGGAGCCAATAGCATTTTCATCCAGCTGAATGGTTTTTTTTGCAATGCGGCGACCTACACGTCGAATTTCATAACTATTATTGTCGTTGATGTTTGAAGTCTGTAAAAACTGAAGCATATTCTTTTCATAAACTTTAATAACCCGAACATCGACAGCGGTAAGATTAACTGCTTCAAAATAGAGGGGAGTAGATGCAGCATTTGGCAGAATTACTCCTTTTGAAAGCATACGAACAGCTGGTTTTAACTGTTCAAACGAAATAAGTTCACTAAATTCTGTTTTAAGTGAAAAGCCCTCTGTGTTTTTAATTCCGTTGTAGACGGTTACTCTTACATCACCAACGACACGATTTCCAGGATAGACATGTAACACATTTCCATTTACTTCGTAACGTATATCTTCAATATTCTCAATAGTTACTAAGCCCGCAAAATCCTGATCTTCTTGCAATGGATCTGAGAAGTTAATAGAAAGTAATGCCTGCGGTGCCATGGTGCTTTTAATATCTACAATCGAGAAATTATTCTGTCCAGGGATTTTGAATGTGTCTTCTCCTTTGTTGTCCGATTTGATAGGCTTTCCATTCCAGCTAATCTCAATCTGGTCGTCTTCAATTTTCCGCTGAATGCTATCTATCGTAAAATTGAAAAACTTGGCATAGCCCTCGTCGCTTGGCCATTGTAGCTTTAGATTTTTCCCTCCTTGTGTTGCTTCTACTAATTTCTGAGCGTTTTCAGCAGAAATTACATCGCTGGTTTCTACCGTGCCAGTCACATATTGCCACTTTTTGCTGTAGGACTGGAGGTTGTTGAGGTTTACTTTAAAGCCCGGAGTAATTGTTTTAAAGCTAAAGGTATAGTTCTTATATTCAGAAGAAATGCCTTTGTATAATTCGCTCAACTTTACAGTGACGGCATATTCGGTGTCTGGTTTTAAATTTTCGGTAGGCTGAAAAACCAGAGTTCTGCCATTTTCTATAAGCAGTTTACCTTCAGTTTTAGGAGAAATTTTCAGGTAATCACTTGGGATTTCTTGTGTAATTTCAAATTGTTCTAGCGGCTGTGCTAATTCAATTCGAATAGGGTCTGCTATCGATTTGTTTCCGTAGGTATTATAAGAAATATAATCCTTGAATTTAAAGAGATTATCGGTTTCTGCAGTAGCAGATTTTTTGTCTTTACAAGAAAAAGTAATAAGTACAACAGAAAGTGCAAGAAACAGACGGAGCGTTTTCATAAAATGTGATGGTTTAAAAGGTTCTTAAAATTAAAGTAAATAGTATTGAGATGCAATGGCTAAGCCAGGCAAAATTTGCTCAAAATGAGTATGATAAACTTACTTTTTGTTCCTTGGATGAGGGAACCTTTAGGAGGGTGTTATAGTTTGAACGCAGAGAAGTTTTAGTTTCGTATTTGATAGATTGTTTTTAGCATGAGTTTAACAGAAATAGATCCTTAATCGAACGCCTAAAAATCAAAGTATTATTTCGAACTGTAAAATCTTGCACAGCACTATACAAACTAGTATTTTTGCGTTGTTTAAATTCAATCTAAATAAAAGTAATGGTGACAATAGCTCATTTAAAAAAGGGTCAGCGTGGGATTATTAAAGAATTCTCTGTGGATACAGTTCCTTTAAAGTTACTTGAAATGGGCTGTCTTCCAGGAAACATGGTGGCATTGGTTCAAATGGCCCCTTTTCAAGATCCTTTGTATTTGGATATTAACGGGAGTCACCTTGCCATACGTAAAGAAACAGCCTTGCAGATTGAAATAGAATTGATATAGTAAATAATTAGACTTACTCATTTGGCTAAACAAATTAACGTTGCACTTATAGGTAATCCCAATACGGGAAAGACTTCGGTTTTTAACCGCTTGACAGGTCTTAATCAGAAGGTTGGAAATTATCCTGGGATCACTGTTGAGAAAAAACAAGGAATTTGCAAGTTACCCAGAGGTGTCAAAGCACACATTTTAGACTTACCAGGAACCTATAGCTTGAACGCTTCTTCGCTGGACGAAAATGTGGTCATTGAGTTATTGCTTAATAAAAATGATAAGGATTTTCCAGACGTTGCCATAGTTGTAACAGACATTGAAAACCTAAAGCGAAATCTTCTATTATTTACTCAGATCAAGGATTTGGGCATCCCTACCATTCTTGCCGTAAATATGGCAGACCGGATGAAGCGGAAGGCTATTTCTATTGACATAGAACAATTAGAAGACCGTTTAGAAACCAAAATAGCACTAATAAGTTCCAGAAAAAATGAGGGATTTGATACTTTAAAGGAGCTAATCACAAACCACAATCAGATCTCTACAAAGCCCTGTTTAAATGCTTCGGTCATTGCGCCCGATTATTTTGACCGACTTCGGAAAGCTTTTCCGAAACAGGACCTGTACAAATTATGGTTGGTCATTACCCAAGATGTCAACTTCGGAAAATTAGATAGAAAAGAACTGAAGGGTGTTGCCAGCTTTCAAACCGAGAGTAAAAGTAATCTGAAGCGTCTTCAGCAAAAAGAAACCATTGCCCGGTACCAGTTTATCAATGGTGTTTTAAAAGAAACGCTTCATGTCGATACAGCCAACGCAAAGGATTTACGAAGCAGACTGGACCGTATTTTAATGCATAAGTTTTGGGGATATGTTATTTTCTTCGGAATATTATTATTGATCTTTCAAGCGATTTTTGACTGGAGTAGCTACCCAATGGATTTTATCGATTCAACCTTTGCTTCATTAAGTGAATGGTTAAAAAATACGCTTCCGCCAGGAAGTGCGTCTAATTTATTATCTGAAGGTATTGTACCAGGATTGGGCGGTATCGTTATATTTATTCCGCAGATCGCCTTTCTGTTCTTGTTCATTTCTATACTTGAAGAAAGTGGTTATATGAGTCGGGTGGTGTTTTTAATGGACAGAGTGATGCGACGGTTTGGATTGAGTGGAAAAAGTGTAGTGCCCTTAGTGTCTGGAACTGCATGTGCGATACCGGCGATCATGGCAACTCGGAATATCGAAAACTGGAAAGAACGATTAATTACTATTCTGGTAACTCCATTTACAACTTGTTCGGCACGACTTCCGGTATACCTCATCATTATAGCATTAGTGATTCCTGAACAGCGTGTTCTGGGCATTTTTACGTTACAGGGGTTAACACTCATGTTTATGTACCTGCTCGGATTTGGAGCAGCGATATTTTCAGCTTGGCTTTTAAATAAGGTGTTGAAAATTAGAAGTAAGACATTCTTTGTTATTGAAATGCCTAATTACAAACTCCCGCTTTTTAAGAATGTTGTCATTACTGTGGTTGAAAAAACGAAATCATTCGTGCTGGGAGCAGGAAAGATTATACTCGCGATTTCTATTGTGCTTTGGGTATTAGCTTCCTATGGTCCAGGCGACTTTAATAATGCTGAGGCTATTGTTGCAGAACAGACCTCAGGACAAGCTTTAACTGAAGATGAAATTGAAACCAGAATTGCTTCGTATAAATTAGAACATTCTTATATTGGGATAACTGGAAAATTTATTGAACCTGCAGTACGACCCCTAGGCTATGATTGGAAGATAGGGATTGCTATTGTAAGTAGTTTTGCGGCACGTGAGGTCTTCGTTGGAACCTTGGCCACTATTTACAGTGTAGGAAGTGAAGAAGAAGAAACCATTAAAAATAGAATGGCTGCCGAGGTGAATCCTGTATTAGGTACACCTTTGTTTAATTTTGCAAGTGGTGTATCCTTGTTATTGTTTTATGCTTTTGCCATGCAATGTATGAGTACGCTTGCCATCGTTAAAAGAGAAACCAATACTTGGAAATGGCCTATGTGGCAGTTGTTTGCAATGAGCGCCATTGCTTATGTGGTAGCTTTAGTAGCGTACCAATTTTTAAAATAAAAAATTATATATGCAAGATATACTAGTCATTATCACATTTGCCGCAGCTGCGGGATACTTACTTAAGAAATTTGTCTGGACTCCTTTATTCGAAGGGAAACAATCTGTCTCATCGACAGCAGATGGTGCTAAAACCAAATGTGGTAAAAATGATTGTGGATGTCATTAAAAAAAAATGCAGCTTATAAAGCTGCATTTTTTAATTGTACTATTTTCTAATTTGTCAGTCTTCACCATCCAGTAGATCATCAATCCTCGCAATAGCATCTGCATAATGATACTTGGTCACTGTATTTACGCTTCGGTTTCTAGCTGAATTTAAACTTCGTTTTAAGGTTTCCAGTTCCCCACGTACCAAAGGTCTAACATCACTGGTCGTGACATTATAGTTTATGGTACCTTCAAATCCTGAGCGACTAAAACGGTTTTGAGGACCATCGTTTGTCATAAGATATGCCATTCTATCTAAATAAGTGCGTTGTAAATTTCTACGGTAGATATCAACATTTTTAGTTCCAGAAGTTTCAGACCAAATGCCAGTGCGTAAATCTCTCAACATCTCAAAAGCACTATAATAATTGGTAGAAGAAGTTTCAGCATCAATTAATCTACCTAATGTGTCGAAACTCAACAAATCATTAATCACCCTTGCTTGTCGGTTACGCACTTCTTCAAAGTAACCCGCATGATCTATATTCTGTAATATCTTAGTATCTATAAGCCAATCTGGCGTGTCAAATACATTGCTTTGTAACCATTGCATAGAGTTTTGCTGAGTCGACTTGTCTACTGGAGTGTAAACAACACCTCCTTGTTGAGGTGTTTTTATAGTTTCATAGACACCACCTATATTAGTAGTTACGTGGCCCACATACCTGCTGTAGACCCCCAACAGTTCTCCATACAATTCTTCAAGATCATTATAGTCATTTGTTTGATCACTCGTCCAGCTCGCCAGATTTTTTGCTACATATTTAAGGTTTTTAAGTCCGTAGTCACTTGCTTTCAGCATGTCATTTCCAATGCCTTCGGTTTGTGATTGTGGATCAAATCTGCTGGATTGTCTTCCAAATCTATAACGTGGGTCGTCTGCTTTTTCAAGAATCCATTTGTTAAGGGTAGTTTGCTCACTTTCGGTAGTCGCTCCAGGGATGTATCGGTACCCCCAATTAGTGGCATAATGGTCATAAGGACCCATCTGACGAACAAATCGAATGTTCTCGTCTCCAGGCTGTGCAATATAATTGTAACGGGCATAATCCATTAAACTGGCTGCAATACCATTTTTTTGAGTAAAATCGCCATCACGATAATCTTCAACATCATACGCAAAACTAGCTGCCATATTATGCGGGAACCCTAAGGCGTGCCCAACTTCGTGAGCAATTACCTGGCGCATCATTTCGCCTATTTCTTCTTCTGGTGTGTCTAATGTTCTGGCCGAAGGATTCGCTGCTCCTGTTTCCAGTAAATAACGGTTTCGGTAGCTTCGTAAATGGTTGTGATACCAGATAATGTCACTTTCTATAATCTCACCACTACGTGGGTCGCTTACACTGGGTCCTACAGCATTTCGCGTGGTACTTGCCACATAACGAACTACAGAATACCGAATATCTTCTGGGCTAAAATCTGGATCTTCTTCTTTCGTTGGAGCATCTTTGGCAATAATCGCATTTTTAAAGCCAGCTGTTTCAAAGGGTTTTTGCCAGTCTTCAATTCCTTGTTTTATATATTTCTGAAGATTCTCTGGTGTTCCCGGATCTAAATAATACACGATGGGCTTTACAGGTTCTACTAACTCTCCTCTTGCGTACGCTTCAGGATCTTTAGGCTCCAGTCTCCAACGACGAATATAGGTTTTCTCATCTGCTTTTAATTTTTCGCTTCCGTAGTCAACCTGACTTACCGTAAAAAAGCCTACTCTGGGATCGTATAAACGAGGTTGCATAGGTTCTGCAGGCAAAAGAATCATCGATTGGTTCATTTGCAAACTAATGGACTCGGTATCAGAATTTGAAGGCGGCTCAGATGCGTTATACGTCATATCTTGTTTTACTTCAATATTTTCAGGAAAGCTTTTCATCGAATTGATGAAGCTTCGGGAATTGTCCAAGTTTCTAACTTTATAACTACTTCTTAATCGGGAGGAAAGTCCGCTAATCGCTTTTACATCTTCACTAAAAAACTTAGTGACATCAATCACGGTTGCCGTTGAGTCCTTACTGAAGGCTTCAATGTCGAATGCATATAGCGTAGGCTCATAATTGTTTACATATACCGAATTGCTTATGGCTTTCGTACTGTCTGCGACACTTGCATAAGATTTCACTTTTAATAAAATTTTATCTTGAAAGCGCTTCCAATGCACTACCTGTTCATTTGTTTTGGTTCCCGCATTAAAATAACCACCTCCCAGACCTGTTGGAATCTGAGCGATACGACTTACCCAAAGCATGTCTTTTTCAAGTTTGTTATTCGGGATTTCGTAATAGTATTTGTCCTTTATTTTATGCACTTTAAAAAGTCCTTCGTCTGTAATAGCTTCTTTGGTAATAACCTTATCGTAGTCTTTAATAGCATCTTTATCTTTACTTTTTGAAGCTGAAGAATCTGTTGGAGGTGTTTTTTTGGAGTCTTTTTTTTGAAGCGTTGCACAGGATGTTGAAAGGACAACTGCAAGGGAAAGGAGAATGAGTTTTTTCATCGAATTAAATTTTGCTTCCGAAAATACACATATACCCTTTTAATGGCAGAAGGTTTAATTTAATCTTAACAGAAAATTAAGAACTTGCTTGTTTGTAGGTACTTTAGATTTATATAGAAGTACTATTACTATTCATTTGGTAAAATTTTCTTTAATAAAAGCGCATATGGTAATGATTTCTTATTCTCATTGTATTGTGGATAGGGAGTTACATTCAGCACTTCAAATTGTAAGGTAGGATTGATAGTAATAATTGAATTGTTTTGTTCGTCTCCCTTAACCTGACCAATGATAATTTCTTGAAACGTTTCGGCACCTTTGTTATTTAAATAAGAGATTTTTATATGGACGCGTCCTGCCCACACACAGTTGACACCTTCAGGACATCGCGAATCTTCTATAACCTCGATAAATGTTATTTTATACCCTTCGACTATCGCCGTTTCTCCAAATGGAATTTTAATCGCAATTTGAGGTGTTTCCGCAACTTTTTCAGTTTGAGCAAATAAAGTAATGCTGGTAAAAAGCGCAAGTAAAAGAACAAAGTTTTTCATTTCTATATTATTTCAGTTTTAAAGATATAAGAAAAAATGATGCCACTAAAACTGTCTATATGTAAAATTAAAATACTAGCCTTACCCTCTAAAAAGAAAAAAATCATCTTTCATGGCTTCAATTTTTTCGTCTTTATTGGTAATAATATATTCTAAGGCCAGTTGTGTAAACTCCAATCCCTTTTCGGTAAGGGAGACTACCTTGTTTTCAATAGTAATCATGTTATTTTTCTTCGCCAGGGTAAGTACGGTTTTACTACGTACTTTTTGCCAGTTGATATGTTCTTGCAAATGATTGATATGGCGTTCTTTTTCTTCGGAATGGTTGTTTAAATGTAGCAGAAAGGTAATGAGAGAAACTTCGGTTCGTTGTTGTTTTTGACGATACAATACTGATATAAGTCCTTTTCTAGGAGCAAACAAATAGGCACATAAAAAAACAATTCCGAGCATGGTGGTCATAGACCCCGAAATTGAGGCGTCGAGAATATTTGCCAACCAATAGCCGCTTATGGCAGAGAACACTCCAAAAATTACAGATAGCAGAAGCATCTTTTTAAGATCTGAAGTGAGTAAATAGGAGGTTGCTGCTGGAGCGATCATTAAGGCTACGACCAGTATGGCTCCAACCGCATCAAAAGCTCCTACGACAGTAACAGAAGAAACCGACATGAGTCCGTAATGCATTACAATAGGAGAGATACCTAATGCTGAAGATAAACCTGCGTCAAATGTGCTTACCTTCAATTCTTTGAAAAAAAGCAGCACTAGTGAAATTGTGATCACTAAAATTGTTCCCATGATCCAAAGTGCCTTTGGACCAACATCTGCTCCAAAAAGTTCCATTCGGTTAAACGGGGCAAATGCTAATTCTCCTAGTAAAACAGCATCGACATCAAGATGCACATCATTTGCGTTTTTTGCGATAAGAATAACACCAATGCTAAATAACGCAGGAAAAACCAACCCAATAGCAGTATCTTCTTTCACAAGACCTGTTTTTTGAATGGCCTCAACCAATACAACTGTTATGACTCCTGTAATTGCTGCAAAAATAATGAGTAATGGGGAGTTGAGATCTTGTGTGATAAAAAACGCCACGACAATTCCTGGTAAGATGCTATGGCTTATGGCATCACTTATGAGTGCCATTTTTCGCAATACCAGAAACACCCCAGGGATGGCACATGCGATTGCAACTACTGCAGCGATAAGTTGTATTTCAAGTTGAGGACTAGTCATTCTCTTCTTTTTGAGTATACAAATTTTCGGCTTTATCAAAACCTTTTGTTGTCATGGACCATTGCTTATTTTCAATATGGATCCATTCTTTTTCTTCTAACTTTTTTAAAGTCCCTATTGTAAATCCCTGAAAGTTATTTAAAATCTTAATAGCATGTGGATGGCCAATATTGTCATGAGTTTTTGCAATGCCATACATAAACTGCAATGTTTTCTGAAGCTCCAAATCTCGTCTGTTTTTTCTGAAACGTAACTCTCTAAATAATAATCCACGACTTGGCGAGAAAATAAAGGAAAACAACACAAAAACTGCCGCCACTAATACGATTACTGGTCCTGTTGAAAGATTGTTTTGACTCGCACTAATTGCGGTGCCAAATACACCAGAGAATATTCCGAAGATGGCTGCTAGAAAGATCATCATACCCAGACTATTGGTCCATTGCCTTGCCGCTGCAGCAGGGGCCAGTAACATGGCACTCATTAAGACAACTCCTACCGTTTGAAGCCCTAGCACAATCGCAAGAACAATAAAGAATGTAATAAGAATATCAATAAACTTGGTATTGAATCCAAGTGTTTTGGTGTAATCTGCATCAAACAAAAGGATCTTAAATTCTTTCCAAAAAAGGATTAAAATAAAGAGGCATATACTAGTTACGATGATCATTAAATTCACATCCTTTTCGACCAAGGTAGCTGCTTGCCCAAATAGATATTTATCCAGTCCTGCCTGATTTGCATTAGGTTGTTTTTGAATAAATGTGAGAAGAAGCATCCCGAAACCAAAAAAAAGAGACAATACTAAACCTAGAGCTGTATCACTTTTAAGATGTGTTTTTTTAGTCATTCCACGAATCCAGAAAGTTCCTACAAGTCCACTAACTAAAGCTCCTAACATTAAAATGTTAGAATCCTTAGCACCAGTAATTAAAAAGGCCAATGCGATACCTGGTAATGCGGCATGAGAGATGGCATCTCCTAGCAAACTTTGCTTTCGCAATACGGCAAAACTACCTAACATCCCACAAATGGCGCCGAGAACAGCGGTTCCTAGGGTAATGGTTCTTAACGTATAGTCTGACCAAAGGAGATGAAAATATTCTGTTATTGTCATTTGTTGACCGCTACTTTATAATTGATTCCGTAGGTTTTTGTTAAATTATCATCATTAAATATGTCTTTAACAGGTCCTGTAGCAATTTTCTTTACATTTAAAAAAGTAACCCAATCAAAATATTCTGGAACGGTTTGTAAATCATGGTGAACGACAACAAGTGTTTTCCCTGCTTTGCGTAACTCTTTTAAAATATTGATAATTGCAATTTCGGTAGTTGCGTCGACCCCTTGGAAAGGTTCATCCATAAAATAGATCTCTGCATTTTGAACCAAAGCACGAGCTAAGAAAACCCGTTGCTGCTGTCCGCCACTTAGTTGGCTTATTTGACGGTTTTTAAAAGGAAGCATTCCTACTTTTTCAAGTGCTTCTAACGCTGCTTTTTTTTCTTTTTGCCCTGGTCTCTTAATCCATCCTAATTGTCCATAAGTTCCCATCATGACCACATCCAAAGCTGTGGTTGGGAAATCCCAGTCTACACTTCCTTTTTGAGGTACATATGCTACTAATTTTCTTTGTTTTTCGTATGGCTTCTCATAAATTGAAATACTGCCAGCAATTGGGTCAATAATGCCTAAAATAGATTTTATAAGAGTAGATTTTCCCGCGCCATTTGGCCCTACAATTGCCATTAAAACACCTTCAGGCACTTCCATATCTATATCCCATAACACTGGTTTGTAGTTATAGGCTACGGTAAGATCATCTACTTTTATGGCTATCTTTTTACTCATCGTTATTGTAATGCGTTTACAATTGTATCTACGTTGTACCTAAACATCCCTAAGTACGTACCTTCCTCTGTTCCCTTGTTTCCTAAGGCATCGCTATAAAGTGAGCCACCAATGGTAACTTCATGATCTTTGGACAAAACCGCCTCTTGAAGTGCTTCAATTGTTCGTCTTGGAACAGAACTTTCTACGAAAATTGCTTTTACTTTATTTTCAATTATAAATGAAGAAAGCTTTTGTACATCCTGTACACCTGCTTCGGTAGCAGTAGATAGTCCCTGGAGCCCTACGACTTCAAAATCGTATGCTTTTCCGAAGTAATTAAACGCATCGTGTGCAGTAACTAAAATTCTTTTTTCCTTCGGAAGTGTTTCAATTTTGGCTTTAATGTCTATTTCTAAAGCATCCAATTTGTTTTGATATGTAGTATTGTTTTCTCTATAAGCTTTCGCATTTATAGGATCTTTTTCAGCCAAGGTGTTGGTTACAATATTTGAAAACTGTTTAAAATATTGGATATTGAACCATACATGCGGATCGTAACTTGAGGCAAAATAATCGGAACCAATCAGCTCATCTTTCGGTAATAGATCACCTAAACCCACCGTGGTTTTAGAATCTTCCATTCGCTCGAAGATCTCTACAAGTTTACCTTCAAGGTGAAGTCCTCCGTAGAAAATAATATCGGCATTATACAGTTTTGAAACATCACCTTCACTCGCTTTGTATAAGTGTGGATCTACACCAGCACCCATAAGACCATTCACGATAATATGATCGCCTCCAATGTTCTCCACAAGGTCTGTAAGCATCGTCGTAGTCGTTACAACATTGAGTGTATCACTTTTTTTTGATTCGTTTTTACAACTTATAAAACTTATAACTAAAAGGATATATACTATTTTTTTCATTATGTTTTTATTTTGGTATTCTAATAGTTGCACCTAGACTTAGCAAGATATCTTGGCCTTTTGTAAAACTTCTGCCTACAGTAGCGTCGAGTTGAAAATTTGGTTTTATTAAGTAAGTAAACCCTGTATTCCATAGATGATTCGAACGACTGTCCTCAGGTAGGTCTCCATATACTTCGGCATACAGTCCTAACTTTTCTGAAACACTGTATCCGTAAACTAATGTATAAACATAGGCAGCTTCTGGAGAATCACCCAGCCACTGTGCTCCTAAATTATAAGCAAGCGATGAAGTTGAAGAAAGAGTGTGCGAGAAAGAGAATCTAAAATCAACTCCTGTAGTTTCGGGCCTATAATCTGAAGCTGCTAAAAGAGGGAGATACAAATGCCCCAGCAATCCTATTTGTGGCAACCACCCGTTTTCATCGGCGATTTCTACCTTCATTCCAGCAAGCAAAGGAGAAAACCCGCTTAGGATATTATTTGTCTCGTTGCCATTAAATGAAAAGCGAGTTTCTTCAAAATTCCACCCTAATCGAAGTTCTAGATTATCAAGCACTCCATAGCGAAGCAAGGTTGTGTTATACCCATAAACTTCAGTTTTAAAGCTATTCTCTTCAAAAGATTCATAAAAACCTCCAGCTTCAATTTGTAGAAAGCCTTTAGGTACGGTTAATGGTGATTCGGTGGCGTCTGGTCTGTCTGTAACCATGGCTGGCACATTGCTTTCTTCTTGGGCGACGGCCAAAATTGACATTAAAAAAAGCGCTACTAAAATGAAGTGTTTTTTCATACTAATTCGTTTGTACATATAAATTTTCAGCTATAATTTTTGAGATAAAAAATTGATCTTTTCCTACCTGAATGACCATAGAACCATCAAAAAATTCTTTTCCTAATACGATAATTTTTGTGCCGATGCTAATATTTTTTTTATCCAGATACTGAAGGTATTCTGGACTTGATTCCTTAACACCTACACAAACCCCTTGTTGTCTTTTTTGTAATTCTGAAAGTAATTTCTTTTCTGTTTTTTTGATGTTTCCATCTTTGTCTGGAATGGGATCGCCATGAGGATCAAAATCTGGATTGCCTAAAAATTTATTAAGCCGTTCTATAAGTTCTTCAGACTGAATATGCTCTAATTGTTCTGCAATTTCATGAACTTCGTCCCAATGAAATTTCAGCTTTTCAACCAAGAAAACTTCCCAAAGCCGATGTTTTCTTATCACATTAGCAGCCACTTTTTTCCCGTGAGGAGTTAGTTGTGTGCCTTTGTATTTTTTATAAGACAGCACCTTTTTTTCGGCTAATTTTTGAACCATATCGGTGACAGAAGATGGTTTTGTCTCCATAACTTCTGCAATTGCATTGGTACTAACTTCCTTATTTTGCGTTCCTTCCAAATGGAAAATCGCTTTTAAATAGTTTTCTTCGGCTAATGTAAACATGCGGTAAAGGTAAATATATATTTTACAAATATAAAATTATTATTTAGTCTTAGCTAAAATAAGATATAAAATAAAATCCCCAATACTTGAAAGTACCAGGGATTTGTAACAAACAAAAACCTATTATGATGGTTTTACTGCCTGTTAGCAGTACCGTCTTGATCGTTAAATAACCTGCCCTCTCCATTAGCTATAAGTGTCCCATTAGGGTCTCCTTTATCATCCAGCATCAATAATGCAAACTGTGCCGAAGTGATTCCTTCTTCTGAAATGGTTCCGGTAATAGCGTATAATAATATGGGTTCGGCTCCCGCTACAGCAACAGATGTTCTAACATATGCCGTAAATCTATTTCCTACACCCGAGTAAAAAGTGGCTTGTGTCTGTCCTTGTGTCGTGCCATTTTCAATTACTGAAAAGGTAAACGTTCGTTGTTCTGGATTCAAATTTGAAAACATAAATGTAGCATCATTAAATTGTGTGCCCACAGCCGCGTCACCCTGAATATTTGAGGCGCCTAAAATGGTATTTGAAAAAAGAAATGCGCCAGAGATATCTGGAGAGTCTTGTCCGTCATTAAAGTTAAACCCTAAATCTCTTAGTGATTGTAAAAGATCTGGTGTGACAAAGTTCTCAACCAGTTGTTGGATATCCTCGTCATCCATATCATCTGAATTGTCATCTTTGCTACAGCTTATAAGTACGGTTAGTGCTAAAAGTAAAATTGAAAATTTGAAACGTTTCATGCTAAATTCGGTTTTAATGGTTTGAGTACCATCGAACCCTTTTTAGTATGTCATCAAATTTTTTAGAATTAATTAAAATCTACGTTCTTTTTGAAGCTGTTCATACGCTTCTTGAACTTTCATAAATTTTTCCTGAGCTCCTTTTTGATAAGCCTCATCCATATGTTGAAGTTTGTCTGGATGGTATTTTTTTGCCATATCACGATAGGCCTTTTTAATTTCTGAAACGGAAGCCGTTTTATCAATCTCTAGAATCTTATAGGCACTATCTGGATTTTTAAAGAACATTGCTTTTATACTTTCAAAATCAAGACTCTGTACGCCTAAAAATCTGGCGATGTTGTTTATTTCCCGTACTTCAGGATCTGTGACATGTCCGTCTGCATTGGCAATACTAAACAAAAAGTGCAATATCTGTAAACGCGACTCATAACGGGTGCGTTGTCGAAGAATAGTGCAGATATTCTGAGCAGAAATCTGTCTGTTCTTTATCAAATTATTAAAAGTAGTAAAGGTGGCGTTGGCTCTTTCTTTTCCGTAGGCTTGTACAAAATACTGGCGCACATAATCCAATTCTTTTTGATTGATTACACCATCTGCTTTTATAATAAGCGAAGCAAGAGATAATAAATTAAGCTCAAAATCTGCAGGTGTGACTTGATCTTTTCGCGTGGCATTAAAAACCTGCTGAAAACTTCCTTTACTTTTTCCGGTCATATTATCTATAATACTCCCAATCACAAAACCAATAAGTGCACCTGGAAATCGATACAACATATACCCAACAAAGGCTCCTAGCCAACGAATCATATTCTTACTTTTAAGCGAAGTGCAAATATACGCAAAGGACACTTTAAATAGAGAAGAGATATTTATAAGCATATGAGGGACATTTTCATTACCTTTGTACTTAGAATTTAATGACTTAAAATACAAGATTATGTATCCAGCAGAATTAGTAAAACCAATGCGAGAAGATTTAACAAGCATCGGATTTTCAGAATTATATACAGAGCAAGATGTTTCAGAAGCACTAGCAAAAGAAGGCACAACACTTGTAGTTGTAAATTCAGTTTGTGGGTGTGCTGCTGCCAATGCTAGACCCGGAGCAAGAATGTCGCTCCAAAATGTAAAAAAACCAGATCACTTAGTGACGGTTTTTGCAGGAGTGGATCGTGAAGCTGTGGATGCAGCTAGAGCACAAATGGTTCCTTTTCCTCCAAGTTCTCCCTCGATGGCATTATTTAAAAATGGTACGTTGGTGCACATGCTTGAGCGGCATCATATTGAAGGGCGTCCGGCAGACATGATTGCTGAAAATTTAAAAGGGGCTTACGACGAGCATTGCTAGATTGGTAGTACCGCTAAAAAACTGAATCCATTTTCAATAATATGAAAATGGATTTTTTTATTTTTGATTTCTAATGAAAACTCTCCTTCACATCTTAAGTTATCCCTTTTCGGTGCTATTTTATCTTTTTTTTGGAGTAGGGTTGCTCTTTTTTGATGTTTTACAGCGCATTTCCTTAACTATTTTTGGATATCAACTACATAAAATAAGTGTTGATTTTTTTAATTTATATATTGTAAGAAGCCTGCATGTGCTTGGCACTCGATATACAGTCGAACTGCCTAAAGCGCTGCCTATAAATAAACCTGTAATCATTGTTTCAAATCATCAAAGTATGTGGGATATTCCACCGCTGATCTGGTTTTTACGAAAATTACATGTAAAGTTTATCGCAAAAAAAGAATTAGGAAAAGGAATTCCGTCTGTGTCGTATAATCTTCGGAAAGGAGGGTCGGTTTTAATAGACCGAAAAGATGCTCTTCAATCCACCACAGCTATAATTAATGGAGCTAACTACATTTCTAAATTTAATAGAAGCCTTGTTATTTTTCCTGAAGGAACTCGTAGCCGAGATGGTTCAGGAAAGCCCTTTAAAAAAAGAGGATTACAAACTTTATTTGAAAATGCTCCCGACGCTTATGTGCTTCCGGTAAGTATTTCAAATTCCTGGAAATTGCAACGAAATGGTATGTTTCCAATGCCACTAGGGGTACATTTAAAAATCAAGGTTCATCCAGCTTTGAAGGTTTCAAAATACGAGCCACATACACTGATTACAAAGCTTGAACATCAAATAACGGAAGCTGTCTCACACACATGAAAAAATTAGATCAGGCGCTTATTGAGAACACCATTCATTTTGTAAAAAAGGAACTTAAAGATGCCGAAGGCGGACACGATTGGTTCCATATAGAGCGGGTTTATAAGAACGCCAAGCTTATTGCAGCTTCAGAAAAAGTGAATTCTACAATTGTTGCGTTAGGAGCATTGTTGCATGATATAGCCGATAGTAAATTTTATGATGGAGATGAAACTGTTGGTCCTAGAAAGGCCCGCGTTTTTTTAGCTTCGGAAGGTGTTTCCGAAGAAATAATAACACATGTCATGAAGATTATTAAACATATTTCTTTTAAAGGCGGAAATAATCCTCAAAAATTCCAGTCAAAAGAATTGGATGTAGTTCAAGATGCAGATCGTTTGGATGCGCTGGGAGCGATAGGTATTGCGAGGACTTTTAATTATGGCGGATTTAAAAACCGAAAAATCTATGACCCCGCGATTGAGCCAAAATTGGACATGACAGTTTCAGAATACAAAAATTCTACAGCACCCACCATCAATCATTTTTATGAAAAGTTATTGTTGTTAAAAGACAGGATGAATACAGAAACCGGCAAAAAATTGGCAATAGAACGTCATGATTTTATGGAAGCATTTCTTACACAATTCTATGCAGAATGGGAAGGTACGGCCTAACTAAAACAACCGGGTCTGAGGATTTTTTATTTCTAAATAATGCGAATTATCAAGGGGAGGGATGTTCTTGTTTTTTAGAAATTTATTTTTAGCAAGTTGCATAGTATCTTGAATTTGAGTAGCGATTGCTCCTTCGCCTCGCATTCTGCGTCCCCATCTACTATCGTTTAACGTTCCGCCGTGGCATTCGGCTATTTGGTTAAGTATCCTGTCTGCTTTATTGGGAATGGTTTTGCGAGCCCAATCTTCAAAAATTTTAGCTATTTGTCCGTTAAGCCGAACTACTGTGTAGGCAACATCCACCGCTCCTAGTTCTGAAACCTTTTTAACCAACGGTAAGATTTCATGACTGTTTAAAGATGGGATAATAGGTGCCATCATAACTCGTACTGGGATGTTATTTTCTGAAAGTATTTCTACGGTTTTAAGCCTTTGTTTGATGCTTGCAGTTCGTGGTTCTAACAATCTTCTAGTAGCTTCAGAAAGGGAAGTAATTGAAATATTTACAGAAATAATATTGAGTAAAGCCATCTCTTTCAGAATATCCAGATCACGTAGCAGGAGACTATTCTTTGTGATAATTCCTGTAGGATTTTTCCATTTTAGCATGATCTCCAGACACTTTCGGGTTATTTGCATGTTGCGTTCAATTGGCTGATAACAATCTGTATTTCCACTAAAAACTATGGTGTCCCCTTGCCAGGATTTGCTTTTTAATTTGTTTTCAAGTAATTCTGGAGCATTTTTTTTGATAAGGATATTTCGTTCAAAATCTAATCCCGCTCCATACCCCCAATATTCGTGACTGTTTCTCGCATAGCAGTATACACATCCATGCTCGCAACCTTGGTAGGGATTAGCAGAAAAACCCATCCCAACATCTGGGCTATTTACTTTATTGACGAAACTTTTGGGGAAGACGTCGATATATTTGGTTCGATTTTTATCGGCTTCTTCGCCTTCAGCCTCACAATAATTTAAAAAATCGTCACGCTGTTCATGACTTAATTCAAAAAAACGATTGTGAACATGTTGTTGTGCACCACGGCCTTTAATAGGTTTATTTTTTGAAGATTCCATACATTCTTTTGAAAGTGATTCAAAAATAAAGAATATATGGAAATAATCCTATATAATATGGAAATAATCCAAATTACTATCTTCCTGGAAAGTCTGCTTTTCTTTTTTCTAAAAATGCAGTAGTACCTTCCTTAAAATCTTCGGTATCAAAACACTCTCCAAATTGAGCGATTTCAACTTCAAACCCGTCTTCTCCATCTTGATAGCCTGCATTAATTGCCGTAATAGCAGCAGCAATGGCAACCGAGGAATTTCGCATTATTTTACCAGCTATTTTCTCACAAAAAGGAAGTAATTCTTCGGCTTCAGTCACATGATTGACAAGCCCATATTGTAGCGCCTGATTAGCATCAATCATTCCTGCTGTCATGATCATTTCCATGGCACGCCCTTTTCCTACTAATTGAGGCAAACGTTGCGTCCCTCCATAGCCTGGAATCACCCCTAATGAAACTTCTGGCAATCCCATTTTTGCAGTATCGCTAGCAACTCTAAAATGTGCTGCCATGGCTAGTTCCAGTCCGCCACCTAATGCAAATCCATTGACAGCAGCTATCACAGGGGTAGAAAGATTCGCGACAAAATCAAATAGTTTGGCTTGTCCTTTAGCTGCTAGATCTGATCCTTCTGAAACTGAAAAATCTGCAAATTCACTGATATCTGCACCTGCCACAAATGCTTTTTCACCGCTCCCTGTAATAAGTATCACTTTTGTTAACGGGTCTTCATCTGCTTCAGAAAAGGCATTGTGCAACTCATCAATGGTCTCGATATTGAGCGCATTTAATTTTTTTGGACGATTGATAGTGATGGTACAAATTCCATTTTGGGTTTCTGAAAGAATGTTGGTATACGACATAGGTTCGTGCTTAAAATTATACTGTAAAAGTATACAAAAAGACTACAATTGTTGTGGAAATTCTACGGTGAAAATTGTTTGGACGCCTTCTTCCGAAGTAAACGAAATAGTTCCATTGTAGGTTTCTACGATATTTTTTACCATGGCAAGTCCTAAGCCCATTCCGCTGTTTTTTGTCGTAAATTTTGGCTCAAATATTTTATCCATATTAGTTGAAGCAACGCCAATTCCATTATCCATAACAGTGATTTGTACCCTTTTATTTTGAGTAGTGACACGAACTTCAATCCTTGGGTTTTCTGGCTCATTCTGTTCAATGGCCTGAATACTGTTTTTGACCAGATTTGTAATCACCCGGATTAACTGTGTGCGATCGAACTTTGCAATCACCTCTTCTTTTTCAGAAAAGAAATAAATATACCCCTCATTAAAAATATCCAATGCTAATTTTGTAATACTTACCACATCCAACATTTCATCTTGCTGAGCGGGCATTTTTGCATAGTTTGAAAATGCCGAAGCAATCGAACTCATCGTATCAATTTGTTGGATCAAGGTATTGCTATATTCGGTAAGCTTGCTTTCAATATCTGGGTCCTGTGGATCAAATTTTCGCTGAAAACTTTGGATGGTTAAACGCATAGGCGTCAACGGATTCTTAATTTCGTGCGCTACCTGTTTTGCCATTTCGCGCCAGGCGGCTTCCCGCTCACTGGCGGCCAATTGTGCTGCACTATTTTCCAACTCGTCAATCATTCCATTATAGGCAGTTACCAGTGTAATGATCTCTTCTGGAGCATTAGAAACATTAATTTTTTTATTGCGTTTGTCAAGTCGCGTTTCGGTAATTTTTTCACTAACCGTATTAAGTGATTTAGTAATATACTTTGATAAGAAATACGCTAAAGCAACAGCAATAAAAAGCATAAATATATAAGCAATACCAAGACGTGTAAGGCTTTCTTTCAACTCTTTATTTATAAAATCGTCATCTTCAATATAAGGAAGATTTAAAATGGCAAGCGGCTTAAAATAACTGTCGGTGATATAGGAATAGGAGGATTGATACTTCTGTCCGTCTTCTTCAAATTCTTCAACATAATGTTTATCGGCCGAACTCTCCAGCGCCTCCATCACATACGCTGGAATTTTTTGTTTTGTAGTATCTTTTATAAAAGAAGCTTTAGATGACTTTAAAAGATTTCCCTCCAAATCATAGAAGTACAATTCAAGATTGTGAATCGCTTTTATTTCGTAGATCTTTTCTTTAAATATATACGGGATATTCTTTGTTTCCTTCGCAAAAGAATTTTCCTCAATGACGAAATTAATGTTCTCTCTAATATTCGCTTCTTTACGCTGTAGTCGATCCCTGTGATAATCTTCGGCTTCTTCACGATACTGAAAAATAGTGACGATCGCTATTAAAATTGAAGCTAACAGGATGAGTAAAATCATCGAGAAGAAAATCCTGTTTCGTAAAGAGCTTTTAAGTAGAAATGCCAACGTTTATATTTTAGGGTAAGATATCAAATATTACACCACTTTCAAATTACAATACTAAAATGAGACTTTTCAATTTTTTTCTCTAATTCGCTTGTACAATTTGAAGCCAAGCATGATAAGAATTGAAAATACTAGAATGCCAAGAGTGCCGTAAATCCAGTTGACCGCGTTTTTTAAAATCACTAGAAACACAATGGCAAACAAAATAATGGTCGCTCCTTCATTAAAAATACGCATAAAATTGGAAGTATATTGTACGTTGTCTTTCTGAAGATTCTTAAAAATCATGTGACACTTTATATGATAAATGATTAATGCTACTACAAAACCAAGTTTTACCTGCATCCAGGCATCGGTGATATAAAAAGGGCGTAATGCCAGTAGCCAAACCGCAAATAAAATTGCTAAAATCATCGATGGCCAGGTAATGATATACCATAGTCTTTTAGCCATAATTTTAAACTGAGCACCCAGTATTTCTTTATCCGGAGATGGTTTCTGAAAGGCCTCAATCTGATATACAAACAGTCTAACAATGTAAAACAACCCGGCAAACCAGGTAATCACAAAGATGAGATGTAATGATTTTATATAGTTGTATTCCACAGCGTAAAGATACTTCTGTAGGCTCAGTATAACAACATCTCTTTCAGAAAAAACTATTCGTCTGTCTCCTCTTCAATAAAAAGATAGTTCAATTTTAAAGCATTAAACTCAGAATTAAAAGCAGCAATCTCCTCTGAAACTAAGGTGTCAAACTTTGCTAACTGATTATTGATCCTTGCTTTCAATTCGTTTTTAACCAGCACATCTTGTGTGGTGGGTGGAAAATCATCCATACTTACCAGACTGTTGAGGTGCGCTAATTTGTTAGTCAATCTTATGGGGAAATTTAAAGGATCCTGTCCACTCTTGTTTTTTGTTTGGTACAATTCCTTTTCGATTTCCGAAAATTGTTTGCTTAGGGTATCTGCTTTTTCAACTAGTAATTTTACTTCATCGTTGTCTTTGTATTGTGCTTTAAATGCTTTAAGCTGACTATTAATATTCCTGATTTTTTTAATCGATTTATGTGCTTTATCAACCGTTTCATTTACATCGGTAATAAAATCAAATTGTTTTTTCATGCCTGCGACATCTGTTTCAGCATTCTTGTCGGCTAGAATAGTGAATTTCTTAGACAAAGGTGATTCGCCTTCCACTTCCAATACCACTTTATAATTTCCAGGCACGGCTTGTGGCGCCTCAGTACTTGCCCACCAAAGGATCATCCCTTTAAGACGTTCTGCATCTTTTCCACGCATATCCCAAGTATGATAATTGGCTCCTTTTTCAACTTCAAGTTTATTCTCTTTCTTGTTTTTTGTACTGAAAGTCTTGATGGTATCATTCTGCATGGTCACATAACTCAACTTCACTTCCTTGTCTTTATAATCGTCTTGCAGATTAAAATAGGTCATCACTCCACTGGGATGGTTGGTGCCGCTTGTTAAGGAACCACTTCGGGAACCACCGCCCATTCGGTACGTATCCTTAGGTGCAAAGAGATGGTTTTCATTTTTTTTCACGTCGGAAAGTTGGTGAATTACCGTCAAGTCATCAATAATCCATAAACTTCTTCCTTGTGTTGCCACAATTAAATTGTTGTCTTTTACCGCCAAATCTGTAATAGGAACAATAGGCAGATTTAGCTGAAACGGTTTCCAGTTGTTTCCGTCATCAAACGAGATATACATGCCAGTTTCGGTTCCAGCATACAATAACCCTTTTCTCTTAGGATCCTCTCGTACAACTCTGGTAAAATGTTCTGGTGCAATTCCGTTAGTGATTTTTTTCCAAGACTTTCCGTAGTCGGTCGTTTTATATAAATACGGAGCAAAATCACCCGTTTTATATTTCGTTCCTGCGATATAACACGTTCCTGCGTCAAACACGGATGGCTCCACACTATTAATCATCATCCATTCGGGCATTCCTTTTGGTGTTACATTTTCCCAGTTCTTACCACCGTTTTGAGAAACATGAACGAGTCCGTCGTCACTTCCTGTCCAAAGTACACCTTCTTTTACAGGACTTTCGGCCGCGGCAAAAATGGTACAATAATAT
This sequence comes from Jejudonia soesokkakensis, assembly GCF_042664795.1. Taxonomy (NCBI): domain Bacteria; kingdom Pseudomonadati; phylum Bacteroidota; class Flavobacteriia; order Flavobacteriales; family Flavobacteriaceae; genus Jejudonia; species Jejudonia soesokkakensis. The sequence goes on from NZ_JBHTBN010000001.1 coordinate 243,129, forward strand.
TCTACCGAGGTATTGTCTTGTGTGATGGGACCTCCAGAAGATTTCTGTTTTTCAGCAACATCACGAGTTAAATCTGGACTGAGTAACTCCCAGCTTTCACCTTCGTTGGTCGTTGCGTGTAAGTGATTGGAAGCGGTATATAGTTTTTTGGGGTTATGAGGAGAAAAGAAAATAGGGAAATTCCACTGGAAGCGGTACTTCATTTCCTCGGCACCATGCCCCATTGGATTGTCGGGCCATACACTAATACTGCGAACGGTGTTTTTATCATGATTGTATCTGGTTAAAAAGCCGTCGTAACTTCCGCCATATACAATATCTGGATTGGTAGGATCTACAGCAATATGAGCGCTTTCACCTCCTGCAGTACTTTCCCAGTCATCTTCGGTAATACTTCTGCCTTCGGTTCTATGCGGAATACGAACTGTAGAATTGTCCTGTTGTGCGGCATAAATTTTATACGGGAAACTATTGTCTGTTGTGACACGGTAGAATTGTGAGGTCGGCTGATTGTGATAGGTGCTCCACGTTTCACCACCATCGTAGGTAACCTGTGCGCCACCGTCATCTCCAATGATCATGCGGCTAGGATCTTCTGGAGCAATCCATAAATCGTGATGATCACCGTGAGGTGCATTATAGGTTTCATAGGTTTTACCGCCATCTGTTGATTTGTGATAACGTACATTGAGCACATACATCACATCTTCATCCTTAGTATCTGCATAAATACGGGTGTAATACCAGGCACGTTGGCGTAATTTACGTTCGTCGTTTATTTTGGTCCAGGTTTCGCCTGCATCATCACTGCGATAGACACCACCTTCATCCTGATTTTCAACAATCGCCCATACACGGTCACTATTGGCAGGAGAAACGGTTACTCCAATGATTCCAAGCGTACCTTCGGCAAAACCCTTGTTGGTTGAAATTTCCTTCCAGGTTTCTCCACTGTCGGTACTTTTCCATAGAGCAGAACCATCGCCACCGCTACTTAAACTATACGGAGTTCTACGAACATTCCATGTAGAAGCATATAAAATTCTCGGATTGTTAGGATCCATAATAAGGTCTACAGCTCCGGCATTTTCATTAGCAAATAATGTTTGTCTCCAGGTCTTTCCACCATCGGTACTTTTATAGACGCCGCGTTCCTGAGTAGGTTTATAGATGTTTCCCATCACGGCCGCGAAAACTGTGTTATAGTCGGTTGGATGTACTGAAATTCGAGGTACGTGTCTGCTATTTTCGAGTCCAGCTCTTTCCCATGTTTTCCCGGCATTTTCAGATTTCCAGATACCGTAGCCTGAAGAAACATTACCCCGCACCGTTTTTTCTCCGCCTCCTACGTAAATTACATTTGGATCGCTTTTTGCCACTTCGATTGCACCAATAGAACCTCCAAAAAATCCGTCACTGATGTTTTTCCAGGTGCGTCCGCCATCCTTTGTTTCCCAAATCCCACCACCTGTAGCACCAAAGTAATACAGGTTTGGTTTTCCAGGTACGCCGGTTACAGCCGCGCTTCGGCCACCACGAAAGGGACCAATTAAACGATACTCGAGCGCTTCGTACGAAGCTTCGTCGTAAGTTTGAGCATGGGTTGTTTCGGGAAATATTCCGAAGAAAATAAAAGAAATAAATAGCGTAGGGAGGAGTGAAAATTGTTTCATAAAATAGAATTTGTATAACCGACTTTAAAGATAGGCTTTCAATTTCTTTTTAAAAAATACAGACTTCGGAATACTACTATTTTTTCACAAATTTTTTGATTCCTTTTTTTCCTTCAGAAGAAATCTCGAGGAAATACATTCCTGCTTTTAAAGCTGAAACATCTATAGTTTCACTTTCAAATTTACTTTGATGAATTACTCTTCCTGAAACATCCAAAATAGCATATGAATTTATTGGTGAAGAACTGTTTTGAATCGTGATTGTTGCCGAAGCTGGGTTAGGGAAGATTGAAATTTTTAATAAAGCATTTTCTGTAGTTGATAAAAGGACATTTCTATAACGTGCAATAAACCCTGGGAAAGGTTCTAATGTGAACCTGTCGGCGGAAACATCCATATGTATAGGACTCATAGTCTGAAAACTCGAAAAAGAGGGCTCATTTCCAGGGAGGCAGTTGTCAATATTGCTCAAATAATTTTGAGGAATTAAAATAAATTCCCGCGGGAAAAATGCAAGAGGTCTTGAAATAAAGTTTCCAGTAACGACTTCACATTCATGGATTGCAGTGTAGGTCATATCTTCATGAATTGTTATCCTGGGAGGATTTGAAGATGTAACAGGATTTGGACCTCCACCCAGTTCACCTTCTGTTTCATAGAGAAACCAAGTTTGAAAAAGGAAAGGGTTAGGAGCTACAGAAATTGAGTGAAAATAAGCTTTGTGATTTCTTGAATCTGTTAACAATAACGTTTTCTCTCCTGTATTAAATTGCTGATAACTGTAAATAAAATTATTAGGATCAAAATTTACTGTTGTTAGAAAGCTATAAAAATATAAGTCTTCAAAATCACAATTTTGTTGTTCACAATCTAACATTGTAGCTAATAATCCATCGTGAGAAAATGATTCTCCAGAAAAATTAATTTCCCCAGTCATAACATTTTCCTCTCCAACAATTTGTATTGAAAAAACGCTATTATCATTAACAAAATTTAATGTAAAATCGGTTCCAAGTGGAGCAAAAATGTATTCATCTTCTTCAATTTCAATATAATCTAAAAACCAGACCTCTTCTAGCATACCAGATGGCTGAGCTATTGTAAATGTCGATGACAATAGAATAACAAAATAGAGTAGTCTTTTTTTCATATCATCTAAAAATACGAAAATTATTCCTTTAATGTGTTTCGAACTTCTCTATTTAAATAGTAGCCAGTCACGATGGTAGAAAGCACATCTGCAATAGGGAAAGCGATCCAAACCCCCCAAACCCCATAGAATTTTGGGAGAATTAAAATCAGCGGAATTAAAAAGAATCCCTGTTTTGTAAGACTTAATAATAACGCTGGCCATGCTTTTCCAATGGCTTGAAAATAGGAAGAGCCAATTAACTGTATTGCAATTACGGGTGTTGCGGCAAATACCCATCGAAGTGCAGCCGGTGTTCTTTTTAACAATTCGGCATTGTTCGCCATCGTTTCTGAATCTTGTCCTGCTTTATTACTAATAAATATTTCAACCAGATTGGGTGCAAAGATCATAATGATGGCAAAAATAAGCAGTGCCAATCCGCCAGAATATAAAATAGATTTGTTGATGGATTCTCGTACCCGCTGAAATTGATCTGCTCCATAATTATAGCCGGCAATAGGCAGAAATCCTTGATTTACCCCAATAACAGGGAACAATGCAAACATGAGGGACCGACTTATAATTCCGTAGGAAGCCACATCGATGGCATCACCTGTGCTAATGAGTACATTGTTCACCAGCACAGTAAACACACTAATAACCCCTTGCCTGGCGAGTGTCACAGAGCTTAATGCACTGATTTCTGAGACTATTTTTTTCTGAAGTTTTAGGCATTCAACCGTAATTCTTAATTCACTTTTAACAAAAAAGAACCAGACAATAAAGGCGAAACAGATAAAATAACTAATAAAGGTGGCCCAGGCAGCACCATGCATTCCGAAGTCAAACACATTGATCAATAGATAATCCATGAATATGTTTCCTATGGCAGGAAGCATCATAGCATACATGGCAAATTTGGGTTTTCCTTCGGCACGAATCACGTTATTTCCCATCATACACATCGCGAGCATGACGATACCGTACATCACAATACGATAATAGATAAGCGCGAGGTCTTTAAAACTCTCGTCGGCTCCAAATAATTCGATTAAATAATCCTGAAAGACAAGCCCTAAAACAGCAAGGAGACCTGAGGTTAAAAAGGTAAGCGTGACCTGATTTCCGAAAACCTTTAATGCCTTGTCATGATTGCCAGATCCTAAGGCACGGGATAAGACGGAGCTTCCGCCAATTCCTACTGCCAATCCAATGGCACCAATAAAAAATGTTACGGGAATCACTACAGTAATCGCAGAAATCGCCAACGGACCAATCCATCTACCTACAAAAATGGTGTCCACAATCATGTTTAGCGACATGACGAGAATCCCAATGGAGGCAGGAACTGCCTGCTTTACGAGCAAGCTGCTGATTGAGGCGGTTCCTAAAGTGTTGGATTTTTTATTCATATGGCTGTTGGTAAGTTAAGTACCTATGCCAATGCAGGTTCGGTCGTAACAATTCGCCAGCTATCGATCCAACCCGCTATTATTTTGGCGAAATCGTCACGGTCGTTTAAACATGGAATGACGGTAAATTCTTTTCCGCCTACTTCGTGAAAAATTTCTTCTCCTTCCATGGCAATTTCTTCAAGTGTTTCGAGACAATCACTCACAAAAGCAGGGGTGACGATCACCATTTTTTTAATTCCGGCTTTGCCCATGCGCTCAATCGTTCTGTCAGTATACGGTTGTAGCCACGGATCAAAACCAAGTCTGGACTGAAAAGTGGTAGAGTAAGTTCCGTTTTTGAGTCCGAGATTTTTAGCAACGTTCACGGTAGTGATTTCGCATTGGTGACGATAGCAAAATTCATGTTGTGGTGAGCCCATTTTAAAGCAACACTTGCCGTTCATTTTGCAATTTCCGTTGGTGATATCACTTTTACGGATGTGTCTTTCGGGCACGCCGTGGTAACTAAATAGAATATGTTCGTAATCAAGACCTTTTAGTTTTTCACCAATACTTTTTGAAAGCACTTCGATATATTCGGGCTTATGATAAAAAGCAGGTGTTCGTGTGATGGTTAACTGCGGAAAGAATTCGGTAACCAGTTCATCTACTTTTACATCGATAGTCTCGGTCGTTGCCATTGCAAATTGCGGGTACAATGGAATGGTTTTTACTTCGGTCACACCCTGATCTACCAATTCCTGAAGCCCTTTTTTAAGGGTCATACTGCCGTAACGCATTGCTAAAGCTACAGGTACCTGTACTTTTTGCTGCACTTTTTCTTTTAACCTTTCAGAAAGAACTATCAATGGAGATCCTTCATCCCACCAGATCTTTGCATACGCTTTAGCCGATTGTTTGGGACGAGTATTTAAAATAATACCACGTACCAATAAAATGCGCGCCCACCGAGGTACGTCAATAACCCGTGGGTCCATTAAAAACTCGTCAAGATATTTTTTAACATCTTTAGGGTCGGTGCTGTCTGGCGAACCAAGATTTACAAGAAGTACTCCTTTTTTGCTCAATTTTATAACTTAGAATAGTGAAGCACAAAAATACCGCTAAATTCTGGAGTGCAAAAAGGAGTCGTATAGATTAACGTAATAATAAGATAAGAAAGATTTTGTCTAGTTAAGAATTTAGCCCCATGACAAATTTCTTAGGAGTTGTGCCAAATTTCTTTTTAAATGCCGCGATAAAATGACTGGAAGTACTGTACCCTACCTTTAATCCAACTTCATTGACATTATGAGCTCCTGTAGCAAGGAGTTGGCGCGCGACCTCCATTTTATAATCAAAAAGAAAGCTAAAAACCGAATCGCCATAGATTTGCTTGAAACCCTCCTTTAATTTATTAAGCGGAAGCTGAATTTCGTCTGCTAGCTCTTGTAATGTAGGTGGTTCGACCATTCGATGTATGATAATTTCCTTTGCTTTTTTTATTTTAAATACATTGCTCTCATCTACCAGAAAAGGACACTGGGTCACATCCACATCTTCTTCCCGATTAAAATAAAGACTTAATAATTCGTAGGCCTTCCCTTTAAAATAAAGGTTTTTAATGGTAGGATGCAGATTATAATTTATGAGTTGATTGAGCACAATGGCCATGGAGGGAGAAATGTGTGCATCTTTATAATACTTTCGGTCCTTATTTTCATCACTTAAGAAGGTGATATAGTTGGCTTCGGAAGAGAATAGGGTATGAAATTTTTTAATAGGTAATAATACCGAAAGCACCCATGAATGAGGCTGTACTGAAACTTCTATAGGCAGATCTCGCTGCGGATTGTACAACAAAAGCGAGGTGTCTTCTAGAATAGGTAATCTGTAATTTCCATTATTAAAACTGAAAGACCCTCCTCCCTTGATACAAAAATGAAATTGAATATAATCTGAAGAAACCTCTCTTTTAAACAGCTGATTTTCATTAGTTTCATTCTGAAATTTCAGAATATAAAAACCATCTTCAAGAGTGGTTTCATTATAAATACCTTGAGCGATACTTTTTGAATTATTATTTTTAGAGGTATTCATTATTTATTTAGAATGATTACAAATAAGCCGTGTAATTTTGCTTTGTAAAGGTACAATTTTAAAGACAAACTTGTGTAATTTGTTTAATTTCGAAATATAACATCATGTGCCGACATAAATCATACGGCTAGCGTTATTTTTTAATATATGGTTCTTATACTTTTGCAGCAAAAGATACCGAACGGTTCGGTGATGTATGAAAAGTAACGGTAAAAGTATTTCTATTTCTAGTCAAGATATAATTTCGGAGGCTCATTTTTATGCGATCGGTCTTAATTATAAAAAGGCAGATGCAACGATTCGTGGTCATTTTAGTATTACGGAAGAGACTCAGCTTTCAATATTAAAAGCTGCCAAAGAAGATGGAATTGACTCCTTAACCGTTATTTCTACCTGTAACAGAACCGAGTTATATGGTTTTGCAGCCAGCTCTAAAGATTTGATCAAGATTCTTTGTGAACACACTCACGGAACGATGGAGGAGTTTGAAAAAGTAGCCTACATTCATAAAAATGAAGCTGCTATTTCTCATTTATTTAAAGTGGGAACTGGTCTCGACAGTCAGATATTAGGAGATTTTGAGATTATTAGTCAGTTGCGAATCGGATTTAAACGTTCCAAAAAATTAGGGATGTTAAATGCCTACATGGAGCGAATTGGAAATGCAGTGATTCAGGCAAGCAAACGTATTAAAAATGAAACCGAGATTTCTACTGGAGCCACTTCGGTCAGTTTTGCAGCTGTTCAATACATCATGGCCAGAGTTCCTTATGTTTCAGAAAAGAATATTTTACTCTTCGGAATCGGTAAAATTGGACGAAATACGTGCGAAAATCTAATAAAACATACCAAAAACGAGCATATTACACTCATAAACCGAACAAAGGTTAAAGCGGAAGAAATTGCCGGTAAGTTTAATTTAATCGTAAAAGAATACTCGGACATTCAAAGTGAAATTGCACAAAGTGATATTTTAATTGTCGCCACAGGTGCACAAAAACCTACTATTTCTAAAGAATTGTTGTATCTCAAAAAGCCTCTTTTGATACTCGATTTATCCATTCCTAAAAATGTTTCAGAAAGCGTTAAAGACAATGAATTAGTCACTTTAATACATCTTGATGAACTCTCTAAAGTGACTGATGCTACGCTCGCACATCGACAGTCTCAAATTCCGTTGGCTGAAAATATCATTGCTGAAATTCAAGCCGACTTTCAGACCTGGGTAAAAAACCGAAATTTTGCTCCTACTATTAAGGCATTAAAAACGAAACTTTCAGAAATAAAGATGGGGGAAATTGACAACCAACGTAGAAAGCTTTCAGACTTTAACGAAGAGCAGGCAGAAATCATTAGCAACAGAATCATTCAGAAAATCACAACCCAATTTGCCAACCATTTAAAGAATGAAGATGTTTCTACCGAAGAAAGCGTAGATCTCATTCGGCAGGTATTTCAACTTTCAAAATAATACGGTGAGTAAGGTTATAAAAATAGGTACTCGGGACAGCAAATTGGCGCTATGGCAGGCAAACACTGTCAAAACTAAGCTTGAAGCACTTGGGTATAAAACCGAATTGGTTCCTGTAAAATCTACGGGTGATCTCGTATTAGATAAGCCGCTATATGAAATGGGAATTACCGGAATTTTTACAAAAACTCTAGATGTGGCGATGTTAAATGAGACGGTGGATATTGCCGTACATAGCATGAAAGATGTTCCTACCGCGCTTCCCATTGGAATTGTTCAAACAGCTGTTTTAGAACGTGCTTCAAGCGAAGACATTCTACTTACCAAAATTGACTTTGACCTTACCAAACCTGCGACCATTGCAACCGGAAGTTTACGTAGAAAAGCACAATGGCTTCATCGGTATCCAAATCATACGGTGGTAGATTTAAGAGGGAATGTAAACCTTCGATTACAGAAATTACAGAATAACGAGTGGGAAGGAGCCATATTTGCGAAAGCAGGTCTAGAGAGGATTCATCTGTTACCAGACACCCATGAAACCTTGGATTGGATGTTACCTGCACCAGCCCAGGGCGCCATGGTCGTTGTTGCATTGGAAAATGATGAGTTTTGTAAAGAAGCGACATCAAAGCTAAACCATACTAATTCTGATATCTGCACAAAAATAGAGCGCGATTTTTTAAGAACGTTAGAAGGTGGGTGTACCGCACCTATTGGTGCGTTAGCTGAAGTTGTAGAAGATAGTATTCAATTTAAAGGGTGCTTATTTTCACTGGACGGAAAAGAAAAGCTTGAAATTGCTAAATCTGTTGCGATAGCTAACTATAAAGACTTCGGAAGCAAGTGTGGAGAAGAACTATTGAAAAATGGAGGCGCTCAATTGATGCGGCAAATTAAAAAGGAAATGGAATGATAGTGCTTTCCACAAAAAAATTACTTCTTAATCAGAAGGAATTATTGTTGAATGCAGGTGTGACGTTTGTTGAGTATGATTCCATTAAAATTGATTTTGTAGATTTTGAATTACCTCAAAAAGTACAGCTTGCCATCTTTACGAGTCAGAATGGGGTTATAAGTTTTTTAAATTCCCAGTCTGGGAGTAATAGAAATTGGAGTATTGAAAAGATTTTTTGCGTAGGAGATAAAACAAAGAAACTTTTAGAGGAAAATGGGCTAAAAGTGGTTAAAACAGCTCAAAATTCGTCAGAATTAGGGAGTTTTATAGCAAAAAGGTATAAAAATGAACAGTTTTATTATTTCTGCGGAAGCAAACGAAGAAATGAGCTTCCTGAAATAATTAATGCTTCAGAAAATGAACTTTTTGAAGTAAAAACATACAAAACGACACTAAATAGTAAGAAATTTGACCAAAATTGGGATGGAATCCTGTTTTTTAGCCCTAGTGGCGTAGCAAGTTTTACTATGAATAATAAAATGAATAATTCGGTGGCTTTTTGTATTGGAAACACTACAGCTTCTGAAGCAAAAAAACATACAGATAAGATTGTTTTAGCAAACACAACCACTGTGGAAAGTGTTATTGCAAAAGCGGTAAAGACGTTGAGAAAATAAACTGTCAGTCTGAGTTTGTCGAAGACCTAGAAAAAAGACCCTTCGACAGGCTCAGGGTAACAAATGAAAACAAAAGAATGAATATAATAAAAAACGATTTATTTTTAAGAGCCCTAAAGGGTGAAACAGTAGACAGGCCTCCAGTTTGGATGATGCGTCAAGCAGGAAGATACCTTCCAGAATTTATGGAAATTAAGGCTAAGTACGATTTTTTTACCCGTTGCCAAACTCCAGAATTAGCGAGTGAAATTACCGTGCAGCCTATTCGACGATATGGTATGGATGCTGCAATTTTATTTTGTGATATTCTCGTCATTCCGCAGGCAATGAACATTCATGTAGAGATGAAGCCTGGCGTTGGTCCCTGGTTGCCAGACCCAATCCGTTCTCAGAAGGATTTGGATAGGGTAATTGTTCCAGATATTCATGATACTTTAGGGTATGTGATGGAGGCGATTAAAATGACTAAGGAAAAACTTAACGATGACATTCCGTTGATTGGTTTTGCTGGGAGTCCGTGGACCATTTTATGTTATTGTGTGCAAGGGCAAGGGAGTAAAAACTTTGATAAAGCGAAAGAATTTTGTTTCACTCAACCTTTAGCTGCGCATGAGCTGCTTCAGAAAATTACAGATACGACAATTGCGTATTTAAAAGAGAAGGTGAAAGCCGGAGTGAATGCAGTACAGGTTTTCGATAGTTGGGGAGGCATGTTATCACCCAAAGATTATCAGGAATTTTCATGGCAATACATCCAGCAGATTATTGATGCATTAAAAGACGAAGCTCCTGTCATTGCTTTTGGTAAAGGATGTTGGTTTGCATTGGATACAATGGCAAAAAGTGGCGCATCTGCATTAGGTGTGGATTGGACCTGTTCTCCAAAAAATGCTCGATATCTTACAGGTGGAAACATTACCTTACAAGGTAATTTTGATCCAACACGTTTATTTAGTCCGCCAGCTGAAATCAAGAAAATGGTAAAACAGATGATTGATGACTTCGGAAAGGATAAGTATATAGTAAATCTAGGTCACGGAATTTTGCCAAACATTCCTTTAGAGAATGCAGGTGCTTTTATAGAAGCAGTAAAAGAATACAAAATCGAATCATGAACATCTGGAAACGGATTGGGCAATTAAGCATTGGACAACTTATAAAATTGTCGGTCCTTTTCTTGAAGCATCCACTCCTCATTATTCCAACTTTGAGAGCGACAAAGAGAACCTTTCAAATATGTGATAAATTGTATGGAACGTCACATCATAAACGAAATAGGGCAAATGCATTTAGACACGCGTTTTGGAATGCGTTACTTTGTAAATATTCGATGAAAATGACCAAAAACAAGCAAAAAAGTGTGTTTTGGGCTCAAAAAGTAACCGATTTATATGAAAAAGTGACACAAAATGATAAGCTTGATGAAGCAATGGATGTGCATAATAATGCTATAGGTAGAATTTGTTTTTTGAATACATTAGAAGAAAATGAAGCTGAAATTGTAGAAAAATTAAATAAAATGGCTAAAAATGCTCAAAAAATAGCCAAAATTGAAGAAATAAAAGAAAATTACTCGGTATTGGTTTATATAGAAGAGTAGGTATGATCAAAAATATTCTTAGAGGCATAAAAGCCTATGCAGGTACTGTTAAACTCATAAGCAAACTTAATTTATGGAAATATTTTGGGGTGCCTATGGCAATTAGTTTTTTAACCGCCTCTTTAATTGGTGTAGCTGCTTGGGGTTTTAGTGATAATATTGGTGGATTACTAGCTAAAATATGGTTTTGGGAATGGGGAGCAGAGACCTTTAGAAGTATAAGTGATGTACTGGGAGCAATCTTTATTATTGCCATAGGATTGGTATTGTACAAGCATATTATCATGGCACTGAGCGCTCCTTTTATGAGTCCCGTTTCAGAAAAAATTGAAAAACATTTACTAGGAGATCAGCACCAACATCGAGACACCACTAATGCTGCTCAATTGTGGCGTGGGGTGCGGATAAACGTACGAAACCTGGGAATGGAATTAATGTTTACTATTCCGTTGCTGTTACTAAGCCTAATTCCTGTGCTGAATGTTGTAACTTCGGTATTGATTTTTATCATCCAAGCATACTATGCTGGCTTTGGTAATATGGATTATACTTTGGAACGTCATTTTAAGTATAATGAAAGTGTAAAATTTGTGCGCTCACATAGTGGGATAGCTATAGGAAACGGAACTATTTTTATGGCGATGCTTTTAATACCAGTTATTGGGATTATTTTGGTACTACCGCTTTCTGTAACGGCCTCTACTACGGAAACAGTTCGGATTTTAAAAGAAGAAAACAGATTGGTGTTAAGAAATAAAGTTCCAGTTTAAATATACAGGGGGAGTTTCTCTAATTAAATAAATCTTTTTTAAAAATAGAATCTATAAAAATGAAAGAACAATTTGTAGCATACATTCGTCATTTACAAGATTCTATTACTTCAAAATTGGAAGCTATTGACGGAAAAGCAAGATTTGCTGAAGATATCTGGGAACGTCCGGAAGGAGGTGGCGGTCGAACACGTGTGATAGAGAATGGAGCCGTTTTTGAAAAAGGAGGTGTAAATATTAGTGAGGTTCATGGAAAATTGCCGGAAAGTATGCAGCAGTATTTTGGAGTTCAGGATGCCGATTTCTTTGCCTGCGGATTGAGCTTGGTGTTACATCCTGTAAATCCTATGGTGCCTACCGTTCATGCAAACTGGCGCTATTTTGAATTGTACAATGCAGAAGGTGATATTGTTGATCAGTGGTTTGGCGGCGGACAAGATCTTACCCCGTATTATCTGTTTGAGGAAGATGCGAAACATTTTCATCAAGTATGCAAAGACGCCTGTGACAAACATAATCCAGAATTTTATAGAACCTATAAGGCGAGATGTGATGAATACTTTTATAATGAACATCGCAATGAAGCCCGTGGTGTTGGCGGATTATTTTTTGATTATTGTAAAGTTTCAGAAGAAATGACCATGGAGAATTGGTATGATTTTGTAACCGAAGTCGGGAATAGTTTTCTAAATTCGTATGTGCCCATTGTAGCTAAAAGAAAAGACTCAGCCTTCACAAAGGCTCAGAAAGACTGGCAGGAAATTCGACGTGGTCGGTACGTAGAATTCAATTTAGTACATGATAAAGGAACGCTTTTCGGTTTAAAAACAAACGGAAGAATTGAAAGTATTTTAATGAGTTTGCCGCCTACAGTACAATGGAAATACGACCATCATCCGGAAGCTGGAAGTGAAGAGGAGAAGTTAGTAGAGGTATTAAAAACCCCGAAAGAGTGGGTGTAGAGATTTACGACTGAAGATATTAGAGGTACGATTTATTAAATTTATGGTAGCTAAACACTGCTACTGAAAACTAAATATTATGCTTATACGAAACCGAAGAGTAAGACAAAACGAAGCCATAAGAAGTCTGGTAAGAGAAACAATTGTATCTCCTAATGATTTTTTGGTGCCTCTTTTTGTGGTAGAAGGAAAAGGAGTAAAAGAAGAAATTACATCAATGCCCAATTATTACAGGTATAGTTTGGATTTGCTTGCTGCGGAAGTCAAAGAATTGTGGACTTTGGGTTTAAAAGCAGTTTTATTATTTGTAAAAGTACCTGATAATTTAAAAGATAATAGTGGAGCTGAAGCATTAAATCCCGATGGCTTGATGCAGCGCGCTATTAAAACTGTAAAAGATGCTTGTCCTCAAATGTTGGTGATGACCGATGTTGCGATGGATCCGTATTCAAAATTTGGACACGATGGTATTGTAGGAGATGGCGAGATCATTAACGATGATACCAACTCTGTTTTAGCCGAAATGTCTCTAAGTCATGCCAAAGCAGGTGCCGATTTTGTCGCGCCAAGCGACATGATGGACGGACGAATTTTTGAAATACGAAGTTTGTTAGAAGACGAAGGATTTCATAACACAGGTATTATGAGTTATAGTGCTAAATACGCTTCGGCTTTTTATGGTCCGTTTCGGGATGCTTTGGATAGTGCTCCAGTAGACTTAAAAAATATTCCGAAGGACAAAAAAACCTATCAGATGGATCCTGCAAACAGAGCAGAAGCGATTAAGGAAACTCTTCAGGATATAGAAGAGGGCGCCGACATTGTGATGGTAAAACCAGGATTGTGTTATTTGGATATTGTTCGTGATATCAAAGAAGCAGTAAATATTCCTGTTGCAGTGTACCAGGTAAGTGGTGAGTATGCGATGCTTAAGGCTGCTTCAGAAAAAGGATGGTTGGATCATGATAGTGTGATGATGGAACAGATTATTTCTATAAAAAGAGCAGGAGCTACCATGATTGCCAGTTATTTTGCAAAAGATGTCGTGAGAATAATTTCTTAATCTTCGGCCTTTAAGATTTTAATGTCTTTGAGTAGCGCTTCAATAGCTTCAGGATCGGTTCCGTCATAAAATCCGCGAATACGTTTTTTAGTATCTACCAATACAAAATTTTCAGTATGAACCAGGTCGTATGGGTTTTCGGTTTCTTTGGCTGCTAAATAGGATTTTCGGGCAAGATTGTAAATTTGTTTCTTGTCTCCAGTAACCAAATTCCATTTGGAGTCATCGACTCCTTTTTCTATCGCATATTTTTTCAGTTGTGCTACGGAATCTATCTCAGGCATTACCGTATGACTCAATAATAAAATATCATTGTCGTTTTTTAATTTTTTTTGAATTTCTACCATATGATCTGTCATAATAGGGCAAATGGTCTGGCAGGTGGTAAAAAAGAAATCAGCTACATAAATTTTCCCTTCGTATTCCTTAGGAGTAATTGTTTTTCCATTTTGGTTGGTCAACTCAAAATCCCCAATGGTGTGGTATTTTTTTACATATTGAATAGTACTGTCCACAAGTTCGGCATTTACAGCATTTGGCTGATAAACGGGGAGTACTTCCTTTGGTTTTAAAATAGAATAGATAACCAAAATTATGATTACTGAAAGTACCAGAAGCACTATGGCAAAGATTTTGTATTTAGCGAAGAACGAACGCATACCTTCCTTTAATTTAATGCAAAAATACAGTTCAAAAAGAGAAAATGCCTTCAGAAAAAGAAATAATTTTTAGTCCAGCACTATCCCTTCTTATATTTTTATAACACGTTAGAATAGGTTACTTTTGTGCGTTAATTTGAAGAAAAACTATGAGTCCATTTGCAGTTAAAGCCATTCAGCTTTTATTAAGCTTATCTATATTGATCGTACTTCACGAATTGGGACATTTTATCCCTGCAAAAATCTTTAAAACCAGAGTAGAAAAATTCTTTCTTTTCTTTGATGTCAAGTTTGCATTATTCAAAAAACAAATTGGTGAAACTGTCTACGGAATTGGTTGGTTGCCTTTAGGCGGGTATGTGAAAATTAGCGGCATGATCGATGAAAGTATGGACAAGGAGCAGATGGCACAACCACCACAACCGTGGGAGTTTAGAAGTAAACCAGCATGGCAGCGATTGATCATCATGCTGGGTGGAGTTACTGTAAATATTATTGTTGGGTTTTTGATTTATGCGATGATTTTGTTTTTCTACGGAAGGAATATTACAACCAATGATGATCTCCCCGAAGGCTTCGCTGTAGCCGAATCGTTCAAAGCGTATGGTTTTGAGGATGGAGACCAGATATTGCAAGTGAATGGGTCCGCTTTTGAAGATGTTACAGACATCAATAAATTTTTGTTTATGCGTGACGTGAATACAGTTACTGTAAAACATGCGTCTGGCACTACGGAAACTATTTCCCTTCCTAAAGACATTGGTGATATCATGTTCGACACAGAAGTACATCGGCCTTTTACCGAAAGAAGAATGCCTGTAATTGATACGGTTATTGCAGATTTTCCTGCAGAAAAAGCCGGATTTGAAAAAGGAGATATTATTACCTCTGTAAATGGCAAAACAGTAACGTATTGGCATGATTTTCAACAAGGAATTGTTGATAATGCAGGTAAAGAAAGTACAATTGTTGTTTCACGTAATGGAGAATTAAAAACACTTATGGTGACACCAACCGAGGAGACAAATCAGATAGGAGTAAATATAGCCCCTAACACTACGAACATATCGTATACATTTGGTGAAAGCTTAACAGGAGGAATTGGATACGGAATAGAAGTCCTGAAAGACTACGTGACACAATTCAAGTACGTTTTCACTAGTAAAGGAATTACACAGGTAGGTGGATTTGGTGCCATTGGAGGCTTATTTCCAGATGCTTGGCACTGGCCAAGTTTCTGGCAAACGACTGCATTAATATCTATTATTTTAGCATTTATGAATATTCTCCCAATTCCGGCACTGGACGGAGGCCATGTGATGTTTTTGTTGTATGAGATGGTAACGGGACGTAAACCAAACGATAAATTTATGGAATACGCTCAGATGTTTGGATTCTTCCTGTTGATTGCTTTGGTATTGTTCGCGAATGGAAATGATATTTATCGCTGGCTTTTCGGTTCATAATATCTTTTATAAAATAATTTAAGAACCTCGGCTTTTTGCTGAGGTTTTTTTTTGATGACATTTTAAATGGGTTACGATGAAATGCCAACTGATGTATAATTTTAAACAACACCATATTATGAAATCAAAACTATTTTTATTATTTCTTTTGCTTCCGGCATTGTTATTAGCTCAAGAGGAAACAAATCTTTCTAAATCAAGCTTTTTTTTAAAATTAAAAGCTGAGTATAACGATACAAACCGTTCAATTTCAGAAAAATTTGAGATTCAAGCTTTACAACAAGTTCGCTCGCAATTTCCTATTAAAGAAATTAAACTTTCAGGGAATAGAAAACTTCAAAATACCTATGTAATCTATCTCCAAAATGAGGAGGCTATTGAACAGGTAATAGCGCAGTACAAACAAACGGGATTGTTTGAGTATGTAGAAAAAAATCAAAGTGGAATTGCAGGCGGACAGAAATTTGAGGTATTAAATACAACGCCCAATGATGCTTTGTTTACAAGACAATGGGGAATGAAAAACGATGGAAGTTTTAGCTTATCACCTGCCGAAGCTGGAGCAGATATAAAAATGGAACAAGCTTGGGATATTGAAACAGGAGATCCTAATATTCTTATTGCAGTTTTAGATTCTGGAGCTCGAATCAACCATCCAGAACTTTCAGGCAGATTATGGACAAACACTGCAGAGGTGTTAGATGGAACAGATACAGATGGAAATGGGTATGTAGATGATGTGAATGGTTGGAATTTTGCTTATAGTAACAACGATCCAACAGATGATGTAGGTCATGGAACCAATATTATTGGAATTCTTGCAAGTAATTCTAATAATGGAACCGCATATACTGGAATAAATTGGAGTAGTAAAGTTATGAATATTAAGATGTTGAATGATCAAAATGCCTATACCGATGGAGCATGGGCAGTAGATGCCATTTATTATGCCGTCGATAATGGTGCCGATATTATAAATATGTCATGGGGAGGTGGCGCATTTACCCCACTTCAGGATGCTATTGAATATGCGGCGAGTCAAGGGGTTATTTTGGTAGCTGCCATGCTAAACTTTGACAATGATGTACCTCTTTACCCAGCTGCCTATCCAGAAACAATTGCAGTAGGATCTATTGATCCAGATGGCGACAGATCTTCACCTTTCTATTGGAATCCTAATAGTGGTAGTAATTATGGGCCTCATATTGATGTAATTGCTCCAGGGAATTATACGTATAACATTACACATACCTCGGATACAAATTATAACATTTATTGGGGAGGCACCTCTCAAGCTGCTCCTCATGTAGCTGGAGTTGTATCACTTTTGATGTCTAAAGATCCATTATTAACACCTGCCCAAATCCGAACAATCATAAGAGATACTGCAGACGATCAAACAGGAGATCCTGCCGAAGACACCCCAGGTTTTGATAATTTTTATGGATATGGTCGTCTTAATGCTTTTGCAGCACTTGGGAACGCATTAGGGATTCAAGAAAATGATTTTAACACGACAGTTTCTATTTTTCCAAATCCAATCATTCGAGGAACAAACCTTACGGTGCTTTCAACATCTTCTGAAATTTTAAAAATTGAACTTTACGATGTCTTAGGAAAAAGAATTTTCACTACGGAAGTTTTTGCTCTTTCGAAAGAAATCGATATTTCATCTATTTCTTCAGGAGTATATATGATGCAAATTTTCAGTAAAGAAATAAAATCTCCAGTCGTTAAGAAGCTGGTGATTAACTAGAAAAGTTAGGTTTCTTAATTTTAAAACTTCCCCATTTATCTTTTTGATAATGGGGATTTCTCTTTAAAAGTAGGGTCGTGTATTATTAATTAAAATAAAGATTAATTTTTTTTGAGAAATTCAAAATTTAGGTATATTTGCATCCGCTAAAGGCTATAGTCTTTAAATTTCTATATGAAATTCCTCTTTAGCTCAGTTGGTTAGAGCATCTGACTGTTAATCAGAGGGTCCTTGGTTCGAGCCCAAGAAGAGGAGCGAGTAAAGCCCAATCTATTTAGATTGGGCTTTTTTAATTTTATATATTCATAATGCTTTAGTAATTTGTATATTAGCTAAGCTATTAAAACGAACTTTAATTGTTTAACTAAACCAAATTAAATCATGAAAAAGCCTATTTATATCTTGTTGTTTTTTGCAACAATATTCCAAACACATGCACAATTAGTTTCAGCAGATGGCGAAAAGTTTCTACATAAAGAAGTTTCTACAGAAGAGGCTCAAGAAATGGTAAAAGCTACAGTTTTGTCAATGATAACTCCCTATTTTGATGCATCGATTAAAAGAATAATTGAATCAAGACAAAACAATATTAATAATTTAAATGATAGTCCGGCAACCTGTTTTGCGCCAGATACTGATCCTGCGATAATAGAGGAATTTTATCGTAATAGAAATACTAATCAGAATAGTTTAGCACTTCCCTTAGATGAACAGAACTCTAGATTTAATTTACTTAATCGCTGGAATGCGACAGCTACAAATGGTGGAGGACTTGGACAAGGGGATCCAACAACACTGACATGGAGTTATGTCCCAGATGGAACATCTATAGGAAATAATGGTTGTCAAGTTCCAGATCAAGGAACTTTTTCTAGTGATTTTATTGCTTTTTTTAATGGTATTTATGGCCCTCCAACTATTCCTGGAGATTTAACAACAGCGCCATGGCATCTTATATTTGTTGATATGTTCAATTCATGGTCTGATGCGAGTGGCCTTTCTTTTATCTATGAGCCAAATGATGATGGAGTTACAGTTGCACTATCGTCAAATCCTGGAATTTCAGGAGTAAGGGGTGATATGCGTATTTCAGGACACAGAATTGATGGGAATAGCGGTGTTTTAGCATGTAACTATTTTCCTCAAAATGGAGATATGATTATTGATACAGCAGATAATTTTTTCAGCAATAACCCAGGGGTTGGGACTATCAATGTATTGACACACGAAATAGGCCATGGAGTAGGAATATTGCATGTATGTCCTGTAAATAACACTAAATTAATGGAGCCTTTTGTTACTTTAGCATTTCAAGGTCCACAAGAAGATGATATATTAGCTGTAAATCGGAATTATGGTGATACAGATGAAACAAACGATATCCCAGGTACTGCAACGTTATTAGGGTCAAACACACTACCTACATCCTATTCAAGAACACAACGTAGTATTGATGATAACGGAGATGAAGATTATTTTTCGTTTATAATCAGCCAGCCAGCAACACTTTCAGGAACACTTACCCCAACAGGTACAACTTATCTAAGTGGAGTACAAAATTCTAATGGCTCTTGTAGCCCTGGAACTCCTTTTAATGCACTAACGGTAGCAGATGTAATGTTTGAAATCTTAGCGACAGATGGGATTACTGTTTTAGCTTCAGGAAATGCAAATGGTGCAGGGGCTACTGAAAGCGTTTCGGGAGTTTCACTACCCACCGCAGGGATATATTATGTAAAAGTTAGCCAGCAAGGAGCTTTAGTAGATAATGTTCAAATGTACGATCTTGGTATAAGTCTAACTGCGGCTGGTGGTGGAGATACTCCACCTAATGCAGTTTGTACAAACTTTACAGCCCAATTAGATGCAACAGGAAATGTTACAATTTTAGCTTCGAATGTTGATGGAGGCTCTAATGATGCAGAAGGTCCAGTAACTTTGTCTGTAAGTCCCAATAGTTTTACATGTGCAGATTTGGGAGATAATACCGTAACCCTAACGGTCACCGATACTGCTAATCAAACAGACACTTGTACAGCGACAGTCACGGTGGAAGATAGTGTTCCTCCGGTTGCGATTTGTCAAAATATAACAGCGCAACTTGATGCTAGTGGCAATGCAACTATTACAGGAGCAGACGTTGATAATGGTTCGACAGATAATTGTTCGATCGCCTCTCTTTCCGTTTCTCCAAATACGTTTACTTGCAGTGATGTGGGAGCTAATACAGTTACACTAACCGTTACCGATATAGATGGGAACACTGCTACTTGTACTTCAGTAGTAATAGTAGAGGATAGTTTAGATCCTAATGCAAACTGTCAAAATATTACAATACAATTAGATGCTAGTGGAAATGCATCAATTTCTGCCTCAGATATTGATGATGGTTCAAGTGATAATTGCGGGGTTGCATCTATTTCAGCTTCCCAAACTACATTTAGTTGTGCAGACGTGGGAGTCAATACAGTTATCTTGACAGTAACTGATGTAAATGGAAATACAGACACCTGCACTTCAGTAGTTACAGTTGAAGACGCTATAAATCCAACTGCTGTTTGTCAGGACATTACAATACAAGTCGATTCTAGTTGTAGTGTTACTATTACAGGAGCCGATGTCGACAATGGTTCTAGTGATAATTGTTCTATAGCATCTCTTGCTGTTTCTCCTAGTTCATTTACTTGTGCAGATGAAGGTCCTAACGCGGTAACACTTACCGTAACCGATGTCAATGGAAATATTTCTACTTGTACGTCAATTGTAACTGTAGAAAGAATCCTTTCAGTAGAGGATATCACAAATCAATTATCCACGATACACCTCTTTCCTAATCCTGCAAATGATGTCATAACAATCAGTAATCCTAATTCGATACCTCTTAAAGAACTGATTATATATGACATGGCTGGGCGAATAGTTGTGAGTCGTAATTTGAGTGATATAGTCACTGAATTAAACATTAATATCTCATCATTACAAAGCGCGAACTATTTTGTAACAATAAGAGGAGTAGATGGACAGGTTAATAAGAAGCTTACTAAAAAATAATTAATTGTTAAAGCTATAAAAAGCCCACTCAATTTGAGTGGGCTTTTATATTGTTTACATTTTAAATTGACTTAATCAATTAGCTTTTCAAATTCTCTAACATGATCTCAGTCATCTCATCAAGCTCTACAGTGTGTTTCCAACCCCAGTCTTCTCGCGCAGCATCGTCATCAATGGTTTGTGGCCAGCTATCGGCAATAGCTTGCCTAAAATCAGGTTCATAACTTATAGTAAATTCAGGGATTCTCTTGCGAATGCTTGCGGCAACCTCTTCAGGATTAAAACTCATCGCTGCTAAATTGTAAGAACTTCTTATTTTTACATCCTCTTTCTTAGCATCCATAATACCTACCGTAGCTTTGATGGCATCATCCATATACATCATAGGTAGCGTTGTTTCAGCATTTAAAAAACAGATGTACTTTTTATGTTTTAATGCCTTATAATAAATATCTACGGCATAATCTGTTGTTCCCCCACCTGGTAGTGTTGTATAACTTATTAATCCGGGATAGCGTATGCTTCTTACATCCACGTCATAGCGCTTATGGTAATATTCACACCAGCGTTCACCTGTTTGTTTGCTAATTCCATAAACAGTCGAAGGTTCCATGATGGTGCGTTGCGGAGTATTTGTTTTTGGGGTAGTACTTCCAAATACAGCAATACTGGAAGGCCAGAAAATAGTATCAATTTTTTTTTCTTTGGCCAGATTAAGGACATTAAATAGAGAGTTCATATTTAAGTCCCAAGCACGCATTGGAAATTTTTCTGCAGTAGCCGAAAGCATTGCAGCCATAAGATACACATCTGTTATTTCATATTTTATAACGACATTTTGTACGGCTTCGTAATCCATGGCATCAAGGACTTCAAAAGGTCCTGCACTCATTAAGGCTTGATCTCCTTCTTTTATATCACTAGCGATTACTTTATGAGGTGCATACTTTTTACGAAGATGTGCAGTAAGTTCGGTGCCAATTTGACCACAGGCACCAATAATAAGAATTCGTTTTTTCATAGGCTAAAGATAGGCAATAATCATACTTTTTCTTTAAAAAATGACGTTCTCTTCTTACCAAGGTTTTATCTTTGCTTTTGTATGAAAATGAATTGTTTGTATTTTATTAGTCTACTTACATTAGGTTTTTTAGTAGTTTCCTGCGGAAATAGTTCTGAAGAAACTCAAATACAATTACCTACTATAGACACTGCTGTACGTTACGGAAATAAAAATTTTACGCTACCGGCTTTGTCTCCTAATGCACGTGAGGAAGCTATAAAATGGTCTGTTTATGAAGATTTTGAGAATGAAATTACACAAATAAACGGAAGCAATATCGAGGCATTACTTAGCAGTACAGAGCGGTTAGTTCAATTTTCAGACTCTTTGATTAAAACAGTTCCTCCAACATTAAACGAACAGGCGATTTCATCCCGTTTATTGGTAACTAAAACACGGGCTAATCTATTACATCAAGAAATTAGATTGTCCAGATTAGACTCCTTAGCGATTGAAACAAAAATTGAGCAATTGAACCAAGCAACTAAAAATCTTATAGTGCGTATCAATGAAAAATTTACCAAGCAATCAATTGATCTTGAGCGTAAAGATGACGAAGAAGCTGAATTAAAAAAGCAAAAAAAGTTTCAGGATTCGGTGTTTCAAGTAGAACTTCGAGATCGAGATAACTAACTATAATGTAGGATAGACAAATTCATAATTCAAGATGGTTCTAAGATGGACCGAGTCTACTTGCTTGAATACTTCGTTGGGTTTACCTTCAGCATACCTTGGAGGCTCCAGCCCTAAGGCGACTGCTTTTTTATTATAGTACTCTTTCTTAATGGGATGATAAGGCGCTACGGCATTGAAGATCTTTCCGAATACATCTTGCGTAAGAATCTTACTTAAAATTAAAATACAATCTTTTCTGTGAATTAAATTTACAGGCGCATTGCCGCCACGCAACTCTTTACGTCCTGACAAATATCGAACAGGCTGTCGGGTCTCATTAAATAAACCACCAAAACGTACGATAGAAGTAGTTATAAAGGGTGCGTTAAAAAATAATTGTTCTACTTGAAAGAGTTGTTTTCCTGCTTGAGAGGTTGGGTCGGGTAAGATTTTTTCAGTCACACTGCCCTGTGAATCATCATACACAGCAGTGCTGCTTACAAGTAGGACCTTTTGTATCTTAGATTGTTCAATTTTAGAAAGAAAATGAGACATTTTTAATACATAATCAGCTCCAGTTTCTCTTCGTAAACCGGGCGGAATCATGATTGCCAACACATCCACATTTTTTAAAAAACCATCTGTGGAGCCAGTTACACCCCCCTCAGAGATTTCTAAAACATAGGCATCAAAGCCATTTTTTTGTAACTGAGTAGCTTTTTTTAAACTCGTTACAGATCCTTTTACTGAATATCCCAGTGTCATAAGGTGCTGAGCAAAAGATTTCCCCAACCATCCCATTCCGGCAATTGCAATCGTTTTTGACATATGTTTTCCTTACAAGGAGGATAATTTTATTGAATTGAATCTGTTACCATTGCTTTCTTTGCAGGCGATAAATCCAGAAGGTTAAAAGTTCGTTTCACCACTATGGCATCTGTAATCACAAAGGGTTTGGGCATCATATCTTTTGGCCTGGCATTAATGCTAAATTGTGGATGTGATAATAAATCATACGAATATTCTAAAACTGAAAACTCTGCGGGTGCCTCTATAGAATCGATTATAAATTCGACGGTTACGGGCTCATTGTCCGAAACCATATACCGAAGCAAATTATTATATACTCTTTGATTGTTGTAATTGGTAGTTCCCTCTGGGATTGTTTCAAGTTTCCCATTAAACCAAATACTATCAAAAGTGGTTTTTTTGTCAGTGTATAAGTACAATCGCTGTATATCACGCTTTGGTGAAATTGTAAATGAAATTTTCTTTTTACCGTTAATCAAAGTATCCTTATTACGTTGTAGCTCAAGCGGCTCAATATTTTTTTGAGGAGCTACTGCCGCAAATCGATAGCCAGTATTGTATTTGCTTCCTGAAGAATTCGTCACATATTTTGAAGCATCTTCAGGATTTTCGCCAAGATATTCTTTGGTCCAATCATCCAGTATTTCGTCATAAGTAACCCAATACGAAGTGTTAGAATCTTGATCTTGGTAATAGACTAAGCTATTAGGTTTTTGTCTTTTTTCTGAAAAATCACTCTTTATATGAGCAGCTATAAAAAAACCAATAGCCAACAGGAAACAACTAACAGAAAGGATATTTTTCCACTTCCAAAATCCAAAAACAGGAAGTAATAAACCAAAAGTAAGAGCAGTAAACACAGTGCTTGCTACTAGCATTTTTAAGCCCAGCCCTACTGGAAAAAATTGAATCAACGGACTAAAAAAGAAAAGAGCAGGAGTTGCTAAAATAACGAGCAATAGTAAATTGGGTTTTTCTTGTTTGATAAGAAGCCAGAATGATAATAATCCAAAAAATACAGGTATAATAAAGTAAGCAGCTCCTTTTAAAAACACAAATATGGCGGCATTGATAAGAATCCAGAAAAATAACGGAGCGACGTATAATCCAGCCACGGCATCTTTCTTGCTAAAGCGTTTGTACACCTTGAAAAGAATAGCAAGTGATAATAGGACAAAAAAAGCAATGTACAGATGTCCGTTATATGTAAAACCATGTTGAATTTCGGTGTATTGAGGGTAGATGATTTTTAATAATGGCCATCCAAAATACCCTACAACTCCACAAATAACAAGGGCTAAGAGAAATGATTCAAATCCTCTTCCTATAGTTCTGGCTTTTAATTTTCCGCGTGCTATTCCGTAGAAAAGCAATATAATAAAACCTGCTATAGCAAAAAGAAGCATCCATAGAGTCCATGAAAAAGGATAACTGATCATTTTTAATAAAGGGGCATTGACATAAACAAAGTCTTCTTCAGCTTTTAATTGAGAAAGATCTGCATCTGCAAAATAATGCAACAGCGGAAGTAAATAGCTTCCCTGATGCTGGAGGGTTTCTCTGTCTAGATTTTCGTAAGTGTCGTTTGCCGTATGGTAATCAAAGTGATCGTCTATGAAGGCAAAAAAGAAACTATCAATATCACCTTCTTCTCTAAAAACCGTAGAGTCGGTATCATTGGGTAGCATCTTGTAAATACTATACATTAACGAAGAAGCCACAGGATAGTCTGGCTTTGCGGCAATAAAGTTCTTTATTAGATCGGCATTCCCTTGATTGGTTTCCAGAATCATATTGCTGGGACCTCCACTTCCGCGGGCTTCAAAATTAAGGACTAATCCAACATTTTCTGCCCAGCGATGTTCGTTCACAAACAAGGAGGCTCCATCAAGACCTAATTCCTCCGCATCTGTGAATAAAACGATGATGTCATTTTTGGGTTGTTTCCCTTCAGCGAGGTAGGCGCGTAGACTTTCTAAAATTGTTACTACTCCGCTACCTGCATCACTAGCACCAAATGAAGGCACCATAGCACTATCATAATGTGAAAGCAAGACCAACGATTTGCCGCTTGAAGTTCCTTTAATACGCCCCACAATATTTTTGGGTTTAATAAGGTAAAACCCTGCGGGGTGAGTAACCATAGTATCATTTTCTGCTACTTCAGTAAGGAGCGACTCACCAACAAATCCTTCCTGAATTTCTGTTTCTGCACCCAGTTTTGTAAGCTCACCTACTAAATAATCACGTACTTCTTTATGTGCTTTTGAACCGTAATAATGTGGCTCTTTAGTAATTTCTTTCAATTGAACTAAAGCTCTTTCAGTAGAAAATTCATTTAAGGGAGCGCTGGCAGGAGTTCCATTTCTAGGCATTAAGCTAAAAAAGCTGTAATAGATAAGCCCTAAAATAAGTAGCAATGATACAATTGCGGAGAGATTTCTCATGGTTTGGTTTTGGTTTTCTAAAAATACAATATCTTTTAGAATGTTAGGTCTTCTTTAAAATACCAACTTATACTAAATAAATTACTATATTTAAATTACTAAAAATCAAACACTATGGGAATTAAAAGCTTTATGGGAAGACGCGCAAAACCAACAAAAGGTTCTTCTGAAAATATTACCGTTTCAGATTATATGAGCACCAACCTTATTACTTTTAAGGAGAATCAATCTGTATTAGAAGTGATGGATACACTCATTAAAAAGAAAATCTCTGGAGCTCCCGTTGTAAATGATAAATATGAATTGGTGGGAATCATTTCTGAAGGTGATTGTATGAAACAAATTAGTGAAAGTCGATATCACAACCATCCTATGGAAAATCTTTCGGTACAAAACCATATGATAAAAAACGTAGATACTATCGATGGCAATATGAATGTATTTGATGCCGCCAATAAGTTTTTGGAATCAAAACATCGAAGATTCCCTATAGTTAAAGATGGAAAACTGGTCGGACTTATAAGTCAGAAAGACGTATTAAAAGCTGCGCTCGATCTAAAAGGGCAGACCTGGAAGTAAAATAGTGAGAAGTAAACCGTGAACCGTGAATAGTAAGAAGAATACTTTTAGGACTTTTACTTTTTTTAAACTCGAAGTTCTGTTTTTACTAATAAAAACCAATCGTTTTCCAGAGGTAAGTAGCCTTGGTCATACACATAATTATAAATTGCGCCTGCCTTAGTAATATATTGGCTGGTATAAAACTGAAAGTTAAATCCTTCCCGTTCCAGTCTGTCTTTTGAAACTTTCGTTTTATCCTTAGTATTGAGATCTTCTAGAATTCGATAATTTTTCCGAAGGCGATTATTCACATTTCGCACCAGATTTTTAGAATCTTTGTTGAGAGAATTGTTATAATTATTGCGACAACCATCACTACAGAATTTTTTATCTGCGCGACCTCGTATGTTTCTGCCGCATTCGGGACATGATCGATCCTGCTCTTCCATAGTCTAAAGATAGTAAAACTATTTTTTTGCTTCGGAAGCACTTTCCGAAGAGAGATTAAACCGATAAATTGCTTCTACTCTTGCAAAAAAACCACCGCTTATATCAGGATTGAGTTGTGTGCGATCATCTCCAAATGTAAATGCTGCTACCCCAAGATCAATATTATCTCCATCTGCATATACCTCGTAATTGGTACTTGAATATCCAAATTTTGCTCTAATTAGCACACTTTTTTGCAGTGCATTAAACTGAACATAACTTGAAAATTCCAGTGAACTCATATCTACATAAGAACTTGATTCTTCTTGATCGCCATACAATCTAAAACTACGTCCAATTCCGTAGTAATCTATGCCGTAGGTAAATGCCCCGTGGGTATAATTGATATCTGAAGAGATTGGTAAAGACATGTCCATTTCAAATTTTTGGTTCGGACTTAAATAATACCACCCAATAATAGGAACTGTAAAAAACCCAAAGGCTTCCATAGAGCCATAAATACCGAAACGATATTTAAGGTGTTCCGTTTTTTGGTATTTCAGCAAACCAAAGCCACCAAAATAAAAATCCTCTCCTGTGATATTTTTATAATCTGAAGCTATTTTTGGTAAGAAAATAATTGTGCTGCTCCATTTTTCATTATACGTAGAAGCTAGACCTAATTTCAGGATCGTACTGTAGAGACTGGTGTTTTCGGCATTAGGTGCTAATTGTAGATTGTTTTTGCTGAAGCTTACTCCTGTTACAAATGCATGGTTTTCGTTAATCACGACAGGAACTGTTACATCAACGTCAAATGAAGAAACCGAAGTACTTTCTGAAGTATCAACAAAATCATTGGTAAATGTTTCTCCGTAGCCAATTTTTAAAAGATCTACATATTCTTGAGCATCTACTGCAAAAGGGATAAGGCAAAATAAAAACAAGAATTTTTTCAAGGCGGGTCAGATTAAAGTGGTTGCTAAAGATATAAAATTCAATGTATAAATTAAGGGTGTGTAAAATGTGTCTTTGCGAACTATTTTCATTTGATGATAGTGGTTCTTTTTTATTCAAAATTCCTTAAATTCGCAGCCTGATTGAAAGACAATACTTTATGAGCACAAAATTTAAGGAATACAAAGGCTTAGACCTTCCTAAAGTAGGCGAAGAAATACTCGATTTTTGGAAACGTGAGAACATTTTCGAAGAGAGTATTGCCATTCGTGAGGGAGCCACGCCTTTTGTGTTTTTTGAAGGACCCCCCTCTGCAAATGGATTACCAGGGATTCACCATGTCATGGCGCGTGCAATAAAAGATATTTTTTGTAGGTATAAGACCCAGAAAGGCTTTAAAGTTGACCGTAAAGCTGGTTGGGATACGCATGGATTACCTATCGAATTAGGGGTCGAAAAAGAATTAGGAATTACCAAAGAAGACATTGGTAAAAAAATCTCTGTTGAAGCATATAATGCTGCGTGTAGAAAAGCAGTGATGCGCTATACAGATGTCTGGAATAAAGTAACCGAACAATATGGGTACTGGGTAGATATGGATGATCCGTATGTAACCTATAAGCCTAAATATATGGAAACAGTTTGGTGGTTGCTCAAACAAATTTATAACAAAGATTTACTATACAAGGGCTATACTATTCAGCCCTATTCACCCAAAGCAGGTACTGGGTTAAGTTCACATGAATTAAATCAGCCAGGAACCTATCAGGATGTAACCGACACAACCGTAGTTGCACAGTTTAAAGCGATGGCAGAAACCTTACCTGATTTTCTTGGAGAGGTAAGCAATAATATTTGGTTTCTAGCATGGACCACAACTCCGTGGACTTTACCGAGTAATACGGCATTGACGGTAGGAAATAAGATTGATTATGTACTAGTAAAAACGTATAATCAATATACGTTCCAGCCCATAAATGTGATTCTGGCTAAGAATTTAGTCGGAAAGCAATTTGGAGGAAAGTATGTTGCGACCGAAAATGAGGATGTAGTTGACGCATACACACAGGGAGATAAAAAAATACCCTATCTAATTCTGAAAGAGTGTAAAGGAAGTGAACTGGTTGGGATTCGATATGAGCAGTTGCTAGATTATGCAAAACCTTACGACCATCCAGAAAATGCTTTTAGAGTGATTGCAGGAGATTTTGTTACAACCGAAGACGGTACCGGTATCGTTCATACTGCACCTACCTTTGGAGCAGATGATGCCTTAGTAGCAAAACAAGCAGTACCTGAAATTCCGGCGCTTTTGGTAAAAGACGAAAATGGTAATTTAGTTCCGTTGGTAGATTTACAAGGAAAGTTTAGAGCAGATCTTGGTGATATAGGTGGGAAGTATGTTAAGAACGAATATTATGAGGATGGTGAAGCGCCAGAAAAGAGTGTGGATGTAGAGCTGGCAATTAAATTAAAAACCGACAATAAAGCATTTCACGTAGAAAAATATGTGCACAGTTATCCTAACTGCTGGCGAACCGACAAGCCAATTTTATACTATCCGTTAGATTCCTGGTTTATTAAAGTGACCAACTTTAGAGACCGAATGCACTCATTAAACGAAACCATTAACTGGAAACCTAAATCGACTGGAGAAGGTCGTTTTGGCAACTGGCTGGCGAATGCAAATGACTGGAATCTCTCACGTTCTAGATACTGGGGTATCCCATTGCCTTTATGGCGTACCGAAGATGGAAAAGAAGAGATCATTATAGGTTCTATAGAAGAATTGAAAGCTGAAATGGAGAAATCTGTGGCGGCCGGATTTATGGCTGAAGATATCTTTGAAGATTTTGAAGTGGACAATTTTTCCGAAGAAAACTACGACAAAGTAGATCTTCATAAAAATATAGTCGATGGGATTGTATTAGTTTCAGAAAACGGAAAACCCATGAGACGCGAGGCAGATCTTATTGATGTTTGGTTTGATAGTGGTTCGATGCCCTATGCGCAATGGCACTATCCTTTTGAAAATAAAGGGAAAGTAGAAAATACCTGGCGAAAAGCCGATTTTATTGCAGAAGGAGTTGATCAAACAAGAGGTTGGTTCTATACCTTACACGCCATAGCGACCATGATCTTTGATGATGTGGCCTATAAAAATGTGGTAAGTAATGGATTGGTGCTCGATAAGAATGGACAAAAAATGTCCAAGCGCCTTGGGAATGCTGCAGACCCGTTTGAAACGCTGGCAACTTATGGTCCGGATGCAACCCGCTGGTATATGATTAGTAATGCTAATCCGTGGGATAATTTAAAGTTTGATTTGGAAGGAATAGCTGAGGTGCGTAATAAGTTCTTCGGAACGTTATATAACACCTACAGTTTCTTCAGTTTGTATGCTAATCTTGACAATTTTGACTATACTGAAGCGAATATACCTTCAGAAAAAAGACCCGAAATTGATCGATGGATTCTTTCAGAATTAAATACTTTAATTAAGACGGTAGACGATGCTTATCATAATTATGAACCTACCCAAGCAGCTAGAGCAATTTCTAAATTTGTTCAGGAAAATTTAAGTAACTGGTTTGTACGTTTAAGTAGAAGACGTTTCTGGAAAGGAAGTTATGGAGAGGATAAAATTTCTGCCTATCAGACCTTATACACCTGTCTTTTATCTGTGGCAAAGCTAGGAGCCCCAATCGCACCATTTTTTATGGATAGATTGTACAAAGATTTAACTACGGCAACTACTACGGGAGGTAAAAAGAGTGTACATTTAAGCGATTTTCCTGTAGCAGATCCATCCATGATTGATACAGAGTTAGAGCGAAAGATGCAAAAGGCACAAACAATATCGTCTTTGGTATTATCGTTACGACAAAGAGAAAAACTAAAAGTACGTCAGCCACTTCAAAAGATTATGATTCCTGTGTTGGATGAAGCATCAAAAAAAGAAATTGAAGCAGTTGCAGACCTTATAAAGAGTGAGGTAAATGTCAAGGAAATTGAATTGATCGATGAAGGTTCAGGAATATTGGTGAAGCAGATAAAACCTGATTTTAAGAAACTTGGGCCTCGTTTTGGAAAAGATATGAAAGCGGTAGCAGCTGCTATTCAGCAGTTTGATCAAGATGCTATTGCAATTCTTGAAAAAGATGGTGAATTTCCACTCACAATCAACGAAAAAATTGTTACCTTGATGCAGGATGATGTGCTAATTAGTTCTCAGGATATTGAGGGATGGTTGGTTGCCAATGCAGATGGAATAACCGTTGCGTTAGATATCACGTTAACCCCTTCGTTAAGAAATGAAGGTATCGCCAGAGAACTGGTGAACAGAATTCAAAATTTAAGAAAAGACTCAGGATTTGAAGTAACCGATAGAGTAGAAGTAACATTACAAGATGATGCGCAACTAAAATCTGCAGTTACAGCGAATTTAGAATATATTAAACAAGAAACCCTAACCGAGGTATTAGCATTTGAAGAAAATATCAATAACGGAACAGAAATTGCTTTTGATGATATTACCACAAAACTAAAACTAAAAAAACACCAGATGTAATACCCATTAAACAGAACAGATTATGGCAGAAGATATTAAAACCAGATACAGTGATAAGGAACTTAACGAATTTAAAGTTCTCATTTTGGATAAAATTGAAAAAGCACAAGCTCAACTTGAATTGATCGAAAGTGCTTATAAAAACGATAGTAATAACGGAACAGATGACACCTCACCTACGTTTAAAGCCTTTGATGAAGGAAGTGAAGTAATGAGTAAAGAAACTTCATCACAACTGGCTATTCGTCAGGAGAAGTTTATTCGTGACCTTAAAAACGCACTGATTCGTATTGAAAATAAAACCTACGGAATTTGCCGTGTGACCAAAAAATTAATCAATCCTGAACGATTAAAGCTAGTGCCGCATGCTACCTTAAGTATTGAGGCAAAGAATATGCAATAATTGGTTTTGCAGACAGAAACTTTACACATGCCCTAAAAATACTTTAGGGCTTTTTTTATGCTGAAAACACTCGTCCTTCTATTTTTTGTTTTTATTATTTCTGAATCTGCTGCGCAGAAAATTCTTCAGAAAGAAATAGATGCTCAACAAATTACACAGCTCTCTATTGATGGTACGAGTATTTTTAAAATCGAAATATTTTCCGAAGAAAGAAATACAATCGAAATTATTTCAAACATTGAAGGTGAATATTCAGAAAGCATGATGATTGCTACAAAAATTATAAAGAACGCACTCTCCATAAGCAGTGCGTTTTCGCCTTATTTTAAAAAAGATAATGATAAGCTAGCAGCCCATAAAATAGAGTCGGTAAGTTTGGTTATAAAGGTGCCTCACCAAATGGTGGTAGGAGTTATTTCAGATATTGCAAATCTAACTATTGATGGCTTGTATAACTTTGTAGATGTTTCCCTAGAAAACGGAAAGTGTACCCTGACAAATTTTATAGGAAATGCAACTTTGGTAACTAACGAAGGAGACATATTGGTAAAGGCAAGTGCCGTTGATGTCTCTGGAACTCTGTTTTCAAAACTTGGAACTGAAATCAATGAATTACCAGACGGGAATAGATTTTTGATAGAGGCGTATAGTCTAAGAGGAGATATCGTATTACAACAAACCGAAAAATAGTGTTATTTTTGCCAGTATTCTCATAAAATAATTTGAGAATCCCATTGTTATAATAGTTTACCTTTTACAACCTATGTCTCTTAAAAAAGCCGCTTTATTGATCATACTTATTCTTTTAATTGATCAAATTTCTAAAATTTACATTAAAACACATTTCGCTTTAGGAGAGGAAATTCGTGTGTTTGATTGGTTTCGCATTCACTTTGTAGAAAATGAGGGAATGGCCTGGGGAGCTAAAATTCCAGGCACCTACGGAAAACTTATTTTAACCTTGTTTAGATTGGTTGCTATAGTCGGGATTGGATATTGGTTATGGGATTCTGTTCGGAAAAATGCTTCCAGAATTCTTACAGTTTGTATTGCTCTAATCTTTGCAGGTGCCTTTGGGAATATTATTGATTCGGTTTTTTACGGACTTATTTTCGACGGAAGCAATGCTCAGGTTGCCCACATCTTTCCTGAAGCAGGAGGGTATGCCCCCGTGTTTTATGGAAAAGTAGTAGATATGCTATACTTTCCATTGTGGAGCGGCGTACTGCCAGAGTGGATTCCATTTTGGGGAGGAGAATACTTTACCTTTTTCGAACCCGTATTTAATATCGCAGACGCTTCAATTAGTATTGGTGTTATTTTGCTTATTATTTTTAATAAGCGAGCTTTTCCTAAAAAAGAAGAAGAAGTTAAAACTGAATAGTAAACATCAAATTTTCCTGATTTCCGCAGCTAACGTTGATTTTTCCGTTAAGGGACTCAATTTGATTTTTAAGAATAAATAAGTTTAGCTTGGTCGAATTCTCGAGGTTTTCTGGATTGCTATGAACTGTAAATAGGTCTTCTGGGTTTTCATTGATTTCAAGAATACCTCTGGTATCTTTAAAGACAAGATGTTTTTTACCATTTTCTTTATAAGTATACACATCTATAACCAGCACTTTTCCATCTCGTTTATTGCTTAATAAATAAGAAAGAATAGACGTAAAAATGTTCTCTAAAAATACAGGATTAAAATTCACTTTGGGTACTTCAGAAAACTCTGAGAAAATCTCTGTTTCTGAAATTTCATCATGTAACTTCCGTTTCGCCTTGATTAAATAATCTTTTAAATCTAACCGTTCTAAAGGTTGCGTAGATTTAGACTGAATATCTACAATCTCATTAAGACTTTCAATTGTGTTATTTAAGCTTTCTGAAATATGTTCCAGATTTGCAATAAGCTCTTTTTCTTCAGATTTTGATTCTGCTGCTTTTAAAAGCTCTAAAGTTAGCTGAAGATTGCTGCCTTGAGATCGTATATTGTGTGTAACCAAATTAGCAAAATTAAGCAGGCGCTTATTTTGCGAAGCAATTGTTTTTAGAGAACGATTAAGATCTTTTTTCTTGCGAAACTCTTTATCAATATCTCTAAAAACCCCTCTCATACCAATGATTTCTCCCTGAGAATTAAACACAGGCTTTCCAGTAGTATGTGCCCAAAAAGTGGTCCCTGAATAAGTTCTCATTTTAATTTCAGTATTAAAAGGAACTCCCTTGCTACAAGCTAGTGAAATTTCAATAGCATTTTCTCTATGGTGACCTTCTGCGTAAAAAAGAAAGAGTTTTTTAGGGGTTGGTTGGAACTCTTCGGGGATTAGTAAGAGTTTTCTAGCTTGAGGATCTAAAAATGTAGTTTTTTTTAAAAAATCAATGCTCCATCCTCCAGAACCTGTAAGACGGGCTGTTTCTTTATAGTAAAAATTTGAAGAAGCTAAGCTATTGCTTATGTGAGGTTGCTCTTCTTTAGCAAGGAATTTACTCCTTTTCTGTAATAAGAAGTTCATTTACATAAGTTTTATGGTCGAAATATACTATAAATAATACAATTTGTAAGTAAAATCTTTCAATATTTTTTATTCGGTAGGTGCCAAAAGGTAAAATGGATAGTAAGGAAGGTTGCGTAAGACCCAATATATAACTGCTATACCAAAGTATCCATAGATAAACCATGAATTGTAAAAAAACCAAACTCGGTATTGGGTTTCGTTCACGTAATTATATACCCGAAGCCCTAATGCATAAAGAATAATTGGTAATGAAAGTACCATAAAAGGGTTTAGCCTAAAAGCACTTAAAAATTTAAGATGAAATAATTGATGCAAAGCACGTTGAGAGCCGCAACCTGGACAGTGAAAACCAGTTATGGTGCGCATTGGGCAGGAAAGAAAGAAGGAGGAATCTGAGGACGGATTATAGAAATAATAGAGTAAAAAAAAGCCGATGAGACCTAGCCCTGAACCTGTAATAACGAGTATTTTCTTAGGAGTTAGCAGCAATTTGAATGATAAAAGCAAATAAAATTACTATGAGATATAAAAATAATAGGATACCAATGCTGGCAGCACTCCATATCGAAAATTTCTTAGCATCATCTGCGGCTTTCTGTGCTTCTTCATAGCGTCCCTGATACCATAATTGTTCAACTTTAGCAGCTTTTATAATAGCAACTATGCCAAGTGGCATGCAGCATAAAACAGTCGTTAAGATAGCCCAGACTAAATGATTTTCTGGCGGAGGTCCGTGGGGATTTACATTCATTACACAAATATAGGACAAAAAAAACACCCTTTCCTAATCGAGGCAAGGGTGCTGTAAATTTCTATTTTAGATTAAAATCCTCCTCCGGCAACACCGATTACTACGAAGAATAAAATATAAAGTACCCAAACAATTGCTGCTGCTCCCGCAGCCCACATTGAATATTTTTTTGCATCATCAGCAGCTTTTTGTGCTCCTGCGTGATCACCTGCCATCCAAAGTTCTTTTACTTTAGTTGACTTAATAATAGCTACGATACCTAATGGTAAGCAGCATAAAACTGTTGCTAAAATTGCCCATACCAAATTATTATCTGGCGGAGCACCAGCTGGATTGTTTTGTGTTTCCATGTTACTTAGTTGATTAATATTAAGATTTAAATATACTAGCTTTTTTTAAAACATAAATATTTTTTCGGGCGTAATGCAATAATTTAGAGGAATATCTATGTTTTCATGGAGTATTTTTTCTTCAGGCGGAAAGAATGAAAGCCCCACAAATTGAGTTGTAGTTTCACATTCTGCCAAAAAACGATCGTAAAAGCCTTTGCCATATCCTACTCTGTTTCCGAAGGTATCATAAGCGAGCAACGGTACAAAAACGACCTCAATTTGTGAAGGGGAAACCTCAAATCCATCTTTTGGTTCTGTTATTCCGTAAGCGGAAGTTTCCAGCACTGTATTTTCTTGTAATAAAAAATGAGTCATTTTCATAGTTTCAAAATTTGCTTTTGAAATGACAACACTTTTATCTTTTCCCTGAAGAATATGAAGCAAATATTCTGTATTGACTTCTTTTTTTTCAGAAATAGGTAAATATATATGGTAATTAGTTTTCCCCCAGATCGGGAGCTCTAACGACTTATTTGCTATCTCCAGGCTCATTTCTTCAATAGCAGAATTGGATACCTGTTTGCGTAGTGCGAAATATTTTTTTCGTAAGGTTTTTTTATCCATCATTCACCACTTTCCAAAACTCCTTTAGGATCCGTTTTTTCAGTAGAGATATGAAAAATAGCATCTCCTTGATTAACTATTGGAGCATGATTTACATTTATAATATACCCCGCGTTTGGTGCAGTAACCTTAAAGCGCATGGTCCCATAAGGATCTGTAATAGTAGCTAGAAACTCATCTTTTTCTACGTATTTATTACAATCAATTTTTACATGTAACAAACCACTTCTTTGTGCACGTATCCACCTGCTTTTTTCAATAAGAACAGGAGGTTTTTTGGCTTCTACTATTTTATGCTCTTCTCCTAACATTTTTAGATGGTTTAAAAAACGTACAACGCCATCAAAACCCTCTTTCACTATATATTTATTACTTTCTAGAGACTTTCCTCCTTCAAATAATAAAATGGGGATTCCCATTCCATTACAGGTGTTTCTATAGGTTTTATTCAAATTTGAAGAGAAAACTGTAAAGGGAGCATTAAAGATATTAGATAATTCTAGTAGTTGCTCATTATCCGGACTAATCCGTACCTGTGGTGCATTAAACCGCTGGGCACCTCCAGTGTGAAAATCAAGACAATAATCAGCATGAGGTAATATTTCTTTCGTAAAATGATAGGCAACCCTACTCGCCAGAGAACCAGTTTTAGTGCCAGGGAAAGATCTGTTCAAGTCACGTCCATCGGGAAAAGCTCTATCTGCATTTAAAAATCCGAAGATATTTAAAATTGGAATGCAAATAATAGTTCCAATACGAGGCTTATTAATTTTTTTTGCAATTACCTGCCGTACAATTTCTACTCCATTGATCTCATCCCCATGAATTCCGCCCGTTAGTAAGACTGTAGGCCCTGCTTTTTTGGACCGTTCAATAATGACGGGAATTTCAACTTTTGTGGAGGTATATAATTTTGCAAAGCTAAAGTTGATGGTTTTACTTTGGCCAGGTTTAATAGTCTCCCCCAGAATGATGAGATTATTATTTTTCATTAGTCTACGTTTCGCTCAGCATATTTTATGATCATGCTTGCAATGTCCTTTCCGGTAGCATTTTCAATGCCTTCTAATCCTGGCGAAGAATTTACTTCGAGAATTAAGGGTCCTCTGGCAGATTGTAACATATCGACACCAGCAACACCCAGCCCCATTGCTTTAGCAGCTTTTAAAGCAGCACGCTCTTCTTCATCGCTAAGTTCAATGACTTCTGCGGTACCACCACGATGTAGATTGCTTCTAAACTCTCCTTCTTTACCTTGTCGTTTCATAGCGCCAACTACTTGACCATCTATAACAAACGCTCGAATATCTGCCCCGCCGGCTTCCTTAATAAACTCCTGAACAATCACCCTTGCTTGTAAGTTATTAAAAGCTTCAATAACCGACTCTGCCGCTTTTTTCGTTTCAGCAAGAATAACACCAATGCCTTGTGTTCCTTCCAATAATTTAATGATAACAGGTGCTCCACCTGCTTGCTCTACAATTTCCTTTACATTTTTAGAGTAGTTTGTAAATATGGTTTTAGGCAACCCAAGACCGGCACGCGACAATATTTGTAAGCTTCTTAACTTATCACGGGAACGAACCAACGCTTGAGACTCTGTAGTGGTAAAACAACGCATCATTTCAAATTGACGCACAACCGCTGTTCCATAAAAAGTCACAGAAGCACCTATTCGAGGAATTACAGCATCAACATGTTCTAGTTGCTTT
Organism: Jejudonia soesokkakensis; assembly: GCF_042664795.1. Classification (NCBI taxonomy): domain Bacteria; kingdom Pseudomonadati; phylum Bacteroidota; class Flavobacteriia; order Flavobacteriales; family Flavobacteriaceae; genus Jejudonia; species Jejudonia soesokkakensis. Next base: position 280,586 of record NZ_JBHTBN010000001.1, read on the forward strand.
CCTCTGTAAAGGACCACTGGGTTTTTTTTCTCCATGACTATGTCACATTTGGTATGATTGATCACTTCAATCGAGTGTCCTCTTTTCTTACCTGCTTCAATAAGTCGTTTTGTAGAATACAGATTAGGATTTGCAGATAATATTTTTAAATTCATTTTGTCGTTTTTTTCTTCTTAATAACTGTTTTTTTAGGACTGGAATTTTTGGGCAAGTTAAGTTCTTTTTGCTTTAGCTTGTAAGATAAATTTGTTTGTGTAATATCGACCACAAATTTCTTTAGTAAAAATTTTCTACCTATTAAAACTGGATACTTCATTTCTTCTCGATCACTTAAAGTTAAATAAATAGGAAATGTTTTTCCGAAGAGCTCAATTTCTGTTAAAATACGGTACCGTGCTTGTGTTTGTCCGTTGCTGCTTTTGACCACCTTTACATCATACTCATCAAAAATGAATACTTTTTTGTGATATGCCGGATGATCCTTGTCTAAGAATTTACATTTTAGATAATTATCTTCAACTACCACATTTTTACAATGAATACTCGAAGTATACGCTCCAGTATCAATTTTAATATCAATGTCGCTAAGTTGCAGAGCAGGAAAATCTGCTTTATCTATCCTTCCAATTTTTCGTCTCAAATAGTAAAAATTTTAAATCGCAAGATACAAATTTGCGATGCCAACGGCGCGTTTCAAGGCGTTCTTCTGAAAGTTTTATGATTCTATCGGGTTTTATTGCGTTCTAAATACCCAATAATACTTTTTGAAATATTTTTCCCTGTGGTTTTCTCAATCCCTTCAAGTCCAGGAGTAGAATTTACTTCTAATACTAACGGACCTCTACTTGACTGAAGGATATCTACCCCACAAACCCCTAGCTGTAAAGCTTTAGCAGATTTTATTGCAATATGTTCTTCTGCAGTGGTGAGTTGTATTACTTCTGAAGAACCTCCTCTGTGCAAATTGGACCTGAAATCACCTTCTTTGCACTGTCGTTTCATGGAAGCCACCACCACTCCGTCCACAACAATAGCTCTTAGGTCTGCTCCTTTAGATTCTGCAATATATTCTTGTATTACAAACTTTACATTACTGGTTTGTAGTGTTTCAATAGTTGCCAATGCATTTTTAGGACTTTCTGAAAGAATAACCCCATTGCCATGAGTGCCTTCAAGAATTTTGATAATTACAGGGTAATCTCCAAAAGTTTTTAAAAGATCCTCATTATAAAAAGGATGCCCCAAAGCAGTTCTTGGAACAGGAATACCAGCCTTTGTTAAGATCTGAAATGACATCCACTTATCTCTCGAATGTATAATCGAATTGGCAGATACTGCACTAAAAATCCCAGCGGCTTCAAATTGTCGAACCAAAGAAGCACCATAAAATGTATTGGAAGCTCCAATTCTAGGGATAATAGCATGTAGATCATCTACAATTTCATTATGATAATAGATGATTGCTTTGCTGTCTTCAGTAACAATTGTAAAATAAGAAGGATCCAGCACTTCCATTTCATGGTTGCGCTTTTCACCAGCTTTTACAAGACTTTGCGTAGAGTATAATTTCTCTCCCCGGGAAAGGATGGCAATATTCATAATTGTTATTTCGCAGTCGCTAAAGTAACAAAAAGAATATTGCCTAATTCTATATCCTTAAAAGTTTACAGTAACTTTTGCTCTTGCAAAGAAAGGAGTTCCAGGTGTAAAATGAATTTCCTCTACTGGTTCAGCTTCGTTAAAAAGTCTACTTTCTGTTGCAAATTGAGTTTCATTCCATTCGGTATCAAAAAGATTTTCTACAATAATTCCAAATACAAAATTCTTATAGGTGTAATTAATGTTAAAATCAGTCACCAAATAGCCTTCTGCTATGATACTGTTATCTTCATTTGCAGGACGATCTTTAATGAATCTGTAATTCAATCCGCCAGAAAAATCACCAATATTGGAAAATGTTACACCGCCTGTTGACGTAAGGTCTGGAGCTAGCGGAATAAAATCCTGACCTTCGGGCTCTTCTGTGCTGCGGGCATAGGTATAATTGATATCTCCAAAAAAGTATAACCAATCCAAAGCTTCGTAGCGGATTCCTGCATCAACACCTAGCCTTCTTGATTTTCCGCTGGGTTCTACGATACCTGCATCGCCAACATACACGAATTCCTGATCCAGAAATAGTGTCCAGAGTGCCGAGGTAAAGATTAACTTATCGGTAATTTTATAAATTCCTCCAAGGTCTGCACCATATGCAGCTGGCAGAATGTCCTCGCCACTATTAGCTACCACAACACGACTGTCGTTAGAATGAAATCCTATTCCTGTTTTTAAAAAGAGCTGTAGCTTTTGATTCGCAGCATAGGTGAAATTAAGCTTCGGACTTGCAAAAACCTTGCTTTCACTTTTGTTGTCATACGTTTCAGAAAGAAAGTTTTCATAGTCAAACTTAAAATAATCCAATCGAAGGGCAGGATTTACGGTAAAGTCACCAAAATCAAATTCAGTATTTAAAAATCCGAAAGAATTTAGCTGATCCACATTTCCAAAAGCCAGACGTTCAAGAATCTCACTTCGGTTTGCGGTTCTTGAAAGTTCTACATCATTAACATCATCATATCGAACACCCACACCCGCAGTATATTCAAAATCAAAATCACTAAAATTCATTTTTTCTGAATATGCTGTTTGAAATCCAAATATGTTTCGGTCCTCACGTTGCGCGATTTGATCACCATTGACGGGATCTTCTAAAAAGAAAGTAAAATTTGAAAAAAGCTCAAAATCATAATGGGAGTAGAAAGCAGTGGTTTTTAATTGACGGTTTTCTGAAAGTGTTTTCTTATGATTGACTAAAAGATTTGTTCTACTGGTATTTCCACCTTCGGTATCATCGATAGCACCAAAGCGATCTATCAAACCCGAGTCTACTGCTCTCTGCGGAATTTGTCCTGAAGCATCCCACTTACTTTGAAAATGAGAAGCTGTTAGGGAAACTTCCTGGTTCCCTGGCAGGTTAAAATTATACTTTCCCAATAAATTGAAGCGGTTAAAATTTTGAGGAGACTCAAAAGGACCATCAAACGTATATAACGATGTTGCCACATACGCATTGCTGTTTTTGGTGTCTAAGACATTAAAAAGGCCTACGGTTCTAAAAGAATTAAAATCTCCATATTCTACAGAAACAGAACTATTTTGTATGCGTTTTTTTGTTTTAAAATCTACATAGCCCGCAGTGGTAAAATCACCGTGATCTGCATAATAAGGACCTTTTCCAAACTCGATATTATCTACTGTTTCAGGAATTAAAAAATGCAGGTCGCTGTATCCTTGTCCGTGCGCATGAGACACCATATTTACAGGCAGACCATCCACATTAAGACTTATATCGGTTCCATGATCAATGTCAAAACCTCGCAAAAATATTTGTTCTGCTTTTCCCCCTCCGGCATGTTGCCCGATAAAAAGTCCGGGAACCTTACGAAGTACTTCCTGAGTATTCTTTACAGGATTATTTTTGAGGTCCACACTTACAATTTGATTGAGAGGGTTTACTTCGGGCGATATAATGATTTGACGTAAAGAGATTGACGCTTCCGCAAGTGTAATAGTGAATTGTTTTGAAAAATCTTCTTGCGTAATAGAATAGATAAAGGGTTCATATCCCAGATATGAAATATATAATTGATCATTCACCGACACATCGTCCAGGCTAAATATTCCCAGCGCATTGGTATGTGAATGTTGATTTTTGGTTTGATTGTATACAGCTACATCCTGTAGCGGTGTATTGGTTTGGGTAACTACTTTCCCCGTGAGATTTTGCGAATGCAAAGATGCACAAAGAAGTAGCATACCCAGAAATGAGATGCTTTTCATGTAAAATTTGTTTAAAGTAAATAAAAATTCCCCATTCGTTTTAGTAAGAACGGGTATAGAAATAAATTATGAAAAGCGTAGTTCGGGAGGGGGTGTCGTATGCTCTAAAATAGTTGAAATATGTGCTTCGGAATACGTAAATATATGTTTGATGTCTATTGCAAAAGGTACGTCTGAAGCATATTCCTGCAGCGTAAGATGCTTATCAAAAGATAAAATCTTAGTTACTTTGTTTGTTTCTGAAGAGTTTGTTTCAGAAGTATGTGCAACTTGTTGATTTGAAAAAATAGAGGTTACAAATGCAATTGTTTTATGTTCATGTGGGTGTTCTTCCCCGTGAGCGTGATGCGTTTTGTGTTCGTGCTCATGGTCTGAAGCTGTTTGAGAAATAAAGTGTTCAATTTTATGAAATCCTTTCAGAATCGATGTGTGAAGCGGAGTAACGAGATAGAGCATTGACAATGCGACCAACATTGTTTTTTTAAATTTTTCTTTTCGTAAAAATTGGGTCATAGGTTCTCGACTTTTGCTCGTCTTTGTTAAAATTACGCATTCGAGCGTACTTTAGATTTTAAGCACCCTAAGGTTTAACCCTATTTTAACACCTATTGAATTTAAATTACCCCCGGGTTTTCAAAATACCAAGTATCTTTGATGTTATGTCGCAAGCATCTGTCCCCTTACAAGTTTCTACACTTCCCGCTTCTCCGGGAGTGTATCAATACTACGATAAGGACAACAAACTTTTGTATGTAGGGAAAGCAAAAAACCTGAAGAAACGGGTTACTTCTTATTTTACAAAAACACATGATAATGCGCGAACTCGAATGCTGGTAAAACGCATTCAGGATATAAAACATATTGTAGTTGCGACCGAAACGGACGCACTTTTACTTGAGAATAATCTCATAAAAAAATACCAGCCAAAATACAATGTCATGTGGAAGGATGATAAATCCTATCCGTGGATCTGTATTAAAAACGAGCGTTTTCCCAGAGTGTTTCCAACACGCCGTATGATTAAGGATGGCTCTGAATATTATGGTCCCTACACCAGTATGAAAACAGTGCATACCTTGTTAGATCTCATTAAAGGACTGTACCCTTTGCGAACTTGTAATTATGATTTGGCTGAAGAGAAGATCAAAGCCGAAAAGTATAAGGTCTGTTTAGAATATCATCTGGGGAATTGTGCCGGGCCTTGTGAGGCAAAGTATTCTGAAGCGTTGTACAATGAAAACATAGAGGCGATTAGAAACATTGTAAAAGGTAATTTTAAAGAATCGCTGTCACGCTTTAAAAAACAGATGAAACACTATGCTGCTAATCTGCAGTTTGAGGATGCACAACGAGTCAAAGAAAAAATAGACATATTGCAAGGCTATCAGTCCAAATCTACGGTGGTAAATCCTAAAATTAACAATGTCGACGTATTTAGTATTGTTAGTGATGAAAGTTACGGGTATGTTAACTTTTTGCAATTGTCTTATGGAGCAATTATTAGGTCTCACACCTTAGAAATTAAAAAGAAACTGGATGAAAAGGACTCGGAGTTGCTTCAGTTAGCAGTGATTGAGATCAGACAGCGGTTCAATTCCCAATCAAAAGAAGTGTATCTGCCATTTAAAATTGATCTGGGAGAAGAGATCAAGATTCACATTCCGAAGGCAGGCGACAAGAAAAAGATTTTAGACCTTTCCGTAAGAAATGCAAAGTATTACCGAATGGAGCGTTTTAAACAAGCAAAAATTGTAGATCCCGATCGCCATGAAAAGCGAATTATGGCGCAAATGAAAAAGGACCTGCGCTTGTCTGAAGAGCCCCGCCATATTGAATGTTTTGACAATAGTAATATTCAGGGAACCAATCCAGTGGCAGCCTGTGTCGTTTTTAAAAATGGAAAACCAAGCAAGAAAGACTATCGTAAATTCAATATAAAAACGGTGGAGGGACCCGATGATTTTGCTTCGATGGAAGAAGTGGTCTATCGACGCTATAAACGATTAAAGGAAGAAGGACAATCGTTGCCGCAATTGATTATTATTGATGGCGGAAAAGGACAATTATCATCCTCATTAAAAGCATTAGAGCAACTGGAATTAAGAGGAAAAATTGCCATTATCGGAATTGCGAAACGACTGGAAGAATTATTTTATCCAGATGACCCCATTCCTTTGTATCTTGATAAAAAATCTGAAACGTTGAAAATCATTCAACAGTTACGTAATGAGGCGCACCGTTTTGGAATCACCTTTCATCGTGATAAGCGAAGTAAAGAAGCGTTGAATACAGAGCTTACAACTATTTCAGGAATTGGAGAAAAAACAGTAGTAGAATTGTTGCGCCATTTTAAAAGCACCAAACGAATTAAAGCGGCATCGTTTGAAGAATTGGCAAATGTGGTGGGAGCCAGTAAAGCGAAAAAAATAGTAGTACATTTTCAGAAATAAATAATAAAATATAGGACAATCAACTTTTGAAATATTTACTATACATAGTCATTTTTATACTAGCGGCAACAAGCTTCGCTCAAAACCCTGAACCTAAAAAAGATGTAAAAGTAGGGTTGGTACTTAGTGGTGGTGGTGCAAAAGGACTAGCGCATATTGGCGTACTTAAAAAAATTGAAGAGGCTGGTGTACGTATTGATTATATTGGCGGAACGAGTATGGGAGCTATTATTGGAGGTTTGTATGCGGCGGGCTATTCGGCAAAACAATTGGATTCTATTTTTACTGAAATTGAATTTAACGGATTGATCCAGGATGAAATTCCTAGAAGTGCAAAAACGTTTTACGAGAAAAAAGAAAGTGAGAAATATGCCATAAAACTTCCATTCGATAATTTTGATATTGGTTTTCCCTCGGGGCTTTCAAAAGGACAGAATGTTTACAATCTTCTTTCCAAATTAACTGCACATGTCGACTCTATTAACGAGTTTGATAAACTTCCGATTCCTTTTTTCTGTGTGGCAACAGATGTAGAACGGGGAAATCAGATTATTTTGGACAAAGGATATTTACCCAGAGCAATACTTGCCAGCGGCGCAATACCATCTATTTTTTCGCCAGTTTCAGTAAATGATACTTTAATGATAGATGGCGGAGTCATTAATAATTACCCTATTGATGAGGTAAAGGCTAAGGGTATGGACATAATTATTGGGGTAGATGTTCAAGATTCGCTTCGTGGAAGAAAGAATTTAACCAGTGCTTTTGAGGTGCTAATTCAGGTAAATAATTACCGGACCATTAGAGACATGGAGGTTAAAAGCAAAAAAACAGATGTCTATATTAATCCCGATATTAAGGATTTCTCAGTTTTATCATTTGACAGAGGAAGGGAAATAATCAAATCTGGTGAAAAACAGGCAGCTATTGTTTATAATGATCTTCTAAATATCGCTGCGCAACAGCGATCTATTGAAAGACCAAAAATAGCGTTTCTAAACAGAAATTCACTTTATATTGATACTGTTGAAATTAATGGAATTGAAGCATACACGAGGTCATATGTGTTGGGAAAGCTCAAATTGCAAATTCCTAGCGAAATTAGCTACGACCGATTTAACGAGGGAATTAATAATTTGTCAGCTACTGGAAATTTTCAGGATATCGATTACAGATTAGAACCTTTGGGGAATGATTCTTATAAGATTGTATTTAACTTGAGGGAAGATCCTTCAAAAATGCAATTGCGACTTGGGGTGCATTATGACGAATTGTATCAGACTTCGGCTTTGATTAATGTTACCAGAAAACGACTGTTCACAAACAATGATATTGCTTCTTTTGATTTTATTGTGGGCGACAACGTGCGGTATAATTTCAATTATTATATCGATAAAGGATTTTACTGGAGCATTGGACTTAACTCCAAATTTGATTTTTTTGAAAAGGATGTCAGTGCTGCTTTTATTGCTGAAGAAAACGAAATCAATGAAGATATTCTGGTCAATAAAATAGATCTTCAGTATGGAGACCTTACCAATCAGCTATATTTTGAAACGCTTTTTAGAAGAAGTTTTCTCTTAGGGCTTGGAGTAGAGCACAAATGGCTGAGATATCTTTCAGAAACTATAGGAATAGATGAAAATGACAACCCAAGAACAATTTTTGAAAACACAAATTACTTTAGTACCTATGGGTATTTAAAGTATGATACGTTTGACAATAGTTTTTTTCCAAATAGTGGGTTGTATTTTAGGGGGGATTTTCATCTATATCTTTTTGCTGAAGGAAGGAATACCGATTTTGACCAGTTTTCCATTGCAAAAGCGAAGGCAGGATATGCTTTTTCAATTCTTGACAAGTTTTCTACTTTAATCACTACAGAAGGAGGCTTTAAAATAGGAAATGAAGCTACTCAGAGTCTGGATTTCTTTTTAGGAGGCTATGGCTATAAACCCATAAATAACATTATTCCTTTTTATGGATTGGACGCTTTAACCGCAAGAGGAGATACCTATTTAAAATCAAATATTACATTTGATTACGAACTGTTTCCTAAAAATCACATCAGTGTATTTGCAGATATTTCAAATATTGGAGACAATCTTTTTGAAACTGGTGAGTGGATCGACGGAATCGACTATAGTAGTTTTGGGCTGGGATATGGGATTCAAACTTTTTTGGGCCCAATTGAAGTAAAATATGCCTATAGTCCCGAAATTGAAGATGGATTCTGGCATATTGCTGCTGGCTTCAGGTTTTAATAATTTCTTATCATTGAAGCGCTTAAATTTTTACGATATTTGTAAGAAATCATATTATTATGCCTTTCTATCATTCATTGGGAAAAATTCCTCCTAAACGACATACTCAATTCCGAAAGCCAGACGGCGAGCTTTACAGCGAACAACTTTTTGGAACTATCGGCTTTGACGGCATGTATAGCAACTCATATCATGTGCATCGTCCCACTCAGGTAAAGGAAATTAAAAAGCAATATAGTGTTGCTCCTAAAATTGCGAAAGCAAATAATATACAATCTTACCGATTTAGAGGATTTCAAGTATCACCAGAAAACGATTATTTAGAAAGTAGAAAAGCAGTTCTTACCAATAGTGATTGTACCATCATTCTAGCAGCTCCTAAAAAATCTCAAGAGGATTATTTTTATAAAAATACAGATGCTGATGAGTTGATATTTATCCATAGGGGTACGGGAACTTTGCGAACCCATTTGGGAAATATTGATTTTAAGTACGGGGACTATTTATTAGTTCCTAGAGGGATTATCTATAAAATGCAATTTAATGATGAAGACAATCGATTGTTCATTGTAGAGTCCAGAAGACCTATTTATACTCCTAAGCGATACCGAAATTGGTTCGGACAATTGTTAGAACATTCCCCATTTTGTGAGCGTGATCTTAGAAAACCTGAAACAATTGAAACCCATGATGAAAAGGGTGATTTTTTGATTAAAGTAAAAAAACAGGATGAAATCATCGAAATGGTGTATGCTACTCACCCTTTTGATGTGGTAGGATACGATGGGTATAACTATCCGTATGCATTTTCGATCCATGATTTTGAACCTATTACAGGTCGTATTCATCAGCCACCACCAGTACATCAAACCTTCGAAACTGATGCTTTTGTCGTGTGTAGTTTTGTGCCTAGAAAGTATGATTATCACCCCTTAAGTATTCCGGCGCCTTACAATCACAGTAATATAGATAGTGATGAGGTGTTGTATTATGTGGATGGAGATTTTATGAGCCGAAACGATATCGATGCGGGTCATATTTCGTTACATCCAGCGGGTATCCCACATGGACCACATCCCGGAGCGACCGAGAGAAGTATTGGCAAAACTGATACTGACGAACTTGCCGTCATGGTCGATACATTCAAGCCGTTACAAGTAACCGAAGAAGCCATGAAAATAGCAGATGAATCCTACTATCAGTCCTGGTTGGAAGATAATAATCACTAAAAGATGAATCAGCAAAATCTCCCGGGAGAGTCTACCATTACCACACTTTGGATCATTGCTCTTGTGTGTGTATTATTGGGCTGTTGTTGCGGAATTGTAAGTGCTTTGCCAGCCTTGATCGTGAGTATTATTTCGCTGGTGATGGCAAATAAAAACATAAAACTCTTTCAAGCAAATCCAGGTGAGTTCTTGGCACATAGTTATTCTTCAGTAAAAACCGGAAAAATTATGAGCATCATCAATATCGTATTGAGTTCTATTATTTTTTTAGGGTACATGCTTTATTTTTTAATTTATGGAGCGTTTATCTGGACCGCCTTGGCAACAGGCCTTACCAATGGAGCATTTAACGAGTTTAGTGATGATTTTAATTCTGAAACCTATGAGGAAAACTCAAATACTTGGGAAGAAGATGTGTATAGAGGATGGGAAGAAGAAGTTGATTCTATAGCCAACGACACATTGCTTATAAATACATTTGAAACAGACACCCTTAATCAAAGGTAATTTTTGTAAATTTAGAATAGTGCAGAAGCTTAAAATACATAGAATAGATATTACACCACATCTTAGAGCCATGTGGTAAGTAGTTATGGTTGTTTCAGAAAAAAGAAAAACGATAACGTTAGAATTAAATAAACAAGAAGATGGCAAGAGAAATAAAAAATTTAAAAGATTTACAAAATACAGAATACGGACTAAAAAAACTCTTTGATGATGCCGAAGATTTTTTACCGTTGCTAGGAACAGATTATGTAGAATTGTATGTGGGGAATGCCAAGCAGGCAGCTCATTATTATAAAACAGCATTCGGTTTTCAATCCTTCGCGTATGCAGGTCTGGAAACAGGATTAAAAGATAGGGTTTCGTATGTGCTCAAACAAGATAAGATACGATTGGTATTGACTTCTCCACTAAATAAAGGAGGCGAAATTAACAGACACCTTGAAGAACATGGTGATGCTGCAAAGGTTATCGCGCTTTGGGTAGATGATGCGACCAAAGCGTTTGAAGAAACCACTAAGCGCGGAGCAAAACCTTATTTTGAACCTAAACGAGAAGAAGACGAATTTGGTCATGTGGTCAAATCTGGAATTTATACCTATGGGGAAACGGTTCATATTTTTGTAGAAAGAAAAAATTATGAGGGTATTTTTCTACCAGGATTTGTTAAATGGGAATCTGAATTTAATCCAGAGCCAGTAGGCCTTAAATTTATTGATCATATTGTAGGAAATGTAGGCTGGAATGAAATGAATACATGGTGTAAATTTTATGCTGAAGTCATGGGGTTTGCCCAAATTATTTCGTTTGCAGACGATGATATTTCTACGGAATACACCGCGCTTATGAGTAAAGTGATGAGCAACGGGAATGGTCGAATAAAATTTCCGATCAACGAACCTGCCGAAGCTGAAAAGAAATCACAAATCGAAGAATACCTCGATTTTTATAATGGTCCAGGAGTTCAGCACCTAGCGTTAGCTACAGATGATATTGTAGCGACTGTATCTGCAATGCGAGAACGAGGCGTGGAATTTTTATATGTACCAGATACTTATTATGATGATGTGCTTGAACGTGTTGGAGAAATAGATGAAGACATCGAAGTGCTGAAAAAGCATGGAATTTTGATAGATCGTGACGAAGAAGGGTATTTACTTCAATTATTTACAAATAATGTATTAGATAGACCTACTATGTTTATAGAGATCATTCAGCGTAAAGGAGCTCAATCCTTTGGTGTTGGAAATTTTAAAGCGTTGTTTGAAGCTATTGAAAGACAACAAGCCAGAAGAGGAACTTTATAAGAACAATGAAAGTAACAAAAGATAAACTCCATCGTTTTCATGTAAATAGATGGAGTTTTTTTAATTTGGAACAGTAGTTGTAAATACTCTTACGGAAGAATATATTGACATGAATAAATTACTAACATTTTTATTTTTAATGACTGTTATAGCTACTGGTTTTGCCCAAAGGCCTGCCTATGGTGATGGCGAATACTTCAAGTTTAGAGTGCATTATGGATTTGTCACGGCTGGGTATGCAACTATCGAAGTAAATCAAAAAACTCTTAACGGAGCTCCCGTTTACCATATCAAAGGCTACGGAAAGACCACTGGTCTCTCTCGTGCTTTTTTTAAAGTAGATGATGATTATCAATCGTATGTGGCGATTAACAAAAATGTTCCGTTACGTTTCATCAGAAAAATTGACGAAGGCGGACACACTAAAGATATTCAGATAGACTTTGATCATAAGTCACAAAAAGCCACGATCAAAAACAAAAAGCATAATAAAACAGATGTGGTTTCTTTTCCCAAAGATGCGCAAGACATGGTTTCTGCTTTTTATTATTTACGAAATTACATTGACGCCTCTAAAGTAAAAGAAGGAGATGTGGTAGATTTAAATATGTTTTTTGACAAGGAAAATTATAAGTTCCGATTAAAATTTCTAGGAAGAGAAACATTAAAAACTGAATTTGGAAAAGTACCTGCATTAAAATTTAGGCCCTATGTAGAAGCAGGACGGGTCTTTAAAGAAAAAGAAAGTCTTACGGTATGGGTAACCGACGATGAAAATAAAATGCCACTTTTAATAAAGGCAGACCTTGCTGTAGGATCTTTAAAGGCAACTTTGACAGAATTTAAAGGATTGAAACATCAATTTAAAATTCAGGTTGATTAACTTTGTACCTATAACAAAACAACCCACATGGAACTTGATGACAAGACAACCGACCAAATTGCAAAACTTTCAGAAAAATTTAAAAATTCGGGTCAGGATCTAAATGCTTATCTCGATGGATTATTATACGACAGGTATCTAACCTATTGGGATTATATCCATTTAGATACGCTTTTAAGTCTTCAGAATCCTAAAACTCATTTTCCTGATGAGTTGATTTTTATTGGATACCATCAGAGTACTGAAATTTATTTCAAATTGATATTACATGAGTTAAAACAGATCATTGATGATAGGCTTCAGACAGCCGAATTTTTTAGAAAAAAAGTAGAACGTGTCAATCGATATTTCCGAATCTTAATTGATAGTTTTGACGTGATGATTATGGGAATGGAACGGGATCAGTTCTTAAAATTCAGAATGTCCTTATTACCGGCCAGTGGTTTTCAATCGGCTCAATTTAGAATGATTGAATTTCATTGTACGCCCTTAGAAAATTTGATTCATCCTGACCGCCGTTCTAAGTATTCTTCAGAAAACAGTGTAGAAGAAATGTTTGAAAATTTATATTGGAAAAGTGGAGGAATTGATATGGATACCAAAGAAAAAACGCTCACTCTAAAGCAATTTGAATATCGATATACGCCTCGCTTTATAAGAACTGCCAAGGAGTTGCTAAATAATACATTGTTTCATAAATATGAACAATTGGATGCTTCAGAAAAAAATAACGAGTTGTTAATAAAAGAACTTAAGAAGTTAGACGTTAATGTTAATGTAAACTGGTTACTCATGCATATGGGAGCCGCTCACAGGTACTTAAGACAGGAAGGAAAAGCAGTTAAGGCAACAGGTGGGACAAATTGGAAACAATTTTTACCGCCAAGCTTTCAAAAAGTCCATTTTTTTCCTAACCTTTGGAGCCAAACTGAAAAAGAAAACTGGGGAAAAGAATGGGTTACCCACACATTCAACACCTAAAAGAACGAATAAGATTGAAGAAACTACTATTTGCTTGCCTCTCGACCCTACTTTTGTTGGCATGCGACACAAACAAAGACGATTTTGCTGAAGAAGAAATTATTCCTGAAGAGATAGTACTTTTAAAGGAATATGGGTATACACTTAATGATTATTTGGTAGTTCGAGATACTATTCAAAATGGAGACACTTTTGGAGCTATTCTGGATCAAAATGGTGTTTCAAATCAGAAGATTATAGAGGTGGCCACCAAGTTTAGAGATAGTTTTGATGTTCGAAGAATCGTTGTTGGAAAGCCTTACGTGCTACTCAAGTCAAAGGACTCCTTAGAAAAAGCACAGGTATTTATCTATGAAAAAAACAAAGTGGATTTTGCAGTCGTGGATTTACGGGATTCACTATCAGTTTTTAATAGTAGTAAGAATGTTAGCTATATTGAAAAAGAGGCTTCGGGAATTATTTCAAGTTCTCTTTCTGAAACTATGGCCGAAAATAATTTGAGTCCTTATATGACAGACAGGTTGGCAAATATTTACGCATGGACCGTCAATTTCTTTCATTTACAGGCAGGAGATAGATTTAAAGTAGTGTATACTGAAAAGTACATCAATGACACCATCCCTGCCGGGCTTAAGGATATCAAGGCAGCTTATTTTGAGCATCGAGGGAAACCTATTTATGCATTTGGTTATGAAAGTGATTCCATAAATCGAGTTATCGATTTTTATGATGATGAAGCAAATAATTTACGAAGAGCCTTTTTAAAAGCTCCGGTAAAATTTAGTAGAATTTCTTCAAGATACAATTTGAAACGTCGTATCAAATACTACGGGTATAAACTACGCCCGCATAAAGGGACCGATTTTGCAGCACCTATTGGCACTCCTATTTTAGCAACTGCAGATGGCGTGGTTTCAAAATCTGAACGTCGAGGAGGCAATGGGAATTATGTAAAAATAAGACACAACGCAACCTACGAAACACAATACCTGCATATGAGAAGCCGAAACGTAAAGGTTGGTGATTATGTAGCCCAAGGAGATGTTATTGGGTGGATAGGAATGACTGGAAACACAGGAGGACCTCACGTATGTTACCGTTTTTGGAAAAATGGCGAACAAGTAGACCCTTTTCAACAGGATCTTCCGCTTTCTACTCCATTACCTGAGGAGTATCATGACAAATATTTTGCACACATGATCCCCTTAAAAGATAAATTAGACTGCATCATTTATAAATAACCTCATATCTTTCCGTAGTGTTAATAAGTCTGTTATTAATTAGCAATTGAAAATCAAATACTTACTACCTTTTGCGTGTATTTTTAGTCTATTAAAAATATACTAACAATTTCTTAACCTGAGAGCTTGTAGATATGCTTTAAACAGAAGTATTTTTGCAGCAAATTATAAACCTAAATAACAGACAATGAAAAAACTTTTACTTTTATTTTTATTCATGATTGTTGCCACCACCGCATCCATTGCGCAGGGGGTTACAACGTCCTCTATCAATGGAAAGGCGATAGACAATCTTGGAGAACCTTTAACAGGTGCCAATGTAGTGGCTGTGCATACTCCATCTGGAACAAAGTATGGTGCTATTACAGATTTTGATGGTTTCTACCGTATCGTAAACATGCGGGTGGGTGGACCTTACACCATTACCTATACCTATGTAGGTTTTGAAGATATTGTGAAAAATAACATTTACCTTCAGTTAGGAGATTCTGAAAATATTGATGTCACAATGACTGAAGCAGCAAATGCTTTAGAAGAGGTTGTAATCACTGGAACTGGCCGTGGCGGAGTTTTTGATTCTGGAAATACTGGAACTGAAACAAACGTTTCTACGCGTGAAATAAATGCATTACCGTCTGTGACAAGAGGTATTGGAGATTTTGTTAGAAAAACTCCTCAGGCATTAGTAACTGAAGGAGGATCTATTTCACTTGCAGGTCAAAACAATCGTTACAACTCTATCTACCTTGATGGTACTGTAAATAATGATGTATTTGGACTTGCAGGTTCTGGAACCAATGGAGGACAAACCGGTGTAAATCCATTATCGATTGATGCCATTGAATCTTTTCAAGTAAACCTTTCTCCTTTTGATGTACGTCAGTCTGGATTTTCTGGAGGTGCAATAAACGCTATTACTCGTTCTGGGACAAACCGAACTGAGGGGTCTGCGTACTATTTTTACAGAAATCAGGATCTTGCAGGAAAAACCCCAGGTGCAATTGAAGCTGAAACAAGAGAGAAGCTTGCGGATTTTTCAGCAAAATTATATGGTGCAAGGCTAGGTGGTGCTATTATTAAGGATAAACTTTTCTATTTTATTAATTACGAGAGACAAGATGAAGAAACGCCCCAACCTTTTAATGTGGGTGAGTATGATGGGGATTCAACAATCCAAGAAATTAATGACCTGCGTCAAGGACTAATTGATACATATGGATACGACCCTGGAAGTTTTGCCGATAATACCTCTGCGCTTACAAGTGATAAGTTGACGGTTCGATTAGACTATAACATTAATGATAAGAATAGCATTACGGCAAAGCATAACTATGTAAAAGCTGAAAATGTTTCCCCTAATTCAAGTAATTCAAGAACTATTAATTTCTTTAACAGAGGTGTGTTTTTCCCTTCTACAACGAATTCAACTTCGGTAGAATGGAATACAACCAACGGAAGTAATTTATCAAATAACTTAATTTTGGGATATACAACTGTTCTTGATGATAGAGATCCGTTAGGAAATCCTTTTCCAGCAGTTCGTGTAAGAGACGGATCTGCATCAATCTTTTTTGGATCAGAGCCTTTTTCAACGGCTAATTTATTAGATCAAAAAGTATTTACGGTGGCAAATAACTTCAATATTTTCTCTGGAGTACATAATATTACTCTAGGAGGTAATTTTGAATATACAGATGTTAGGAATGTATTCGTTGCTCAGAATTTCGGTGATTATACATTTCAAAGCTTGGATGATTTCAACACCTATTTAGATGGCATAGCAGGGAATGAAGTTCCTTCTGATGACTTCTTTTATAATTACTCTTTAGGAGGTGGTATTGGAGATGACAGTCAAGGAGCAGGAGAATTTGAATATACACAAGTTGGGTTTTATGCTCAAGATGAAGTTGATTTTACAGATGATTTAAAAATTACGGTAGGGTTACGTGCAGATGTTCCATTCTTTTCAGAAGGAACTGTAAACGATGATTTTAATAATAGAACCATTCCTTTACTAGAAGCAAACGGCAAAAATTTGCAGGGTGCAAAAGTGGGACAAGCTATTAAAAGTAAATTACACCTCTCACCTCGTATCGGTTTTAACTGGGATGTAAATGGAGAAAGAAATACTCAGGTACGCGGTGGTATTGGAGTTTTTACTTCAAGAATTCCTTTGGTTTGGCCTGGAGGAACCTATAGTAACAACGGCGTTGCTCAAGGGTTTTCTGCTAACTTCTTATTGCCAAATGACCAGTTATTCAATCCAGACATCAATGATCAAACACAAACTGTAGCACCAGGTTCTGGAGCAGTAGGTGGAAACGTTGATTTATTTGCGCCAGACTTTAAGTTACCTCAAACCATGAAGTATAATATTGCTATAGACCAAAAATTACCATTTGGTGGTTTGGTGTTAGGAGCAGACTTCTTATACAATGATGTTATTACAAATGTGCGTTATGAAAACTTAAATGTAAAAGGGCCTGTGGGTCAATTAAATGGAGCGGATGATCGTTTTTACTACGATAGACGTGATGAGGTTGATGATACCTACGGAAGAATTATCTTAGGGTCTAATACAGGTCTTGGGTACTCTTATAACGCTACAGTAACCTTAACCAAACCTTTTAGAGATGGTTTTTCTGGACAAGTTGCTTATACGTATGGGGATGGTGAATTCTTGTTTGAAGGAACCTCTTCTCAAAACAGTTCTCAGTGGAGAAACCGTAATACTGTAAATGGTAAAAACAGAGATAATTTTGCAACCAATTCAGATTTTGCTACAGGACACAGGATAACATCAAATGCGCTGTATGAACTTGAGTGGAATGATAATTTTAAAACAACCTTTGGTTTATTCTATACAGGACAAGAGGGGAGTCGTTATAGTTATGTCTATAATGAAGGACGTGATTTGCTAAATGACGATTCTCGTGATAATGCATTGATCTATATTCCTCGTGATGCTAGTGAAATTACTTTGGTTCCATTAGAACTTGGTGATGGTACAATTGTTTCACCTGAAGCACAGTGGGCAGCTTTAAATCAGTTTATTGAAAATGATGACTACCTAAGTGGAAGAAGAGGGCAATATGCAGAAAATAATGGCTCAAGAGGTCCTTGGAGTCATATTATTGATTTGAAGTTCTTACAGGATTTTGCTCTTAACTTTGGTGAGAACAGACATGCATTTCAGTTATCATTGGATATCTTTAATTTTACGAACTTATTAAATAAAGACTGGGGAGTTCGTGAGTTTGTCCCAAGTAATTTAGGGATTCTTACCACTGAATCAGATGGTCCAGATCCAGAATTTACATTTAATCCCTCGTTTTTAGACGGAATCGAAGAAATTGATGATAGCGGAACACAATCATCTAGATGGCAGATGCAGGTAGGCTTACGTTATTTGTTTAACTAAAATTAAGCTCCAAAATATAAAAACCACTACAGAATTTCTGTGGTGGTTTTTTTATGTAAAAAAACTACCTTTGGTTTTCTAAAACAAACTATTATGTATACAACTATTCAATTTATTCACTCGTATTGGGCGTATCTCGTTTTATTTGTACTTGTTATAGCTACTATTAATGCTATTGCAGGATACACTATGAATAAAGAATACGGTCCTAAGGATTTTAGATTAGCGCTGTTTGGACTTATTGTGACTCATATTCAATTATTGATCGGACTTGTACTATGGTTTGTTTCTCCTCTAGGGCTTCAGAATATTACAAATAATGGAATGGGAGAAGTGATGGGGAATAGTACCTTTAGACTATTTGCAGTTGAACACCCTTTAATGATGATACTTACAGTCGTCTTTGTTACGATAGGATATTCAAAACATAAAAAGAAATTGGTATCAAAACCTAAATTTAAAATGCTAATGATATTTTACCTTATAGGATTGCTGTTATTGTTAAGTAGAATTCCATGGTCTGCCTGGTTTAGTTAATATAAAAAGCCGCTCTTAGAGCGGCTTTTTATATTATATATTTTCCGAAGAGAAAAGGATTTTATTATTCTGCGTCGATTTCTTTAATTAAGTATAAATACACCGGGAAGTGGTCACTGTATCCACCAGTAAATCCTCCATCTGCAAAGCTTCGGTAGGGATACCCTTTATACCGTCCTCTGGGATTTGCTAAGTAGGTCTTATTGTAAATTCCGGGTTTGTAAAAACGGTAGCTTGTAAAGTCTTTTTTAAGTAATTCAGCAGAAACAATCATTTGATCAAATAAATTCCAACCGTCACGATATGCTAACGTTCCTTGGCCTTTATTAAACATCTCTTCCATTGGGTTGTATAATTCTTTGATCTTTACATCTTCTCTATTTTCTTTAGCCTTTAGATGCTCTTTTACACTTTCGTTGGTAGGATCGTCATTAAGGTCACCCATAGTGATGATTTTTGCATATGGGTCTTCACTAAAGATTGAGTCAATGATACTTCTGTTTAATTTGGCAGCCTTTATTCTTTTTGAACGGCTTCGAGCTTCACCTCCACTTCTAGAAGGCCAGTGATTTACGATAACAGTAATCTTTTCACCATCTAACATACCGCTAACAACTAATTGATCTCTGGTGTACACACGTTTAGTTGGATCATTATCATCATAAATATAGAGGGGAACAGCCTTTGTCGTTGTAGGGGTAAATAATTTTTTTTGATAGAGTAATGCCACATCAATTCCGCGTCTGTCTGGAGAATCAAATTGAACAATACCGTAATCTTTAGCTACTAGTGGTTCTTGGTTAACTAGGTCTTCTAGAACCCTGCGGTTTTCAGTTTCACAAACTCCAACAAGAGCGGGAGTAGTTCCTGTTATGTCACTACCTATTTCAGAAATAACTTTTGCCATATTCTGTAGCTTGGCCTCATAAATTTCTTTTGTCCAACGGTCTTTTCCGTCTGGAGTTCTGTCATCATCAAAAGTGATGGGATCATCTTCATAATCAAATAAATTTTCAACATTGTAAAATGCTATAGTATTTACTTTATAGGATTTTTTTCCCTGTGCTGAAAGTGTGAAAGTTGTAGTTAATAAAATTGCTAAAACGCAGTAAATTGACTTCATTTTTTATGGTATATTATGTTTTTGTAAAGTTCTATACAATTGTCGCGCCAAAAGTAGGTATTTCATTTAAAAAATGTAGCTTTGCAGCCCATTTATAACAATTTATTAATCTTTTAAAACTATAATTTTCAGAATGAAAAGATTCATTTTTACTTTTTGCTTAGCAGTTTTTGGAACACTATCGGTTGTTGCTCAGGATGCTATAGTAAAAGGAAAGGTGGTGGACGCCAGTTCTACAGAACCTATTCCGGATGTGGAAATTAGTATTCAAGAGAGTATTTACTCTACGATGACAGATGCCACAGGAATGTTTGAAATTACCGGCGACGATCTACCCCAAGGAGAACAAGTATTAATTATACGCAAGTCTGGTTTTATCATGCAGCGTATTCCAATTACTATTCAAAACGGAGAAACCGTAAATCTTGACTCAATTCTATTAGAAATTGACCTAACAGAAGTAGAGTCGCAGATAGGTATTATTAGTCTTTCAGACAACGAATTGGATCAAGATGATGGAACCTCATTTAATGTGTCAGGGTTGCTTTCTGCATCTAGAGATGTTTTCTTAAATGCTGCTGCCTTTGATTTTAGTGCCACATTTTTTCGTCCAAGAGGGTATGATAATGCCAACGGGAAAGTATTAATTAATGGTATAGAAATGAATAAGCAGGATACAGGTCGCCCACAATGGGGGAACTGGGGAGGCTTAAATGATGCACAACGTAATCGTGACTTTTCTATGGGTCTTGCTCCTAATGATTATGCGTTTGGAGATATTGCCGGGACTACCAATATTATCATGCGTGCTTCTCAGTACCGTGAAGGTGGGCAGGTATCTTACGCAACAGCCAACCGAAGCTACCAAGGTCGTGTGATGGGATCTTACCATAGCGGTCTTAGTAAAGGAGGATGGGCGTATTCTGTTTTAGCTTCTAGACGTTTTGGTGAAGAAGGCTATATCGACGGAACATTTTACGATGCCAATTCATTTTTTGCAGCTGTTGAAAAGAAAATCAACGATGAACATAGTATTAACTTAGCGGCATTTTATACTCCCAATCGAAGAGGACGTTCTACAGCCATCACCGAAGAAGTTCGTGATTTAAAAGGGATTCGCTATAACCCTAACTGGGGTTTCCAAAATGGAGAAATTCGCAGTGCCCGTGTTCGTGAAATCGAAGAGCCTGTAGTACTTTTAAGTCACTATTGGAATATTAGCGATAAAACCAGATTAAATA
Source organism: Jejudonia soesokkakensis (assembly GCF_042664795.1). NCBI lineage: Bacteria > Pseudomonadati > Bacteroidota > Flavobacteriia > Flavobacteriales > Flavobacteriaceae > Jejudonia > Jejudonia soesokkakensis. The sequence goes on from NZ_JBHTBN010000001.1 coordinate 301,646, forward strand.
CAAATATTGGGTATCAATTTGGAAAAATTGGAGATACCCGATTAGATTCAGGAGGAAATAGAAATCCAGCTGGAAACTATTACCAAAGACTTCCTAGTTTTTTCTTACAAGATCAAAATCCAACACCTATTGATTACCAGAATGCATTTCTTGCACAACAGGAATTTGTTAATGATGGGCAATTAAACTGGAATGATTACTATGAAGCAAATTTAATAACAGGTATCTCTACGTATGCAATTCAGGAAGATAGAACAGATGATAAACAACTTACTATCAATTCAATTTTAAATAGTCAGCTTTCAGAAAATATTTCTATTACTGCAAACTTAAATTACCGAACGCTGGAAAGTGAAAATTTTGCAGAGCTAAAAGATCTTTTGGGGGGTACAGGATATCTAGATATCGACAACTTTGGTAATGGAGGTCCAGAACAAAATAGTGACTTGCAAAACCCGAATAGAATTGTTCAGGAAGGGGAGCGTTATAGATATAACTATATTATTAATGCTGATGTGATTTCTGGATTTGCTCAGGCTCAATTCAAGTATAATGTTGTAGACTTTTATGCAGCAGTACAAGCCTCTAATACCTCTTACCAGAGAACTGGTTTGTACCAAAACGGATACTTTGCTTCTGAAGGTCGTTCTTTAGGAGAGAGCGAAGAACAAAGTTCAACTAACTTTGGTTTTAAGGGTGGTTTAACTTACAAACTAAGTGGACGCCATTTAATTGATGTGAATGCAGGTTATATTACTAAGGCTCCAAGTCTTAGAAATACATTTGCAAATGCAAGACAGAACAATGATATAGTCGTTGGATTGGAAGATGAAAATATTACTTCTGCAGACCTTAGTTATATTTACAGATCTCCTATCGTAAAAGCGAGATTGACTGGTTTTTATACTGGATTTGCAGAACAAACAGACTTTGGATTCTTCTTTACTCAAAATGCATTAGGAAATGATGAAAACAACGCCTTTGTTCAAGAAATTGTTACAGGGATTGAGAAAAGAAACGTAGGAGTTGAAATGGGTATTGAAGCTCAGGTAACGCCTACAGTAAAATTAAAAGCAGCCGCTTCAGTTGGACAATATATTTATACCAACAACCCATTGTTATATTTATCTGGGGATGATTTTGATGATCCTAACACTCCAAATGTTCGAGAAGGAAATGACCTTTTCAGCCAAGGGAAAAGAGAGGTGGCACTAGAAAATGTTCATGTTTCTGGTGGTCCAGAAAGAGCATACCAGTTAGGATTCGAATATCGTGATCCAGATTTCTGGTGGGTAGGAGTATCTACTAACTATTTTTCAAATGCATACGTAGACGTAAGTAACCTTAGGAGAACTTCAGATTTTTATACAGATGTTGACGGGCAGCCTTTTGTAGAGTATGATCCAGAAATAGCACGAGACATATTACAACAAGAACAATTAGATGATTACGTTCTTGTTAATGTAGTTGGTGGAAAATCTTGGAAAATTGATGATTACTTTGTAGGATTTTTTGCAACAATAAACAACGTACTGGATCAGGATTTTAGAACAGGTGGTTTTGAAGATTCAAGAAGACCTAGTTACAGGCAACAGGTAGAAGAGCAAGCTCGTGATACTCCAATTTTTGGGAATAGATATTTCTACGGAAATGGAACAACATACTACCTAAACGTATACTTTAGATTTTAATACATTAAAAAAATAAACACACATATATTATGAAAGCGATTAATTTTTATAAATTTTTTACCCTAATACTAGCCGTAGTAGTGGTTTCGTCTTGTGTTCAGGACGATGAATTTGATATTCCGGAGATTGAGATACAATCTGTGGACATCCCTCAGGATAGAATAGTAACGATAGGTTCTTTGAGAACTCAACTAGAACAGGAGATGATGACAAATGGAAACGATATCCTTACGTTTGAAACAGATAATGACTCAAGTAATGATTTGTTTGTAGTAGGATACGTTATTTCTAATGATGCTGCAGGAAACTTCTTTGAAGAACTGATTTTACAGGATTCGCCTTCAAGTCCTTCAGCTGGAGTTAAAGTACTTGTTGACGTGAATCCTTTGTTTAATACGTATCAATTTGGACGTAAAGTATTCATCCGTTTAGATGGTCTTTCAGTAGCATTGGATAGTGGAGTTTTAAGTCTTGGGATACGTTCTGGAAACGAACTTGAAAAAATTTCAGAAGCAGCTCAAACAGATTTTTTATTACGTGATGATGAGCTAGAAGATATTATTCCTTTAGATATTACGATTCCTGAATTTACAGTTGAAAAAACAAATCTGTACATTCGTTTAAACAATGTTCAGTTTAATAGAAATCAGGCATTAGGAGACAACAGACTTACATTTGCTGCTGAAGCCGATGATCAGTTTGATGGTGAACGTACGTTAGAGAGTTGTTCAAGTAGTGCAACCACAATTTTTAGTACAAGTACGTTTGCAGATTTTAAAGGACAGTTACTGCCACAGGGGAGTGGAAGTATCGACGGAATACTTACACTTAACTTTTTTGGTGAAGACTTTAATGTAGTTGTGAATGACCTAAGCACGATCAACCTAGACGGAGAACGTTGTGATCCTGAAGGAATCGATTGTGAAGGTGGCGCTGTAACAGGAACTGCCTTTTTTGACGATAACTTTGAAAGTTATAACAGTACTATTGATGTTGTTGCTGCCGGATGGGTAATCGAAAATGTAAGTGGAGGGAATGTTGAATTTGAACTGGATGAGTTTAGCAATAATAACTATATGCTAGTGAGCGCTTTTAACTCTAATGAGGAAGATATTGAATCATGGTTGATAACTCCAGAATTTTCATTGGATAATACAAACATGGATGCTCTAAATGTTGATATACAAACGAATTTTAATAATGGGTTGGTATTAACACTAATGCTTTCTACAGATTTTACGGGTAGTATTGAAGACGCAACTTGGGTAGAATTAACAGATGCTACTGTTCCTCCAGGATCTGCATCAGGTTTTGGTAGCTTTACTCCTGCAGGACCTATTAACTTATCTTGTGTTGATGGATCAAATGTTCGTATCGGATTTAAGTACACTGGTAGTGATGTTTCTGGCGGTGGAACTACAAGATATCATATAGATAATGTAAGAATTAATGGTAACTAAGCAGTAGCCATATAGTAAAATTGAAAGACCTCCTTTACCGGGAGGTCTTTTTTTGTGTTACCTTTTAAAAGTTGTCGTTAATTAAGATTATTTCATAACGAAATTTTTGTTTTTCAATAAGTAGCTGCGGAAAACTATATATTTCAATTTTATATAGAAAGATATAGTGTTATCATGTGTTGAATAATTACAGTTACCTAGAAGCCAAAAAAAAACCTCTTATGTTTCCATAAAAGGTGTTTTAATAAATGGTTAGCGTGACGCTTTCCGTTTACCGTTCTACAATGATAAACTCTGAGCGTCTGTTTTTTTGATGTTGTGCTTCTGTACAAGGATTACAATCCACTGCTAGGAAATTTTCTCCTTTTCCTTCACCAGAAATCCTGCTACGATCAATCCCTTTAGAAATTACATATTGGACAGTAGACTGTGCCCTGCGATTACTTAACTCAAGATTATAGGCATCACTAGCACGTTCGTCTGTGTGGCTTTCTACTTTAATCTTCAAATTAGGGTACTTTTTCATAGCAGCAACTAATTTATCTAATTCAAAAGCAGCCTGTGGCTTTATGTTGTGTTTATCCAGATCAAAGTAAATAGGATTTAAAACCACTCTATCGTCTTGTAAAATTGCTTCAATTGGACGTAGTGATAGGTTTGTTGTAACTTCGGTATCATTTGCTGCAGCAACTTCTTCGGCATTAGACTCGTAGTCTGTTGCAGTTCCTTGAACTATATGAGCAACATCACAAGCTGCAAGTAAAACTGCCATTCCATTAGCATCTGTTACACCGCTGGTCAATTTATTCTCATTAGTGTCATACAATGCAACCGCTGCACCAGAAATTGGATTATTTGTATATTCATCGATCACTTTTACATTGATAGTTACTTGACAAGGTCTTTCTACTTCGGTAATAGCGTAAATATCATCACTTCCTTTTCCACCAGTACGATTTGAAGAAACAAAGCCTGTTTTCGTTTCAGGATCATAGCGAATGGCAAAATCATCATCTGCACTATTCACACCTTTCCCCATATTTTTGACTTCCCCAAATGAATTTCCGTTTGCTTCAGCATAGAAAACATCTAAAAGTCCCATTCCCATATGGCCATCGCTGCTAAAATATAATGTTCCGCTGGAATCCATATATGGAAACACCTCTTTTCCTTCCGTATTGATTGTATCATCGAGACGCTCTGGAGTTCCTAGCACTCCTTCTGGACTTATCGAAACTTTATAAATATCACTTAATCCCTTTCCGCCAGGCATATCACTCACAAAATATAGAGTGCTTCCGTCCGGACTCAATGCAGGGTGTCCTGTGGAGTATTCATTACTATTAAATGCTACCGACTGGATGTCTTTCCATTCGTTATTTACTAATTCTGCATAGTATAAGTTGATTTGGTTGATCCCGTTGGCACTTTTATCATAATCTCCTTTGTAGTAATCATTGCGGTCAAAATACATGCGTTTCCCGTCTGGGCTAATGGCCACATTTCCTTCGTGATATTTTGTATTCACTTCGCCATCAAGTAAAGTGACATTTTTGAGAGTACCGCCGACATCCTGAGCTTTATAAATATCAAGAAACGGCTGCTCATCCCAACCATAGGTTTTACGTGTAATATTTCTGGCTGAAGAAAAATAAAAATCTTTACCCACCATGGTTCCGCCAAATTCGCTATATGGAGAATTAACTAAGTCTAGACCTTTTGCAGTAAAGGCTGGATCTCCATCTACAATTTGAGGAACATAATTAGGGTTTTTCAAAAACTCTTTTGCTCTAGAATCATTTGGTGAGGCATCTGCAAATTGTTGCATGGCATCATTGTATTCACTAAACTTTCCGTTGGCTTTTAAAGATTGTGCGTAATTATAAAGTATTTCAGGAGCTACATTTCTGCCCTTCGCTACTCTCTTGTAGTAGGTTTCAGCTTTCTTAGTGTCGTTAATGTAGTAGTAGCTATTAGCTAATCTTTCAAAAACATATCTATTGCCTTTTCCCTTTTTAAGTAGCTTTTCGTAAGCATCGATAGCATCTGTATATTGAAGTCTTTCATATAACTGATCGGCTTTTTTTGTATCACTATTTTGAGCGAAACTGCTAGGAGCAATAAACGCTATAAGTATGAGGAATATATATAAATGTTTCATTTGTAATGAAATTTAATGAGTTAGGATTAAAAGTATCTAGGTGAACGAAGTGCTTTTTTCTTGAAAAACAAATCAAAAGTTAGGATTACTTCGTGCGAAGAATCTGCAACCGTTTTGATATCTGAAGTCACTCTGTCGTAAGCATAGCCTATTCGAATGGCATCTGTTACCTGAAAGCCAACGAGTCCGCTAAAGGAATCATCAAGACGATAGGAAACTCCCAGTTCAAATCTGTCATAAAATAGAGCATTTAAGTTTCCGTCGAAAGAGACAGGGGCGTCAAAAGCAGACTTTACTAAAACCGAAGGCTTTAATTTAAAGTTTTCTGAAACATCGAACACGTATCCCGCTGTGGCGAAATAATGGTTGACTTCGTTTCCGTATTTCAATCCGTTTTCATCCAGATGAACCGAATTTAGCAGATTAGGAACCGACAATCCAACATAGAAGTTATCTGAATATAAAAAGGCTCCTGCTCCTACATTGGGGTAGGTATTGTCTATATTTTCTGAAAAGAACGGATCATTAGGATCTTGTAATTCTAAATCTGTCAACCCTACATTGTGAAAGGTAGCTCCTGCTTTTAAACCGAAAGCTAAATCAAGACTTTTGCCAACGGGTATTGTATAAGAAAAATCTACAAAGACATTCGTCTCTTCCACAGGTCCCAATTCGTCTTTTATTGCTGAAAGTCCTAATCCTATTCTGTCACTTACAGGGGAATGAGCAGAAAACGTGATAGTTTCTGGCCCTCCATCTAGTCCAGAGTATTGCTGGCGATATAGTGCTGTAAAAGACAGGACTTCCTTATTACCAGCATAGGCAGGGTTCACGACATTCATGTTGTACATGTATTGAGTGTACTGAGGATCTTGCTGTGCCGTTAGATCTTGTGCGAAAAATGCGCCAAGAAAAAAGATTGCTATATATATATGTTTCATTGTTGTTCTGTTGAATGTTGAAAATTGTTTCATTTCAAATTATTTTGCTTCTTGATTAAGATAAATCCATCCGGTTGCTTGTCTTCCGTAGAGAGGATCATCACCCGCAAAGTCAATTACATAGTAGTAAGTTCCGCTTGGAAGGTCATTTCCGTCATCACTTTGACCTCTCCATTCATTTATGTAATTACTCTGCTGAAAGACCAGTCTTCCTAGCCTATTAAAGATCTGAACCTGTGAGATACCAGTTCTGTCTGCTAAAAACTCTAAATCTAAAGAGTCATTGAATCCAGGAGATCCGTTTGGAGATAATCCTTCAGAAATAATACAATTTGCGATATCATACAAACTAACATCTACAGCATCTGAGCCTGTACATAATCCTGCAGTAATTTCAACACTGTAAGTTTGAGTTCCATTGGTGCCGGCTGGGACCATAAACTCTAAAGTACTTGACGTTTCACCAGGTATTGGATCTCCATTTAAAAACCATTGAAAGGTGGCTCCTTGAACATCTGTGGTTGCGGTCAAGGTGTTCAATTCACCAGGACAGGTCCTAAAATCTTCATTAAGCTGGACACTTAAAGCAGTGGTTGCTTCCACTTCAATCGTAAAAGTTTCAGTAGAACATGGAGGTACTGTAACGGTAACCATTAGTGTACCTATATCTGTTGGAGAATACATAGCTTCGGTAGATAGAATGTCTCCATTTGCATTTGTCCACTCATACGTTACAGTAGTTAAATCAACACCTGGATTGGTTGGCGTGGCATCGAGGGGCTCAAAATCTGTACAGACATCAAGGTTACTAGGAAGAGCTGTCATGATATCCACTCCTTGAAAAACGATAGTGACCGTATCTTCGACAGGCATATCACAATCGACGCCGTCTGCGATTACTTTATAACCTCCACTTTCAGAAACTGTAATAGAACTGTTTGTTTCACCATCGATCAAGACGTCGTTAAAAAACCATTGAAAAGTTTCTACAGGACCATTAGTCGATGTTGTTAGGGTAAGGTCGTCTACTCCGCACACTGTTTGATCGCCACCGTTTATAGTAATAGCACATTCAAAAACGATATCACAATCTGTAGTTCCTGTGCCAGGATCACCAAAATTAGTTTGTTGTAAGCTTATAAATCCAGGGTCCTGACTAAAATTTGTAATAAGTAAAATATAAACATCCCCTGCCATCGCATTTGGGATATCAAAATTTTCTACTGGAGCAGGAGAAAAGCTACAGTCTATGGAAGTGCTTGGGTTTAAGTTTCCACAACCACTTGCACGATCTGGGAATGGTCCCCAAGCAATAAAGTCAACGTCCAATTCTTGACCGTTAGGATTTCCTTGACTATCAAATGAAGTATTTTGAATGATTTCAAAAGATAAGTCTCCAGATTCTTCGATTTGAAGAAAGAACCAGCTTGGGTCTGGTTGTGACCCTAAACATTCGTAATCGATATTGGGTGGAGCGACCGCGTCACCTGATTCGTTTTCAAAAATAAGACCATCCATAGAACAGAAAGGATCTGCATCCAGACATTCCTGAGGAGGAAGATTGGGTCGTATGCATAAATCGAAAGTAGTATTTTCGAGAGGATTAGATCCATTAGACCAAACTCTTATTTTATATGTGTTTCCAATAGTAAATCCACTTTGAGCAATAATAAATTCATCACCAGCTTCACTACATGCAACTAGGGATAAAGCATTACAGTCTGTACCTTCAAACACCGAAAGGTTCAAGTTTGTTGTACTTCCAGTAATATTCAGAAGTTCTATAATTGCACTCTCAGAAATAGAAGTATATTCAAACCAAACATCATCATCTGCAGTTCCAATACACGTATTTGGTTGTGTTGAAAGGGTGGCTCCTGCTATCGTTCCAGAAGTTATATTTGTACATTCATTTCCACTATTAGGAGTTACAACGATTGCTGTGTCACATTCATCATTTGCAGGCGGGTCTGGAGGGGTGTCGCAGGCAATAGTTAGTTCGTAGGCTCCCGTAGCTGAACCAAAACCAAATACATAGACCAAATAGTTAGTCCCAGTTTGAGAAATAAATGTTACTTCAGATTGTAAACCACAAGAATCATCATTTCCAGCAACACATTGTAATGTGTTGCAATCACCATTATACACTCTAAGCTTAGTGTCATAATCTGAATTACAGAGTCCTAAACTTACGATATCACCCGTACCTGCAAAACTATACCAAACACCAGGTGCTCCATCACTAGTCCCGCAACCGTCCATGGGATCGCCTGTATTGGTAGCTTGAGACGTATTTCCAGTAAGTGTGTCGCCACAATTTATGGCAATAGCATCGGCACATAAATCATTAGCGGGCGCCTGGGCAAACAGACCTCCCGAAAATAGAAATGCAATTGCAATTAGTAGTGTTTTTTTACTTTTTGATAAGTTACACAAGCTTCGATGAAATTGATGAAGCATGGTGTAGTGTAGAAGTTTCTTCATGAGGATGGTTTTTGTTTATTGAACTAAAGTATAGAAATTTTCTTTCATGCAAAAAATTAAGAAATATTTTAGACATACTGCAGGAAAAATACGACAAAGAAACGTTTATAGAGTATATTAAACTTTAATCGATAGAAATAACGATTCTATGATGTGACTTTTCCAAAATAAAATCGTGAAAGAATTTTTTTTCCTCTTTCATATGTAATAGGTTTTTTTCTAGTATATATTCCCATCCTTGGGATAAGAAACTATAGATTGGATGTTAAATGCGTGTAAATTGCAAAAATGTAAACCAATGTGTTTTGTACATTTACGTATTAAATTTTATTATGCTCGAAAAAACAGATTTAGATTACGAAAAAACAGTACTTATAGGTTTAATTACTCAAAATCAGGATGAAGAAAAGTCTGAAGAGTATCTTGACGAACTCGAATTTTTAGCTTATACAGCTGGTGGTGAAGTTTTAAAGCGTTTTACTCAGAAGCTTCAAATGCCAAATCCGAAGACATTTATAGGGACTGGAAAAATGGAAGAGGTTCGTGAGTTTGTAGCAGCAAATGATGTAGGTATTGCTATTTTTGATGATGAGTTATCTCCAGCGCAGCAAAAGAATATCGAAAAAATCTTACAGTGTAAGATCATTGATAGAACAAACCTAATCCTGGATATTTTTGCACAAAGAGCTCAGACCAGTTATGCCAGAACACAAGTCGAACTCGCACAATACGAATATCTACTTCCCCGTCTAGCAGGAATGTGGACTCACCTTGAAAGACAGCGTGGTGGAATTGGGATGAGAGGACCTGGAGAAACAGAAATTGAAACGGATAGACGTATTGTAAGAGATCGTATTTCTTTATTAAAAAAGAAAATCAGTAAGATCGATAAGCAGATGGAAATTCAACGAGGCAATCGGGGGGCGCTTGTAAGAGTAGCTCTTATTGGATATACCAATGTGGGAAAATCGACTCTTATGAACGTCATTAGCAAGAGTGAGGTCTTTGCAGAAAATAAGTTATTTGCAACGCTCGACACAACTGTTAGAAAAGTGGTTATTGGAAATCTCCCTTTTTTACTAAGTGATACTGTTGGGTTTATTCGAAAATTACCTACTCAATTAGTAGAGTCGTTTAAGAGTACACTTGATGAAGTTCGCGAAGCCGACTTATTACTGCACGTTGTTGATATTTCACATCCTTCTTTTGAAGATCATATTGCTTCCGTAAATAAAATTCTTGATGAAATAGATAGTGCAGATAAGCCCACTATCATGGTTTTTAATAAGATTGATGCGTATGAGCCTGAAATTATTGAGGAAGATGATTTGGTTACTGAAAAGACAAAGGCACATAATACGCTTCAGGAATGGAAAAAAACCTGGATGCACACGACCAATGGAGATGCCATTTTTATCTCTGCGTTAGAAAAAGAAAATTTTGAAGAATTTAGAAAGCTGGTCTATGATAAAGTCAGAGACATTCATGTAACACGCTTTCCGTATAACAACTTTTTATATCCCGAAGAATATGTAGAATAAAAAAAACCCTCAAGAAATTGAGGGTTTTTTTATGAGAAAGGTGCCAGTTAAGAGGATATTAAAGACTAACTAACCAAATTAACTTTAAAACATCAATATGTCTCTAAGTCGGCACCAACTCTTAATATTTTTAAACTATTTAAAACCCATAGGTTACACCTACACCAAGGGCTTCTCTAATTTGAAATCCTTTTACTGCATTGTCATCATAGATAGCTTGTAATGTAAAGTTTGCAGTAATGTACTTATTTACAGACATTAAAAGATTGAGTGTGTAATCTATATCTACGTTTTGTGGATCTTCTAAATAGTTAGCATATAAATTTAAAATATTTTCTACGGAAACGTTCTTCATTAACTCAAATTTAGCATACGCATTTACCGAAGCACCTACTTCAAAACGAACACTCTCTCCTTGATCAAGGCCAAAGTAATCTCCATCAACATATCCTGGAACAGAAGTGAAAGCATTGTCAACAATAATGAATCGCGCAGTAGCTGGCGAAAAATTTACTTTCAGATTATCACTTTTTTTCCAAAGAAAACCAGGTCCCGTCTGAATGTATCCTGGAGACATAAATTTAGTAGTTTCTATACGTTGCTCCTCACCATCCATATCTTCAAAATACGTATATCCAGAACTAAACTGAGTTTTAAAATTTAAAAAATAAGAATAATACCAGTTCGTTTCTTTAATCTGTTTTCCCAAAATCGAATTCAGTTCTAATCGATCGTTTGTTTTTCGGGCAAATTTTTGTTCTTTCGTTTTGGTAATGCCATACTCTGCCATGATTCTATTATCCCAGGTAAGAGCTCCTTTTCTGTAATTAAAATCGTATGTGCCATTTAAATTTGCCGCATAGTTTGAGGTTCCACCACCTGTCCATTCTTCATTGAATGCTGACTGGCTAAACAGTAATGAAATGGTTCCAGTTTTTGTCCAGCCATCTTTTGGTTCCTCTTTTTCTTCTTGAGCGTAAAATATACTAACGCTTAAAAGGGAACATATAAGTACTATTTTTTTCATTGAATTTGTCACTTAAATTTTAAGTGTATAAAACTACAACGTTTTTAATAGTTTTATAAATTTTAAAGAGTAAAATTTATGTTTTTTGAGAATTGAAAGTCTTTAGACTATACGTTGCTTTTTTTGTAGAGAGGTACAGAAGAACATGCTTCGCCATACATTATGGACTTTGCTATGGGCTGAAGTTTAGTCGCTAAAAGCACAAATGCATTTTGCGGAATAGGTTTGTGAGCGCACCCTTTAATAATGATAGACTTATCCTTAAAACTATCCAGATCTATTGTTTCAATAATTTCTGAAAATAAAACCGTTTCCAGTTCTTCCAAGGTTCCCACGGTTACTTTTTTGGCAAATGGAGCTAAATACATGGTTAAAAGCATATAGGCCCAGCCAGGTACAATCGCATCGGTACTGCAATACAAGGAAACGTATGTATCTTGATAAGAACTCCAATCATGATTTTTAGCTGTTTTTCTGAAGTCTTGCTCCTTTAAAACAATTCCCTCCAACAACCAAGGTGAAATGTCAAAGGAAATACGTTTTCCTTCAGGATACAATTCTTCCAAATCAAATGTAACAAGCTTGCTATTCGCAACTCTGTTTAAAATTTCTTCTGCCATCTACTTTCTGTTTTTACTTCAATATTCAAAGTCGTTGCATAAACTGGAAACTACGACCAAGTTTCCTAAAGTGCTGCATTTTGATTTATAACATCCCCAATTCTAATTTGGCTTCTTCACTCATTAGCTCTTGTGTCCATGGCGGATCGAAAGTGATTTCAACTTCTGCATCTTTCACTAGTTTTATAGATTTTACCTTATCTTCTACTTCTAGGGGTAATGTTTCGGCTACGGGACAGTTGGGAGTCGTTAATGTCATTAGGATTTTAACTTCACGGTCTTCATTCACAAACACATCGTATATTAATCCTAGCTCATATATATCTACAGGAATTTCAGGATCATATATAGTTTTAATGACCTTGACAATCTTCTCTCCTAATTCTGTTATATCAATTTCTGCTTCCATCTGTATTATTTTAGTTGTGCTTGATATGCTACTGCATATAACTTCATTTGTTTCACCATTGACACTAGTCCGTTTGCTCGTGTAGGAGATAAATGTTCTTTTAAGCCAATTTCGTCAATAAATCCTAAATCGGAATTTACAATAGCTTCAGGTTTTTCATTTGAAAAAACTGAAATTAAAATAGCGACAATTCCTTTTGTGATAATCGCATCGCTATCGGCTGTAAAAATAACTTTGTCGTCTTTTAATTCAGAATGTAACCAAACTTTCGACTGACATCCTTTTATAAGCTTTTCGTCTGTTTTTAATTCAGGATCTATCAAAGGGAGTGACTTGCCAAGATCGATCATATATTCATATTTTTCCATCCAGTCGTCAAACAATGCAAATTCTTCAATGAGTGCTTCCTGTTTTTCTTCTATCGTCATAAATTATTCCTGTACTTCTTTTTTTGCTGTTAAAAGAACACTTCTATCTGTTTTAGAAAAAAGGGTAAGTATATTGTTTTGTAGTTCATACGAACCAGTATTTCCCAAGGCCATCATAAAAGCACTCTCTTTTGCCATCACAGGTTCAGAACAAGCTCTTTCGGTGGCGCCAATATCGCTAAATGATAAGGCATACAGATCAATTGTATACGTTCCGAAGTAAGTATTACAACCTGTATTTCCTCTAATCGATCTATCCAAAGCCGCAAAATTAATGGTAAGTGGATCTCCTTCTTTGCTTATCTTATCTGGTGCTCCTGTGATATCTGTCACCATATAATTTCCAGAAAGCTGAACACTCCCCGCGACACCTATTACTTTTTTTGTTTCTTCGCAACTGCTCATACTTCCTAGAAGTACAACAGCTATTATTAATACTAGATTTTTCATAATGTTGAGTTTTATTGAAGCATCAATTTCGCTCTTTTTACGGCAGCAACCAAACTATTAACTTCTTCTTTAGAATTATAAAAAGCAAACGATGCTCTCACAGTTCCTGGAATTTTAAAGAAGTCCATCACAGGTTGCGCACAATGATGCCCTGTACGCACTGCGATTCCTAATTTATCAACAATCGTCCCAATGTCGTACGGATGAATACCCTCAATATTGAAAGAAATCACCGAAGTTTTTTCAGCTCCGGTACCGTAAATTTTTAATCCTTCAATTTTTAAGAGTTCTTTGGTCGCATACTGAAGCAACCTTTCTTCTTGTTTTTTTATCGCATTAAAACCTATGCTATTAAGATACTTAATTGCTGCGCCAAAGGCAATGCCTCCGCAAATATTAGGTGTTCCAGCTTCAAATTTATGAGGTAATCCAGCATAGGTAGTTTTTTCAAAAGACACTTCCTTGATCATTTCGCCACCTCCTTGATAAGGCGGAAGCTTATTGAGCCAAATTTCCTTTCCGTAGAGCATACCAACTCCTGTAGGGCCACACATTTTATGTGCTGAAGTCACGTAAAAGTCGGCATCAAGTGCTTGCACATCTACTTTTATGTGCGAAGTAGCTTGTGCACCGTCGATTAAAACCGCGGCATCTACGTCGTGCGCAAGTTCAATGATTTCTTTTACAGGATTAATTGTTCCTAATGCGTTTGAAATATGATTGACAAAAACCAGTTTTGTTTTTTCTGAAAGTATTTCTTTATAAGCTGAAAGTTGTAATACTCCAGTTTCATCCATTGGAATCACTTTCAGCAGAGCTCCAGTACGTTCACAGAGCATTTGCCAAGGAACAATATTTGAATGGTGTTCTAATGCTGAAACGATGATCTCGTCCCCTTCCGTAAGCAATGAAGAAAATCCGTTGGCGACCAAATTAATTCCGTGGGTGGTTCCAGAGGTAAAGATGATTTCACGTGAAAATTCGGCATTAAAATGTGTCTGAATTGTAGTTCTCGCTTCTTCATATTTATCGGTTGCTTCCTGAGATAAGGTATGCACACCACGATGAATATTTGCATTGTAGTTGCTGTAATAATCCACGATACAATCGATAACAACTTGTGGCTTTTGAGACGTAGCAGCATTATCAAGATAAACCAAAGGATGCCCATTTACCTCGCGAGAGAGTATAGGAAAATCTTTGCGAATATGATCTACATTAAAGGCCATAAATTTCAGGATACTTTTTTACACGTCAAATCCTAAATTAACGCCAATCTTCTTGGCGATTAATTTATTAATACGTGCTTTTAATTCTGGGATTTTTACACTTTCCAGTACTGTATTGGCGAATGCATACATTAATAATGCACGTGCTTCTTTTTTGGCAATTCCGCGGGAACGCATATAAAATAAAGCTTCTTCGTTTAACTGTCCAATTGTACAACCATGCGAACATTTTACATCGTCTGCAAAAATTTCAAGTTGGGGCTTGGCATTGATAGTTGCTTTATCATCTATTAAGATATTGTTGTTTTGCTGAAAGGCATCGATCTTTTGCGCTTCTCTCTCTACGTAGACCTTTCCGTTAAAGACTCCTGTAGCAGAATCGGCAAAAATACCTTTGTAATCCTGGTGACTTTCACAATTCGCAGCTGCATGATGCACTAAGGTATTATGATCTACATGTTGTTTGTCTTCGATGATGGTAATTCCGTTAAGTGTGGAGTTACAATTTTCGCCGTTTTGTTTAAAATTGAGGTTATTTCGGGTTAATTTTCCGCCGAAAGAAAAGGTATGAACACGGCAATTACTATCACGTTCTTGAGAAACAAAAGTGTGATCGATCAATGAGGCATTTTCATTGTCATTCTGTATCTTATAATAATCTACATACGCTCTTTTTTCAGCAAAGATCTCAGTCACACTATTGGTCAACACAGCATTACTAGATAAACTTTGGTGACGCTCGATAATTTGTACATGCGCATTCTCACCTACAACAATCAAATTACGAGGTTGTAATAGAACAGCCGCTTCATTTCCTGTTGAAAAATTGATAATCTCAATAGGCTTATCTACTTCCTTGTGTTTTGGAATATGAATGTATGCACCCTCTTTTACAAAAGCCGTGTTTAAGGACGTTAAGCTGTCATCTTTTGCAATTTTATTAAAATACGCTTCAATAACTGCTTTATATTTTGATTTTGTTAGTGCCGAAGATAGCAAGCAAATATCGAGTGAGTCGTGTGTAGTTTCAGAAAGATAGGAGCTATAGACTCCATCGACAAATATCAATTTATAGGTATCAATATCATGTAAAAAATACTTCTTTACATTTTTAAATTCGATCGTTCCCTCTATTTGCTTCGGAAAAATACTATAGTCATTTTTTAGCAATGCATTTAGCGAAGTATATTTCCAAGCCTCATCTTTTTTTGTAGGAAACCCTACAGTTTCAAATTGCTTGATGGCTTCATTGCGTACATCATGTAAAGGCGAGTCATCTTCAAGATGATCGTCAAAAGCGATATAAGAGGAAACTAATTTATCTTTTAAACTCATTTTGTTCAGTTTTCAGTTTTGAGTCTCAATACTTAATATTTTGAATGATTGATACTAAACTGGTTACTTTTTAATTTTCAGCATTTAGCTTTTTAAGCTTCAATTTCTTCTTTAATCCAGTCATACCCTTTTTCTTCAAGTTGGTATGCTAACTCTTTGGTTCCAGATTTAACAATTTTACCGTCCATTAATACATGCACATAATCTGGCACGATATAATCTAGCAAACGCTGGTAGTGTGTAATGACAACAACAGCATTGTCTTTGCTTTTTAATTTATTTACACCGTTGGCTACAACTTTAAGAGCGTCGATATCCAGTCCGGAGTCTGTTTCATCAAGAATAGCAAGTTTAGGCTCCAGCATTGCCATCTGGAACACTTCATTGCGTTTTTTTTCACCACCCGAAAAACCTTCATTTAAAGAACGTGATAAGAATTTGCGATCTATTTCTAACAGATCTGCTTTTTCTTTAATGAGTTTTAGCATTTCACCAGCAGGCATATCTTCTAAGCCTTTCGATTTTCTTGTTTCGTTGATGGCCGTTTTAATGAAGTTAGTAACACTTACTCCAGGAATCTCAACGGGATATTGAAACGACAGAAAAACTCCTTTATGAGCTCTTTCCTCAGGATCTAGCTCTATCATATCTTCTCCTTCAAAAGTGATATTTCCTTTTGTAACCTCAAATTCTTCTTTACCTGCAATGACCGAAGCTAATGTACTTTTTCCAGAACCGTTTGGTCCCATGATCGCGTGTACTTCTCCAGCTTTTACTTCGAGGCTAATGCCTTTGAGAATATCTTTGTCTTCAACACTTGCGTGTACGTTTTTTATCTGTAACATGTATTAAGATTTCTTTTCTTCAATTTTTATATCTGCTTTTGCAGGAGCAGTTCCTACTTCTACTATTTCGGTAATGGTAAGCATTTGCTCCCAGCCTTCTCCAGTTTCTTCAAATAGTGGATTAGGGCCTAAAGTGCCTTTAACTTTTACAGGAACCATGTCAAAATCTTCTGTCTTAACAGGTGCAACTTTTGCTGCCAGTTCCTCTGCCATGGCATCCAATTTGACTGCAAAAATCACATTAGGAGTTTTTAATACTGCTCCATCTGCGATGTAGATAAACTCCCCACTAAAGATGTTTTTTTCTGAAATTTCCTCCAGCACATCCTGAGTTTCTTCGGTTTTCACCTCATTGTTTTTACAGGCAAAAAGTCCTGCAGATACCAATAAAATAATTACTAACTTTTTCATTTTTTACAAACTGTTTATTAAAACTGAAGGTGTTTCCGTAGAAATTTTATCCTACCGAACCTTCTAAACTAATTTCTAATAATTTTTGAGCCTCTACAGCAAACTCCATAGGCAGCTTATTTAAAACTTCTTTACTAAAACCGTTTACAATTAGTGCAATAGCTTTTTCGGTGTCAATACCTCGCTGATTACAGTAAAAGATCTGGTCTTCTCCAATTTTACTTGTGGTTGCTTCGTGTTCTATCTGTGCCGTTTTATTTTGAGCTTCAATGTATGGGAAGGTATGTGCTCCACAATTATTCCCCATTAACAATGAGTCACATTGTGAAAAGTTACGTGCATTTTCTGCCCGCGGACTTATCTTCACCAAACCTCTATAGCTGTTTTGAGACTGACCCGCGCTTATCCCTTTGGAGATGATGGTGCTTTTAGTGTTTTTACCTAAATGGATCATTTTCGTTCCCGTATCTGCTTGCTGAAAGTTATTCGTTACAGCAATTGAGTAAAACTCACCAATAGAATTATCTCCTTTAAGGATGCAACTTGGATACTTCCAGGTTACGGCACTACCAGTTTCCACTTGTGTCCATGAGATTTTTGCATTTTTCTCGCAGATTCCTCGTTTAGTTACGAAATTATACACTCCGCCTTTTCCTTCTTTATTTCCAGGAAACCAGTTTTGAACAGTAGAGTATTTGATTTCGGCATCGTCTAAAGCGATTAATTCTACAACTGCGGCATGCAATTGATTTTCATCCCTACTTGGCGCTGTACAGCCTTCGAGATAGCTTACGTAACTTCCTTTATCTGCAACAACTAATGTTCTTTCAAATTGCCCAGTACCGGCTTGGTTAATTCTAAAATAAGTAGAAAGTTCCATTGGGCATCGAACTCCTTTTGGAATGTAGCAAAAAGACCCATCACTAAAGACAGCACTGTTAAGAGCTGCATAAAAATTGTCTTTTTGGGGTACTACAGAACCAATATATTTTTTTACGAGCTCAGGATGCTCTTTAATAGCTTCAGAAATAGAACAGAATATAATGCCCTTTTTAGCTAAAGTATCTTTAAATGTAGTAGCAACAGACACTGAGTCCATCACGATATCTACGGCAACTCCGGCAAGCTTTTTTTGTTCATCTAACGAAATTCCTAGTTTATTGAAAGTTTCCAACAACTCAGGATCTACTTCATCGATGCTATTGTATTTAGGCTTTTTATTGGGAGCAGAGTAGTAGGATATATTCTGAAAGTTTGGTTTCGTATAATGAACATTCGCCCATTCTGGTTCTACCATTTCCTTCCAATATTTAAATGACTCTAAACGCCACTCCGTCATCCATTCTGGCTCCTCCTTCTTCATTGAGATCGCTCGAACGATATCTTCGTTAAGACCCACAGGAAATGTTTCAGATTCGATATCTGTGTAAAATCCGTACTCGTATTCTTTTGTCTCGAGCTCTTTCTTTAAATCGTCTTCGGTATACTTACTCATGTTGTTATTTCAGAAATTATTAAAGAGAGAAACTTTCTCCGCATCCACAGGTTCTGTTAGCGTTAGGATTATTAAAAACAAATCCTTTTCCATTAAGACCCCCGCTATATTCTAGCGTTGTGCCTACCAGATAGAGAAAGCTTTTTTTATCTACCGCAATCTTAACGTTATGATCTTCAAAAACTTTGTCATTCTCTCCAGATACATTGTCGAACTTAAGTTCATATGACAGCCCAGAACATCCTCCACTTTTAACTCCAACGCGCACAAAATCCTTGTCAATGGTATAGCCTTCTTCGGCCATCAATTGAGCAATTTTAGATTTTGCATTTTCACTAACTGTTATCATAAAATAGATTTATTCTAAATTAGACTGCAAATATACGGCAAATGGTACGTTTTACAATGGTTGAAGTCAAATATAAACTTATCGAAACATAAGTTTTATTAATAGCCCGAAGATGCGATTTATTGTTGAAAATCAGGATTAGCAATAAATTCTGGATCAGACAGTGTAAGAAGAAAAGCTTTGAGGTCTGCTTTGTCACTCTCTGTCATGTGGGCTCCTCCCGTATTGATGTTTTTCATTAGTGGATCAACAGTTTCAGAAAAAACCAATCCTTCACTATAATGATTGATAACCTCTTCAAGGGTTGCAAAGCGGCCATCGTGCATGAAAGGGGCTGTATAGGCTAAATTTCGAAGGGATGGGGTTTTAAAAAGTCCAAAATCTCTAGGATCACCAGTTACTTCTCCTAGGCCTAAATCGGTAAAATTTTCATCCAGTGCATTATTGTGAAATGCATTGTCGGTCCAAAGGGGTGTATTGGGTAGCCCATGACAGTGAAAACAGTCTCCACGACCTTCGTCCAGATATATAGCCAACCCATTTTCTTCTTGGGGTGTTAGGGTAGCTGTACCATTCAAGGATTTGTCAAATTTTGAGTCAGCAGAAATGAGCGTTCTTACAAATTGTGACATGGCTTTTGTTACTAAGGTAGAATCTATAGTTGAAGTTCCAAAGGCTTCACGGAACATTTCGGGATAGATATCACTATTCTGAAGTGTATTTTCAACATTAGACCAGGTATTATCCATTTCGACCGGATTTCTCACGGGTTCAAACATTTGTTGCTCTAAGGTAGTAGCGCTTCCGTCCCAATTAAATTTTTCACTAAAATTAAAAGCAAGGTTTTGTAATGGCATTGAGTTTCTAAATCCAATATCTCCTGTGATACCAATACTAAATTGTCTTCGGTCTGAAAATCCGTTTTGCGGTTTGTGGCAGTCTACACAAGCCTGGGTGTTATTTCTGGAAAGAATAGGATCAAAAAACAACCTTTTTCCTAAGGCAATTCCCTCTACGGTTTGAGGATTGTCTGAAGGAATCACAGGGGGTAGAATACTCGTCTGAAAAAAAGGAGGAACTTCCAGAGGTAAAGGAGTTGCAGTATATTCTTCAGCATCTGGACTTTTGCCTTTTGAACACGACAAGAGTAGAAATCCTAAAAAAAATATACTGCAAATTTTACCTACATTCATTAGTTGTACTATTGAGTTACTTCGCCTAAGCTAAAAACTGTAGCGCCATTTTCATTCATGTCTAATTGTGCCTGAAAGTTGGGCATTAAAACCATAAAACGAGTATTTAAATCCCAAGTAATTGGATTTTTAAACCATTCAGCAATATTAGCTTTTACTTCTATGGTAGTGTTATTTTGGATAGATACTCCTCCTAAATTCACAACAAAGGAAGTATCTCTTAGCTCTTCTAAAGTTCCAGGACCAGGCGGAAGTGAACTGTGTCTATTCGCTCTCACTGTATGAAATTGAAAGCTCGTAGTTTCACTTAAACTATTTACGTATGTTCCTTCTATGCGCTGAAAGTGGTATCCTGCTCCTAAGGGCGCGGGTACGCTCCAAAATCCATCTACCGAATTTAGGTCTGCATAGCCACCAACTTTATCATTGTCTTCATCATCAAATCCAAAAGTAAAAGAAACAGTATACTCTCCTTCTGGAATTTCTATGTTAGGTGTGAATTCAACATTTTGAGAATTTCTAGCTAAAATTAAATTATAGTCTTCTGCTGCATACACAGTACCATCTATAGTTGAAGTAAAAGTAATATCTGAAATCAAATAATTTACTTTAGAAAGCGTCATGCTTTCTCCATTTGCATTGACATATGTGGTGTTCTCGTAGTCTGAATTTTCAATATTTTCTCCATCCCAGTTTTGGGTAAATCTGAAGGTTACATTGGTATCTTCAGAAGTGTTGTTACTATCATCTGTATCACAACTTATAGCAACAATAAAAATGGATAGGGCAAAAATTATTTTTTTCATGTTTTAAAAAAACTAGTTATTACTTATTGAGTTAATTTAACAAGGAAAATATCCTTGATTCCTTTATTTATTTCAATATCGCCGTCGGTACTTTCGGTATTTCCAACCAACAATATTTTATTATCACTGGTGTGTACGGCACTGTTTCCGAAGTCTAAATTAGTACCTCCAAACGCTTCGTTATACAGCAAGTCTCCTTCTTGGTCTATAATGATAATCCAAGCATCATTAAGGCCATTGCCTTCAGCAATATCACCATCATTACTTCTGGTAGTACCTGCAATGACATAGTTGCCGTTCTGCATTTGTGAGATACTTCGTGCGGTATCAAACTCAGTACCACCAAGAGATTTTTGCCAGATAAGATCACCTGTAGGACTTATTTTTATGACCCAGCTGTCTGCATTTCCTTTTGCTTCGGAAACATCCTGATCACTACTTCTTGTATCTCCTACAATAAGATAATTATTATCTGTCGTTTCAATAATATCGTAAGCTACATCAATTTCTGACCCACCGTAGTTATTCTCCCAAATGATATCTCCGGAAGCATTTATTTTTACAATCCAGAAATCATAGGCACCTTTATTATTTGTAATATCAACGTCTGTACTGTCACTAAAACCAATAATAACAATATCTCCAGTTGAGGTTTCGATCGCTTTATGGGCAGTATCTGTAAAAGATCCTCCAAAGTATCGACTCCATACAAAATCACCAGCAGCATTTAATTTGATAGCCCAATAATCTCCTCCTGCATGAGCAGCATTTGGTCGACCTGCATTTCCTTGCCCGCCACTTGCACTAACATCTAGAACTCCTGTGGCTATAAAACCGCCATCTTGTGTGGAAGTAACATCAAACGCTTGATCACTTCCTACGAACCCAAAATTTTGTTCCCAGACGAGGGTTCCTTCTCCATCTATTTTTACAATCCAGTAGTCGAAAAAGCCTTCATTTCCCGATACATCCCCGTCATTACTTCTGCTTTTTCCTGCAATAACATAGCCTCCATCGTTTGTTTTTGTAATCCCTGAAGCTTCATCGTTTGCAGTGCCTCCATAAGTGTGTTGCCAGATAATGTCTCCTGTTCGGCTTAATTTTAGGATCCAGTAATCTGCATCATCTGCAGTTTTCCCCATGACATCTCCGTCCAAACTTTCGGTCGTTCCTAAAATGATATAAGCTCCATCATTAGATTCTAGAATGGCAACTGCGTTATCTATGTTAGAACCTCCAAAAGTTTTTGTAAAGTCTAATACGAAGGTGTTGTTAATAGCATCGTCATCATCATTGTAGAGCGTCACTTCATCATCATTACAGGATGAAAAACCAATTAAAAAAATAAAAAGCGATAAAATCTTGAATTGTATAGAAGTATTAAACATCGAATATGTTGATTTTGAGTAGTAACGTAAAAAACAATTATGAATTGTCTGTCAATTGCAAACTCGTTTAAATACAGCAATTTTTAAGCCAAGTTGCTTAAAAATTGCTAATTATTTACGATAGGTCGTAAAAAGTATGTTTTATTAAAAGGGTCCTATTTTTTGATGATCTTTTTTGAAGCTTTCTTGTTTATGTTCAGAAAATATAACCCTTTAGAATAGGTTATAATGTCAATTGTCTTTTCAAATACATCTAGATTGTTTTCAGAAAATAAAATCTTTCCTGTCACATCACTAATGGTAATATTTGATATTGCTTCTGAAGCCGATTTAATAGTAACAACCTCTGAAGATGGATTAGGGTATATACTTAATCCATTTTCAAAGGTAACATCGTCTGTTCCAAGAATGGGTCTTACTCTAAGGGTAAAACTACAATTTGATGTGTTTCCTGAACCATCTGTTGCTGAAAATTGTACGGTGTAATCACCTTCTGTTAGCTGGGAGTTTACAGTAGGTGTTTGTGAAACATCTATTGATAAACAATTATCTGTTATGGTTACAACTCCATCATTTTCATAGCTAGGAACTGTGTAAAAGTTTTGACCATTGTCATAAGCTGCGTTTACAAATGACGGGCAATCTAATACAGGATCCAGATTGTCAACAATTGTTAAGGTAGAAGTGCATATATCTCTATTGCCAAAAGCATCATATACTTCCAAATCTACAGTTCTTGAGCCTATATCATTACAATTAAACGTAGTTTCACAAAGTATGAAGTTTACACTTCCACTATCGTCTGTTGAATTATTATCTATATCATTTGGAGTAATAGTAGCAGTACCATCAATACCAAGTTCTACGGTAAAATCATTACAATTTGCCATTGGAGCAGTAGTATCGCCATTAGAAGCCTTCACAATAAAAAGCCCTCTATTGATGTCACTAATCACAATGTTACCACTTTCAAAATAAGGATATACATTCCAAGCACCGCTAAAACTTGCATTATTGTTTTCTGGATAGGTGTCGAAAAACCCTTCTTCAGACATATTTGAATTAGCAATGTCACTTACATCAATCACCCGTAAGCCTGCTCTGTAGTTGGCCATATAATATTTAGTACCTTTTACATATCCATTGTGATCAATAGCAGAAGTGGGGCCAGTATAGTTAAAGGAAAACTGTGGATTATCCAAGTCTTCAAAATCAAATATTACAGTTCTTGTATTAAATCCAAAATCTTGTTCATCTAATTCGTCTCCTAGGATAAAGAAACGTTGGTCTTCTGTAAACCACCCTTGATGTGTATAGCCAACATTAGAATAGCTAATACTTGATATTGATTGGGGGTTGCTTTTGTCTGTAATATCTGCTATGACAATTTCGTCTTCATTACTTCCAATTAAAATTTCTCTTCCAACATAATCTAAATCGGGGCCACAATACGTTACTATTTGAGCATCATGACTATAAGAATCCATTCCGTATCCACCTTCACTTACAGGATTTAAGGGGTCTTGAATGTTAATAAAGATAGGACCTCCAAAAGGGAATACACTTCGGTTAGCTCCAACAGGATATGCATATCCTGTATCTTCGTTGATAACAATATTGTGTGCACTTCCGAAGCCGTTAAAATGGGCATCTTCGGTAAATGTTTGAGGTGGGCTGGTCACATTTCTTAATCTTGTAAGATCGAAAACCTGCATGCCATGACCACTAGCTTCACTCACCACAAACGCATGATTGTTATAAACTTTAACGTCTCTCCAGCTACTATTGGAAGTGTGTGTAGGTAGTTTCCCTAAGTAAATTGGATTTATTGGGTCAGTAATGTCAATAAAAGCTGTACCGTTATTAAGAGCCATTAGTGCATATTCATTTCCATTATCTGGATCTGTCCATCCCCATGAGTCATTTCCGCCTCCTGCATTCATGTCGTTTAAGGTTACTCTGGATTGAAGATCGTACCCATTACATGGAAAAGTTCCTGCCGAACCTCCATTACATGGGGTTTGAGCTAAAGTTACAGTAATAGTAATTAGTAAGAAGGGGAGTATTAATTTTTTCATTTTCATTTTTTTTATTTAAAGTTGGAAAGCTTATCTCTTTTTCACAATATATAAACCTGTATTTATATCGCTAATAAGAATTTTTCCACTTTCAAAATATGGGTAAACATTCCATGCGCCATCAAAACCAGCATTGTTGTTTGCAGGGAAAGTATCAAAATATCCAATTTCATTTAAAGTCCCACTTGCAGCATTGGTTGCATCTAAAACACGTAATCCGGCTGTGTAATTTGCCATAAAGTAAGAGTTTCCTTTTACGTAACCATTATGATCTATCGCTGGAGTTGGACCTGAATATTCCCCAATAAGTGAAGGATTGTCAAGATCTGAAAAATCAAACATAAGTGTTCTAGTATTAAATCCAAAATTTTGCTCATCGATTTCGTCGCCTAAAATAAATATAGTTTGATCTTCTGTAAACCAGCCTTGATGTGTATACCCAACTTGCCCATAAGAAATTGTAGATAATCCAATAGGGTTCGCTTTATCTGTAATGTCTACAATTGAAATTTGATCTTCGTTACTGCCAATTAAAATTTCTTTCCCAGCATGTTCTGTATCCGGACCATTATACGTTACAACTTGTGCGTCATGGCTATAGGCGTCCATAGCAAATCCACCTGCGGCAACTGGGTTTAGAGGATCTTGAATATCAATAAAATGAGGACCCCCATTAAAAGTTTGTGTCCCAACGGCATAAGCATAAGCCGAACTTTCATTAATAACAATATTATGCGCGTTTCCAAAACCTGTATATGTAGCATCAGCACTAAAATTTGAAGGTGGGTTAGAAACATTTCTTAACCGAGTTAGATCAAAAACTTGCATTCCATGACCACTAGCTTCACTTACTATAAAGGCAAAATTATTGTACACTTTTACATCTCTCCATGCACTAGAGAAAGTAGCTGTGGGAAGCTTCCCCAAGTAAATAGGTGGGTCTGCAGTAATATCTACAAAAGCCACACCGTTATTGACACACATAAGAGCATATTCTTTTCCGGTAGAACTATCTGTCCAACCCCAAGAATCATTTCCTGCTGTGGCTCCAAATGTGACTAAATCAAAACGGTATACTAGATCATAATCATTACATTGAAATGGTCCAGCAAAACCGTTTTCGCAAGGTGCAGTTCTAGGAATTTCTGCAGGATCCATGTCATCATTCATTCCCGTTCCATCATCGGTTACATCATCTGTTGTGTCTGAAGGTGAATCGTCTGATCCACACGAAATAATTGCAAAACTAATTACAATTAATAACAATATCTTTTTCATAATTTTTTTTAGGATTTCAAAAATAAGTTTTTTTTGAATTAACTCAATGCTCTCTTGTGTTAATACGTAAAACATAATAGGATATTATCCAGTTTTTTAGGAAATTTATGAAAGAGAGGCTATAAAAGTGCGATCTCTTAAATTTTGAACCTGTATTTTTGCATAAAGTTTTAGCATGTTAGAAAATAAAAATAACGAAAAGACACGTATTTCTGAATTAGGAGAGTTTGGTTTAATCGATCATTTAACCAAACAATTTTCAATTAAAAATACATCTACTATTAAAGGCATAGGAGATGATGCTGCAGTGATAGTTTCAGAAAAAAACAATCAAATCGTTATTACTACAGATCTGCTGGTTGAAGGAGTTCATTTTGATCTGAGTTATATGCCTTTAAAACATCTTGGGTATAAAGCTGTGATTGTAAACTTAAGTGATGTATTTGCCATGAATGCTAAGGCGACTCAAATTACAGTTTCAGTGGCTGTTTCAAATAGGTTCCCTGTTGAAGCCTTGGAAGAATTATATGCTGGAATTGCTACTGCCGCTAAAATATACGAAATAGATGTCGTTGGAGGAGATACCACCTCCTCTACTACAGGCCTTCTGTTAAGTATTACAGCCATTGGCCAGGCTCCAAAAGAAGCTATCGTATATCGTGAAGGGGCAAAAGAAAATGATCTTTTGGTGGTGACTGGAGATCTGGGAGCTGCATACATGGGATTACAAGTTCTAGAACGTGAAAAAGAAGTGTTTAAAGTAAATCCGCAATCACAACCAGATCTCGATGCTTACACCTATTTGATTGAACGCCAGTTAAAGCCTGAGGCTCGTAAAGATATTCCAAAATTATTAAAAGAATTGAAGGTAACTCCAACATCTATGATAGATATAAGTGATGGGCTTTCTTCTGAAATTCTTCACCTTTGTAAAAATAGTGAGGTAGGGTGTAATGTGTATGAAGATAAAATCCCTCTAGATCCTCAGGTGATTTCAGCTTGTGAGGAATTTAACCTTGACAGTACGATGGTAGCCTTAAGTGGAGGCGAGGATTATGAATTATTATTTACAGTAGGCACCGAAGATTTTCCAAAAATAAAAGGGAATCCACATCTTACAATCATTGGGCATATAACTCATAAGAATGAAGGAACACACCTTATCACTAGAGCCAACACAAAAATACCGCTAGTTGCAAGAGGGTGGAACTCGATGGAAGAATCCTCAGATTAAGGTAGCTTTTTCTTTAAAATAATTCTGAAAAAGCTGGTTATTTTCTGCCCAGAAGCTGCTTAGCTTCACAATGCGACCATACCCATCTGTTGTAAAGTGCTGTTTGCAATGCTTGCACTCAAATTCTTTAATTTGAACGTCTTCAGTTACAATTGTAATTAAATGATGTCCTTTAAATTTACATTTAATGGGTCTCATAAGGTGTAATTTAGGCAGAGATTCGGTTTACTTTTTTCTGAAAAAATGCAGCTAATGTTGTATTAATCTCCTTGGTTTTATACGTTAGAAGTTCGATGTTTCCAAGCTGATTGGTTGTTACTTCACGATTGCAGTTACAACATTTATATTCCATGATGTGATTTGTAACTTTACGCGAAAGGGAATAATTATGACCTAGAGGCCCACAGATTAAAGTAGATATGACAACTGAAGGTTTTTTTGTTAGTTTCTTCATGGCGAAAAATTTAGGTGCCTCTAAGATAAAAAAATATTTTAAATAATCGATAAAATGCAATTATTTATCGATAAAACGCAACAAGGTTGTTAATTTTTTCCCATTTTCAAGCCAACTCATATGACCTTCTTCAAGCTTGTAAAGTGTAGTATTCGTTTTTTGTGAAAGGCTTTCAGCTTGTTGAATAGGCATAATAGGGTCTTCTATGCCACTAATCATATATTTTGGTTTCTGAAAATTTTTCAGCACTTCAACTCTGTCTTTCCGAATGCCCATTCCTATGATACTGGCTTTCAGATTTTCTAAAGAAATAGTAAGGGCTTGTTTTTTAAGCGCTCGGATTTCTAAATCATACTTTTTTCTGGATCTTTCAGTAAAGAGGTTAGAGATTGCCATCTGCACAAAAGCCTCTTTATTTTTTTCTACAATTTTGAGGGTGCGTTCTCTATGTACCTTTCTGTCCTCAGAATCTTCAGAAGGAATAGAATTTATAAGCACCACTTTATCAACTATTTCAGAATGCTTTTCAATACATGCTAGACATACATACCCTCCCATAGAATGTCCAATAAAAGTTGCGTTGGTAATTCCCAAATGTTCTAAAATATCCAACACAATCTTTGCCATAAGCTCCATGGTATGTATATCAGAAACAAATCCGCTATTTCCATGACCAGGCAAATCGATAGTGATTATCATGTGGCTATTAGAAAAATCTTTAATAATTGTGTCCCATATTTTAGCGTTTTCTAAAAATCCATGTAACAATACCCATACAGGCCCTTTCCCATTTATAGTATAAAATATAGGTGTGTCGTTGTATTGATAAATCATTTTTCTATCTTCGAAACGTTATTTTGGACAGCTAGTCTAATTAGTAAAGCAATTTAGTAATTACTAAAAGAGTTACCCACCTTGGTGGACATTAATATGAATCGTACCAAACAAACATATATTACAGCCTTTGCATTGTTCTCCTTGTTTTTTGGTGCTGGAAATTTAATACTACCTCCATTTTTAGGATATAATGCAGGTGATGGTTGGATATGGGTGTTGATCGGATTTTTGATCTCTGCTGTAATTATTCCAATTATGGCAATTTATGGTCATGCAAGATTACAGGGCACATTGCTGGATTTTGCAAAGAAAGTACATCCAGTATTTGCCTTAGTATTTGCGGTATTAATATATGCAATCTCAGTTGCATTGCCTTCACCAAGAACGGCCTCTGTTACTTACGAAATGGCGATACAGCCATATTTCGAGATTTCTTCCCTTTGGAGCAGCATTCTATATTTTGCATTGGTATTGGTTTTTGTTTTAAACCGAACGAAGATCTTAAGTCTCATTGGGAAGTTTCTCACTCCATTGATTGTTTTAATTCTTCTCTGTATTATAGGGATAGGTCTTTTTATGGAGGTGGAACCAATTCGGGCTTCCATTTTTGAAAATTCATTTACCAGCGGAATCTTAGAGGGGTATCAGACTTTTGATGCGATTGGGGGTGTGGTAGTAGGGGCTGTGATTGTTGTGTCTTTTACCTTGCAAGGAAAATATAATTATGTAGAAAAGCGCCGTATGATTGCTCGTTCTGGCTTACTAGCAGGGCTCGGACTCTTAATTATTTACGGAGGATTAATCGCCTTAGGAGCTTTTAATAGCGGAACTCTAGAGATAGAAAACCGAACCGAATTATTGACTCTTTTAAGTACTCAGACATTAGGAACTATTGGAACTGCTTTTTTGGGAGTTTTGGTTGCCTTAGCGTGTTTTACCACTGCGGTGGGGATAATAACAGGAACTGCAGACTTTGTAAAAAAACTGGCTGGAAACTCACAACTGGCCTATATTATAACAGGAATTATTGGTTGCGTGATTGGGGTAGCAGTAGGACAATTTGACGTACGATATATAATAGACATTGCCTTGCCGGCATTGATGTTTATTTATCCGGTGACAATCGTTTTAATTTTGCTGAATGTACTTCCTAAAAAATTTGCTTCCGGGCTTGTTTTTAAAGTAGTAGTGCTTGTGACATTACTTTTTAGTATTCCAGACTTTTTGCAATTTTTTGTTGCTGAAGGTTCGCTCGACCCTATTAAAAAGTATATCCCATTAGCGAATGAAAGCATGGGCTGGGTATTGCCTGCATTAGCTGTTTTTGTGATAGCAACTATTTTTCAGAGGAAAAAATAAAGTTATTTATTCATCAATTCCTCAATCTCTTCAGCTTCAATAGGAATATTTCGCATTAAATTAAATGGCTCACCAGTTTTCTGAATCACTACATCATCTTCCAGTCGTATTCCGAAGCCTTCCGCAGGGATATAAATTCCGGGTTCTACAGTAAATACCTGGTTGGCTTCCATAGGTTCCCACAAAATTCCGTAGTCATGAGTGTCAAGACCAATATGGTGAGACGTACCGTGCATAAAATATTTTTTGTAGGCAGGCCAATCTGGATTTTCGTTTTGAACATCTGCTTTGTCAAGCAAACCAAGACCAATCAATTCTGAGGTCATTAATTTCCCTACTTCAACATGGTATTCTTTCCAGAAAGTTCCAGGAACGAGCATTTTAGTAGCATCATTTTTCACTCTGTTAACTGCATTGTACACTTCACGTTGGCGCTTAGTAAATTTTCCGTTTACAGGAATAGTACGGGACATATCGCTGCTGTAATTCGCATATTCTGCACCCACATCCATTAAAATAAGGTCGCCGTCTTTACATTGCTGATTATTTTCTATGTAGTGTAATACATTGGCATTGTTTCCGCTGGCAATAATAGGGGTATAAGCAAATTTCTTTGATCTGTTATACATAAATTCATGCAGGAATTCGGCTTCTATTTCAAACTCCCAAACATCAGGTTTAACAAAATCTAACACACGACGAAACCCTTTTTCAGTAATATCACAAGCCTTTTGTAATAAGTCAATTTCTATGGGATCTTTTACAGATCGTAAACGTTGTAAAATAGGATTACTCTTTGCCCAACTATGTGCAGGAAATTTTTGCTTCGTCGCTTTAATAAAGCGTGTTTCTCGTGTTTCGGTTTCTATATTAGCACGATAATGCTCATTAGTATTAAAATAAATGGTATCTGCTTGAGTCATGATTTCGTAGAACACTTTATCAAACTCTTTTAACCAGTATACGGTAGAAATTCCGCTGACCTCAAGGGCACGCTCTTTGGTTAATTTTTCACCTTCCCAAATTGCTATATGCTCGTTGGTTTCTTTTAAAAAAAGGATTTCGCGATGTTTCTCGTCAGGAGCATCTGGAAATAAAACAAGTATACTCTCTTCTTGATCTACACCACTCAAATATAGGATATCCCTGGCTTGCTCAAAAGGCATGGTGCTGTCTGCACTAATAGGATAAATATCATTACTGTTAAAAACAGCAAGGCTAGATGGCTTCATTTTTGCCATAAAGTTGTTCCTGTTTTTTATATATAAGTTTCGGTCTATCTGATGGTATTTCATGAAATGGCGTTACTTCCCCTCGGAAAAATTAAACAATTTATTTGCTTCAAAAATAATGAAATTAATACGGAAGACCTTAGCAGTCCTTGAAACTTGTTGCCACATTTTATAATATGTTGACAATAGCTTATAATTTGTCTATTTTGTACCGTCTAAAATAATCAACATGAAAAACACAATACTTTCAATAGCTTCCTTTTTATTGGTTGCTTTCTCATTTGCTCAACAACCTGCAACGCCTGCTATGGAGGTTGAAAAATCGCTTCAGCAGAGAGAACAATTAACAGAAAATTCACTTGTAAAAAATCTTCCATTTACAAACATTGGTCCTACTATTATGAGTGGTCGTGTAGTTGATTTTGCCGTAAACCCCGCTAATCCCACCGAATTTTACGTTGGCTACGCAAGTGGAGGAGTTTGGCACACTAAAAACAACGGGACTACATTTACCCCAATACTTGATAATAGTCCTACTCAGAACGTAGGGAGCTTAGCGGTAGACTGGAAAACTGGAACCATTTGGGTGGGAACAGGCGAGGTTAATGCTTCTCGTTCTAGTTATGCAGGGATCGGATTGTTACAGTCGAAAGACAATGGAAAAAGCTGGAAAAATATGGGATTGCAGGACAGTCATCATATTTCAAAAATTATTATAAACCCGAACAATAATGACGAAGTAGTTGTGGCAGCTGTTGGACATTTATATTCTACAAATAGTGAGCGAGGAGTTTATAAAACTATGGACGGTGGAAAAACTTGGAATAAAACCCTATTTGTCAATGATCAAAGCGGAATTATCGAAATGGATGCAGACCCTAATAACTTCAATTTGATGTTCGCTTCCTCTTGGGATAAAGATCGGAAGGCGTGGAACTTTAGAGGTAGCGGAGAAGGAAGTGCTATCTATAAAAGTACAGATGGCGGTAGTAATTGGATCAAGGTTTCAGGAGCTGGGAGTGGCTTTCCTTCGGGAGAAGGCGTAGGGAGAATAGGTCTTGCTGTATTTGATGAAAATACGGTCTATGCAGTGCATGATAATCAATTCCGTAGAGAAGAAAGCGCTGTCGAAAATAAGGAGGATGATTTGTCTAAAGAACAATTTAAAACCATGACCTCTTCTCAGTTTCTGGCATTGGATGATAAAAAACTAAATGCGTATTTAAAAAATAATGGGTTTCAGGAAAAATACAGAGCAGATAATGTAAAATCTATGGTGCGAGGTGGCACTGTGAAACCAGCAGATCTCGCAACCTATCTTGAAGATGCCAATGCCATGTTGTTTGATACACCCGTAATTGGAGCAGAAGTGTATAAAAGTACAGACGGCGGAACGACTTGGAAGAAAACACACGACGGATTTCTGGAAGGGCTTTATTATAGTTATGGGTATTACTTCGGAAAGATCCACGTAGACCCCAATGATGTCAATGGAATTTATATCTACGGAGTCCCTATTATAAAATCAAAAGATGGTGGGAAAACATTTAGCTCTATTTCTGCTTCAAATGTACATGCAGATCACCATGCGCTTTGGATCAATCCGAACAAGCCAGGGCATTTAATTGATGGAAATGATGGAGGCGTAAATATTAGTTATGATGATGGAGAAAACTGGATTAAAAATAATGCACCTTCTGTAGGACAGTTTTATGCTATACAAGTAGACAATGAAAAACCTTATAATGTGTATGGAGGATTACAGGATAACGGAGTTTGGGTGGGCGCCAACACCTATGAAGCAAGTCCTGGTTGGAGACAAGACGGGGAATATCCCTATAAATTTATCATGGGGGGCGACGGAATGCAGATTGAAGTAGATTCACGAAATAGTGATATTGTTTATACAGGCTTTCAGTTTGGAAACTATTTTAGGTTAGACAGATCTACCAATAGTCAAGAATACATTCAACCTAAACATGAATTAGGTGAAAGTCCGTATCGGTTTAACTGGCAGACGCCTATTTTATTAAGCAGTCACAATCAAGATATCCTTTATCTTGGGGGGAACAAGCTAATGCGGTCTATGAATCAGGGACAAGATTGGACAGCAATTTCAGATGATTTGACCAATGGCGGAAAGCAAGGGAATGTAGCTTATGGCACATTAACGAGTATTTCTGAAAGTCCGTTTGCCTTCGGGTTGTTGTACACAGGAAGTGATGATGGGTTGGTGTATGTGAGTAAGAATGCAGGAGGAAACTGGATAAAAATTTCTGAAACTTTTCAGAAAGATTTATGGGTAAGCAGAGTGATTGCTTCAGAGCACAAAAAAGAACGAGTCTATGTGACTCTAAATGGATATCGTTGGGATGATTTTACGCCTTATGTTTATATGAGTGATGATTATGGAGCCACATGGACGTCTATTGCGAGTAATTTACCAATGTCGCCTGTAAATGTCATTCGCGAAGATTCAGAAAATGAGAATATCCTTTATTTAGGAACAGACAATGGAGCGTATGTTTCGTTTAACGAAGGAGAATCTTGGGAAGTATTTGCCAGCGGATTACCTAATGTGGCAGTTCATGATCTTAGAATTCAGGCTAGAGAAAAAGAACTATTGGTTGGAACTCATGGACGCTCCATTTACAAAGCAGACATATCGTTACTACAGGGATTTTCAGAATCAAAACAGAATGATATTTTGATTTCAGAAATACCTTCTGTAAGGGCTTCAGGTAGATGGGGAAGTAAAGGGTTTAATCAATATGGGGACTACTATGAGCCTACTCACAAAATTCAAGTTTACAGTCCGGTGCGTGGAACAGCAAAACTTTCAGTAGCAACCGAGGACGGAAAGACATTAAAGAACTGGGAAGTAGAAGTTGACAAAGGAATCAGTGTAGTAGATTACAATATGACACTTTCAGAAAAAGGCGTAAAAGTTCTTGAAAAAAAGGATAGAAAAGTGAAGAAGGCTGATAATGGAAGTACTTATTTGCCTGTTGGAAAGTATAATTTTTCAGTTACAGTAAATGGGAAAGCCGAAGTTGTAGCCTTTGAAATAAAATAACTAGAATTCACTAATAAAAAAGAGCGAGATACTATCTCGCTCTTTTGGCTTTCAAACTATATTTAGAAATTAATTCTTAACAAGTTTTTTGGTTATTGTACCTCTTTCAGAAGTAATTTGCACCATGTAAACACCAGCTGTAAGAGCACTAACATTTATCTCACTTACTTCGCTAATATCTGTAGTTTGCACCAATCTTCCCTGCACATTATAAATACTGATTGTTTCTAATTGAGTCGTAGAACGATTATCGATGGTTAATAGATCTTTTACTGGATTAGGGAAAAAAGAAATATTGTCTGCTGAAAAATCATCAACCCCAGCTGTAGGAAGTCCGTAAAGCTCGAAAGGTGCATCTAAATGATACATAACAGATCCGTCTCCTCCATCATCAATAAAACCCGTATATACACCCGCATTTCCTTGCAAAGCATTTCCTCCTCCTGGTTCAGTTCCAAGAGCTTCTGCTACTGGTGGTTGCCACGGTCCGGAAAAGCCAGAATCTCCTATAAAATTCCAGTCTAACCAATAAGTTCCAGCATCTAAAGTAAGATCTGTGAAAGTTGCTGTTACTCTTTGAATAGCTCTATTATCTCCAGGATTTGCCTCGGATTCTCTAAAAGTATCACTAAAAATAGCAGAATCCATTACATTAGTAGTGGCATCGCCATAAATCACGTTATTGCTAGCATCAGATGGATCTCCATCCCATATTTGAATGGTTACACCAATAATTGAAGCAGGAGTAGTTGGGGCGCCAGTTTGGTATCCGTATACATCAATTTGTGTAATACTTGATGCTTCGTCAAGAGTGAAATTGTCGGCAATCCTAAAATCGCCACTAACACCACCTCCTAAGGTATTTGATCCAAATGTGTCATTTTGTAAAATACTACGATTTGGGGGTCCTGCTTGATTAAACAATGGCCCGTTTTCCCAAAGTAAAGGATCTGGTCTTAATTGTTGACCAGTTAACACTCCATTGAAAGAAGGTGCAACTGCATCTGAATTGTCTCCTACGTTTTCAGCACGTTGTGCTTGTGTGTTTACACTAAAAACTACACAAAGCGCAGTAGCTATAATAGTTGTAATTTTTTTCATAATAATATAAATATTTAAAGATTAGATAACTATAAATGTAAGGTTTTTTTTAATAAGTTGTTAAAAAGATATAAAAAATTTATCTGCAGAAAAGAATACATATTGTTTGGCAAAAAACTTGTGGAGCCGTATTTTTGTATTTCAATTTTTTGAAAACACAACCATAATGGGAATTATATCCTCTTCTATTGCCCGTAAAGTTGCCATGGCGCTTTCAGGCTTGTTCTTAGTTTTCTTTTTAGGACAACATTTTACCATCAACCTATCCTCTGTAATTGACAAAGACACCTTTAATAACTGGTCTCATTTTATGGGAACCAATGGTTTGGTACAATTTGTATTACAACCCATATTAATTTTTGGTGTTATTTTTCACTTTGTGATGGGCTTTATTCTGGAAATTCGAAACCGAAATGCTAGAGCAGTATCTTACAAATCCTATAAAGGAAACACAAATTCTACCTGGGTGTCTAGAAATATGATTTACTCAGGAATTGTTATCCTAGCATTTTTAGGATTGCACTTTTATGATTTCTGGGTGCCAGAGATCATTTATAAATATATAGATGTTTCTGAAGCGGTAGAAAATCGGTACTGGATAGAACTCGTTCATAAATTTGAAAGTCCCGTACGCACAGGATTGTATTGTCTTTCATTTGTGTTTTTGGCACTTCACTTATGGCACGGATTTGCATCCTCATTTCAGAGTGTTGGATTTAACAACAAATACTCGGTAGCACTTACAAAGTTTGCAAAATTCTATGCAATTGCCATTCCTGCCGGATTTATATTTATCGCGCTATATCACCATTTTAATCAAATTCCACATTAAAAAAATTCTGCTATGTCAATATTAGATGCTAAAATACCTGAAGGACCCTTAGCCGAAAAGTGGACCAATCATAAAAACAATATTAATCTTGTAAATCCAGCCAACAAACGAAACATTGATGTGATCGTTATTGGAACTGGACTTGCTGGAGGGAGTGCTGCTGCAACACTAGCAGAACTAGGCTACAACGTAAAAACTTTTTGTTATCAGGATTCGCCACGCCGCGCACACTCGATTGCGGCACAAGGAGGGATCAATGCCTCAAAAAATTATCAAGGAGACGGAGATAGTAACTATCGCCTTTTCTATGACACTGTAAAAGGAGGTGATTATCGTTCTCGTGAAGCGAATGTATATCGACTTGCTGAAGTATCAGCAAATATCATTGACCAGTGTGTGGCTCAGGGAGTTCCTTTTGCACGTGAATACGGCGGATTGTTAGACAACCGTTCTTTTGGAGGGGTGCTGGTATCACGAACGTTTTACGCAAAAGGTCAGACAGGTCAGCAATTATTATTAGGAGCTTATTCGGCAATGAATCGCCAAATCAACCGCGGTAAAATCCAACCTTTTAACCGTCACGAGATGCTCGACATCGTTAAAGTAGATGGTAAAGCCCGTGGGATTATTGCACGCGACTTAGTGACAGGAAAAATTGAACGGCACTCTGCTCATGCGGTGGTATTAGCTTCAGGTGGCTACGGAAACGTTTTCTTTTTGTCTACAAACGCAATGGGAAGTAATGTAACAGCTGCTTGGAAAGCGCACCGTAGAGGTGCTTTTATGGCAAATCCATGTTATACCCAGATTCACCCAACTTGTATTCCTGTTTCTGGAGATCACCAAAGTAAATTGACATTGATGTCTGAAAGTTTACGAAACGATGGAAGAATATGGGTGCCTAAAAAGAAAGAAGATGCTGAAGCCATTAGAGCAGGAAAAAAGAAACCAACCGAACTTTCAGAAGACGAAAGAGATTATTACCTAGAGCGTCGCTATCCAGCTTTTGGAAACTTAGTGCCACGCGATGTAGCTTCTAGAGCTGCAAAAGAACGGTGTGATGCTGGTTTTGGTGTTAATAAAACAGGAGAAGCGGTCTATTTAGATTTTGCTTCAGCGATTAATCGCTACGGAAAAGAACAAGCAAACATTTTAGATATTAATAATCCTTCCGAAGAAAAAATATACGAATTAGGCGCTGCGGTTATTGAAAATAAATACGGAAACCTTTTTCAGATGTATGAAAAGATCGTAGATCAAAATCCGTATAAAACTCCGATGATGATCTATCCTGCTGTACATTATACTATGGGCGGTATTTGGGTTGATTATAATTTAATGACTACTGTCGAAGGCCTGTATGCAACTGGAGAAGCTAATTTTAGCGATCATGGGGCAAACAGACTAGGAGCTTCTGCCTTAATGCAAGGCTTAGCAGATGGTTATTTTGTATTGCCTTACACGATTGGGGATTACTTGGCAAAGGATATTAGAACTGGGAAAATACCCACAGACACACCAGAATTTGATCAGGTAGAAAAAGATGTAAAAGAAAGAATTAACAAGTTGATGAGTGCTTCGGGGCAACATTCGGTTGATTATTACCACAAAAAATTAGGGAAGATCATGTGGGATAAATGCGGAATGTCTAGAAATGCTAAAGGATTAACCGAAGCGATTGAAGAAATTGCAGCATTGCGAAAAGATTTCTGGGCCAATGTAAAAGTACCTGGAACAGCAGATGGTCTAAACCAGGAACTAGAAAAAGCGGGTCGAGTAGCAGACTTCCTTGAATTAGGAGAATTATTTGCAAAAGATGCACTTAACAGAAACGAAAGTGCTGGAGGGCATTACAGAGAAGAAAGTGTGGAGCAGAGTGGCGAACAAAAAGGGGAAGCGCTTCGAGATGATGAAAACTTTAAATATGTGGCAGCCTGGGAGTACAAAGGAGAACCTAAAGATGCTGTATTACACAAGGAGGATCTTGTATTTGAGAATATTGAATTAAAGACACGTAGCTATAAATAAGAAATTATGAAACTCACATTAAAAATATGGCGACAAGCCAATGCAAAAGCAAAAGGGAGTATGATTACGTACCCTATTGACGGGGTAGAGGGCGATATGTCTTTTCTTGAAATGCTGGATGTATTAAATGAAGATTTAATTAATAAAGGAGATGAGCCTGTAGTGTTTGATCATGACTGCCGAGAAGGAATCTGCGGAAGCTGCTCTTTGCAAATCAACGGAGAACCTCACGGCCCGGATCGTCTGGTAACTACCTGTCAATTGCATATGCGTATGTTTAACGATGGAGATACCATTGTTATTGAACCGTTTAGAGCAAAAGCGTTTCCTGTCATTAAGGATCTTATGGTCGATCGTAGCTCTTTTGACCGTATTCAGCAGGCGGGGGGGTATATTTCTGTAAATACTTCTGGAAACACCATTGATGCAAACGCTATTCCTGTAGAAAAGGAAAATGCAGATGAATCATTTTATGCCGCAACCTGTATCGGGTGTGGAGCTTGTGTAGCTGCCTGTAAAAATGCTAGTGCGATGTTATTTACATCGGCTAAGGTTTCTCAATATGCCTTATTGCCTCAAGGAGAGGTGGAAGCTTCAACGCGTGTATTAAATATGGTGGAGCAAATGGATAAAGAAGGCTTCGGAAACTGCACCAATACCGGTGCATGTGAGGTAGAATGTCCAAAAGGAATTTCATTAGAGAACATTGCGCGTATGAATCGCGAATACCTGAAGGCTTCGCTGAAAGGATAAATCTTACATTTAAACTATAAAGTATTATTAAATCCTAAGCCCCTTGCTTAGGATTTTTTTATTTTTAGAATATGAAAATCTCTTCAAAACTTCCCAACGTTCCTACTTCTATTTTTACTGTGATGAGCAAAATGGCTGCGGAATATAACGCTATTAATTTATCACAGGGATTTCCTAATTTTGAAAGTGATCCAAAATTGATTTCACTCGTTTCAGAAGCCATGCAGGAAGGTCATAATCAATATGCACCAATGCCTGGAGATTTGCGATTGCGAGAAGTGATTTCAAATAAAATTAGAGAACTACATCATCATGCCTACGATCCAAATACCGAAATAACCATTACTGCAGGCGCGACTCAGGCAATATTCACTGCGATTGCAGCAACGATTTCCAGAGGGGATGAGGTCATTGTTTTTACACCTGCGTACGATTGTTATGAGCCAACCGTCCAGCTTTTTGGAGGAAAAACGATTGCAGTTCAACTAGAGGCACCAAGCTATTCGCCCGATTGGAAAAAAGTGAAAGCCGCTGTTTCAAACAGAACCAAGATGATTATCATTAATTCGCCTCACAACCCAAGTGGCATGCTCTTTTCTGAAAGTGATATGCTGGAATTAGAAAAAATAGCTTTAGAAAATGACATTCTGGTAATAAGCGATGAGGTGTATGAACAT
Organism: Jejudonia soesokkakensis; assembly: GCF_042664795.1. Taxonomy (NCBI): domain Bacteria; kingdom Pseudomonadati; phylum Bacteroidota; class Flavobacteriia; order Flavobacteriales; family Flavobacteriaceae; genus Jejudonia; species Jejudonia soesokkakensis. The sequence goes on from NZ_JBHTBN010000001.1 coordinate 340,848, forward strand.
ATTATTTTTGACGGTCAAGTTCATCAGAGTGCAGCTCGTTTTGAGAAGCTGGCTAAAAGAACCTTTATAACAGCCTCTTTTGGGAAAACCTTTCATAATACAGGCTGGAAGATAGGTTATTGTGTAGCGCCTGAAGCATTAATGAAAGAGTTTCAGAAAGTGCACCAATTCAATGTGTTTTGTGTCAATCATCCTATCCAAAAAGCCCTGGCAATCTATATGGAAAATTCTGAAACGTATTTGGGACTTTCAGCATTTTACCAAAAAAAGAGAGATTATTTTTTATCACTACTCAAGGATTCACGCTTTAAAATTATCCCATCAAAAAGCACTTATTTTCAGTTACTAGATTTTTCAGAAATAAGTAATGAAACCGATATTACTTTTACCGAAAGAATTACAAAAGAAGAAGGTCTTGCAATGATTCCAACTTCAGTTTTTAATAAAAATAAAGAAGATTTTAAACAGATACGAGTTTGCTTTGCCAAAACAGATAAAACTTTAGAGGCGGCTGCGAAAGTTTTAAGCGCACTATAACTATCAGCTTAATCAATAGTATGATTGTATCTTCATATTGATTTCTGATAGCCAAACCATATAAAAAGGTTATTTTAGAAACTTATTACAAACGACAAAAATTAAATTAAATGGATACTAAGAAAGGAAACGCGTGGGAGATTAATGATGGGGATGCTAGTAAATGCCCATATTTTGGTGGCGTTCAAAACAAAACAGCTGGCGGTGGTACCACCAATGAAGAGTGGTGGCCCAACAGATTAAACTTGAATATTTTGCGTCAGCATGATACGAAATCAGACCCAATGGGAAAGGATTTTGACTATGCTGCTGCATTTAAAAGTTTAGATTTTAACGCTTTAAAACAAGATGTTTTGGATCTTATGACTGATTCACAGGAGTGGTGGCCAGCAGATTATGGAAATTATGGAGGATTTTTTATTCGTATGGCTTGGCACAGTGCAGGTACGTATCGTGTAACCGACGGCCGTGGTGGGGGAAATACTGGAAATCAGCGTTTCGCTCCTTTAAATAGCTGGCCCGACAATGGAAATCTTGATAAGGCACGTCTGTTATTATGGCCTATCAAACAGAAATATGGAAAAAAAATCTCTTGGGCAGATCTTATGATTTTGGCAGGAAATTGTGCATTAGAATCAATGGGCTTTAAAACTTTTGGTTTTGCCGGTGGACGTGAAGATGTTTGGGAGCCAGAGCAGGATATTTACTGGGGATCTGAAGATGAATGGATGGGCTATGAAGAACGATACAAAAATGGAGAACTAGAAAAACCATTAGCAGCCGCGCACATGGGATTGATTTATGTAAACCCTGAAGGACCTAAAGGAGAGCCAGATCCACTAGGCTCTGGTCATGATATTAGAGAAACATTTGGCCGTATGGCGATGGACGATTATGAGACAGTCGCTTTGGTAGCCGGAGGACACACTTTTGGAAAGGCTCACGGAGCAGGAGATGCAGAAAAATTTGTAGGAGTAGAACCTGAAGGTGAAAAAATAGAAGCCCAAAGCCAGGGATGGCTAAATACGATGGGAACTGGTCGTGGAGATGATACGATTACAAGTGGCTTGGAAGGTGCCTGGACACCAAATCCTGTACGATGGGATCATGATTATTTTAAAGTATTATTTGAAAACGAATGGGAGCTCACAAAAAGCCCAGCAGGGGCACATCAATGGAGGCCTACAGATGCATCAAACGCACCTAAAGCTCCTATGGCCCACGATGCTTCAAAAACACAAGATTTGATGATGTCCACGGCAGATATGGCACTTAAGTTTGACCCAATCTATGAGAAGATCTCAAGACACTTTATGGAAAACCCAGAAGAGTTTGAAGATGCTTTTGCACGTGCTTGGTATAAATTAACACATCGTGATATGGGCCCTGTTTCAAGATATTTAGGACCCGAAGTTCCCCAAGAAGAATTACTATGGCAGGATCCTGTGCCAGCTGGAACAGACACTTTAAGTGAGACTGCTATTGCAGACTTGAAAAAAACCATTTTGAATTCGGGCATATCAATTTCACAACTGGTAACAACTGCTTGGGCTTCGGCTTCGACCTATCGTCATTCAGACATGCGTGGTGGAGCAAACGGCGCAAGAATTAGACTGGAACCACAAAGAAACTGGGAAGTGAATAACCCTTCAGAATTAACTAAAGTGCTGGATACGTATGAAAAAATTCAGACTGACTTTAATGGGAATATCTCAATGGCAGATTTGATCGTTCTAGGGGGGAATGCAGCAATTGAGAAAGCAGCAAAGGATGCTGGTCAAAATGTTACAGTTCCTTTTTCAGGAGGCCGTGGAGATGCCACTCAAGAACAAACAGACGTAGATTCTTTTAAACATTTGGAGCCGGTAGCAGATGGTTTCAGAAACTATATTAAGAGTAATCAAAAAGCAAAAGCTGAACAGCTATTGGTTGACAAAGCACAGTTGCTAACGCTTACGGTACCTGAAATGACGGTGCTCATTGGTGGAATGCGAGTGCTCGAAACAAACTATGATAGTTCATCTCATGGAGTGTTTACAGACAAGCCTGGAGCTTTAACCAACGATTTCTTTGTAAATCTTTTGGATATTAGAACTACTTGGAAAGCGCTTTCAGATGATGAACGAGTTTTTGAGGGTACAGATCGAATGAGCGGAAAACATAAGTGGACTGGGACCAGAGCCGATCTTATTTTTGGTTCAAATTCAGAATTAAGAGCGATAGCAGAAGTATATGGTTGTGAAGATGCAAAAGAGCAATTTGTTCATGATTTTGTCGCTGCTTGGACTAAAGTTATGAATTTAGATCGTTTTGATTTAAAATAATTTTGTACTATTTATTAGTAATTCTAAGAGGTGGTTCTTTTAAGACCACCTCTTTTTATACAACTAATTCTTTGCTATATTTAGCATATAAATTCTGAAAATTTTGAAAAACGAACTATTTACTGCCATACGAGAGGATGATACGCAAAAAGTGAAGGCTATCCTTGCTGAAAATCCCTCGCTTGTTTCAGAAAAAGACCAGCGAGGTTCTACACCATTACTGTTGGCTACCTATTATGGATTTCAGAATACAACTGAAGCAATTTTACAGCATCCCCAAGATATAGATGCACAGGACGCGAGTGGCAATACTGCTCTAATGGGGGTTTGCTTTAAGGGTTTTAAAAACCTTGCGTCCCTTTTAATTGAAAAAGGTGCCAATATCGATAAAACAAATTTTAACGGTGCGACTGCACTTATTTTTGCAGCCACTTTTGCACATTCTAAGATTGTATCCCTGTTAGTAGAACACGGAGCCGATGTGTCTATTAAAGACGACAGAGGAAATACAGCACTCTTACATGCTAAGATGCAGGGGGCAAAAACAATTATTGAACTTTTAGAGAATGCTTCAGCATGAAAACGCAATTAAAGGTTAGTATCATTCAATCTCACTTGCACTGGGAAAATCCTGTAGCAAATAGAACTCAATTTTCTGAAAAAATAGCGGCTATATCTGAAGATACCGACCTTATCATTTTACCCGAAATGTTTACCACAGGCTTCACTATGAATGCAGCGTCATTGGCAGAAGAAACCAACGGAGTCACGCTCTTTTGGATGCAATCTGAAGCGAAAAAGAAAAACGCAGCCCTTACAGGAAGCATTATTATTAAAGATGATGGATTGTTTTACAACAGACTGTTCTTTGTTTTTCCAGATGGTACTTTCCACCAGTATGATAAAAAACATACTTTTGCTTTAGCAGGAGAACATAAGACCTATCAAGCAGGACAAAATAAACTTATTGTAACTTATAAAGGCTGGAAAATTTGCCCGTTGGTGTGTTATGATCTTCGGTTTCCAGTCTGGGCGCGAAATAAAGAAGATTATGACCTCTTGGTATATGTTGCCAATTGGCCAGATAAACGTGTCAATGCCTGGGACGCACTCCTAAAAGCACGCGCCATAGAAAATATGGCATATTGTATAGGTGTGAATAGAGTAGGATTGGACGGTAATGGTCACCAATATACAGGACATAGTGCCGGATACGATGTGTTAGGGGAACTACTAACAACCTCTGATTATGAAAAAGAATTTACAGAGACTATAACGTTAGAAAAAGAGCACGTAGTTACTCTTCGGGATCGTCTTCAGTTTCTACAGGATCGGGATTATTTTGAGATAAAATAAATGTCTCATTTAAACTCCAGTTTGACTTAACCTCGAGAATTGTTGGATAATAGACTATTCTTTCTGGCGCTTGTCGTGACAGAAAATTTCCAGGATCCCATGTGCTGTTTTTGTTAGTGTCAAAAACTACCCGTAATAAATATTTTGCAGGATTGATAAAGTCGAAATACACCTGAGAATTTTCAGAAGTTAGAACAGACTCTTTAACGACCGCAAACTTTTCAGAAACAAGCTGTACAATGACAGGAAAGGTATCAACATTTTCCAATTGTAGAGAAAGAGTACCGTAATCTGAAGTCGCTTTAGTTCTAATTCTATACGATAATGTATCATTAGTTCCTTCAAAGAAGTCGGTTATAAATCCGGGGAAGGCTTTTATTTCATAGGTTTGTTCTTCCTCTTTTGGAAATATAATAGCAACGGTATTATTTTTAAGGTTAATACCTGCTGAAGCTTTAACTGTAACTGAATCTTTATCTATAATTTTTAATCTTTCAGTATTAATCGCTGTCATCGGAATGTTAGCTCTTAATTTTAAAGTGTCGGGTAATGTTAGTCCAGTTTGATTTATCGCTTGTATAACCAAAGAATCACGATACAGATCGCGCATTTTAACAACTAAAGAATCGCTGGCCTCTTTGTTTTTGGCAAGAAATATTAGAGAGTCATTTTCTATAGCAGGTTTAAACCAATAATGTAAGGTGTCTTTATCGACATCTTTATACAAAGTTGATCTGTAGTCACTAGGCACTTTGGAAAGTAATTCTAGCTCGAGGCTATCTGTATTTCCTTGATATCCAAAAATTAGTTCATTTTTAGATGTCTGCTTAGGGGTATTTATTTGATACCCAGTCTTTTCTTTAGATAAAGTAAGCGTGTAAGAAGTGTCTGTAGGAATGGTCACAACATCAGAAAGAAATCCAATACGCTCATTTGTAGGCTGAAAGATATAATCGTTATTAATGTCCTTCAAAGCAACAAGCTGATAGGTTCCTTCCTTTAAATTACTGAATTCAAACGAATTTGACCCCGCTGGAGTGGTGGTGATGTAAGTAGGCTTTTCTTGTAATACCAGTGAGTCATTAAACGTTTCATTTGCTTCATAGAGGGCTACTGTAGTAACACCATCTGGTTGGTTAAATTCTGCATCACGAATGGTTCCGGAGAGTTTTAAGCTGTCAATATAACTTCCGGTAGAAAATATATATTTATAATATTCGAACTCGTTGGCTTCATTGTTATCCACAATGCTTTTCCCAAAATTAAAGGAGTAGGTCGTATTCTCTTTAAGCGTATCAAGTATCTTAACCCTTAAAACCTTGGAAGTACTTAATGGTGTAATAACAGGAGTATATTTTAAAGGAGGGGAAATGATGAGATTTTTTTGAAGCTCATTCAGTTTTATATACTCATCGAAGTAGATCTTAAATTCAGTTTCAGAAAAATTTGTAGAATAATTTTCGGGAACACTTCGTACAATAACGGGAGGGATAGTATCTCTTGCACCTCCAGAAGGAGTTCCTTTTTTTGCACAGTCTGTAAAGAAAAGTGAAAAAAGCAGGATAAAAGAAAGGTACAGAAGCTTAGGTTTCATTGTGGCAAAAATAGGAAGAATTTTCTAGTAATTGTATGTAGTCCTAAGCAATTGCGATAGTCACAAAACTTATTTTTGCATTCGATTTTTCCAGAATTACTTTAGCACAATTTTCCAGTGTTGCGCCAGTGGTTACAATATCGTCTACAATAAGAATATGTTTATTTTGAATTTCTTCATTTTTTTGTATTGTAAAAATGTGATCACTCCCAAAACGAGTGAGGCGTTCTTTAAAAACCTGAGACCCTGTCTGGCTAACTCTTAACAACACATCCTCTTTAAAAGGCACTTGCAATGCATTTGCTATTTCCTTCCCAAATGTGCTCACTTGATTGTACCCTCTTTCCCGTAATCTTCTTTTATGTAATGGGACTGGAATTACCATATCAACCGTGGTGTAAGGATTAATATCTTTTAGCTCTTCTCCTAACCATTTCCCAAAAAAAGTACCTATTCGTTGCTGTCCTCGGTACTTTAAATTGTGTAAAAGCTCTTGGGTAATTCCTTTTTTCTGAAACTGGATTAACGCCGAAGCTGCTTCGAGAGGTACTCTTCCGTAAAAAAGTGATTTCATAGCGTTATTTCCTGTAAGATGGTAACGGGTTAAAGGCAAAGTATGTCGGCATTTAAGGCAAAGGACCCGTTCTGAAGCTCTTAATGTAGTCTTGCAAGCACTGCAAAGCTTTGGAAATATGAGATTTAACATATTTTTTAATAATTTACCATTTCTTAAACGTTCGGTATTGTACAAGACACCTAGCTTTGTAGGCTAAAATATTTTTTAAATACTTAATTATGACTACGGAAACAAATAGTAATAAATTTAAAATCCTTATTGGAGTGCTATCAGCACTACTTATCGCATTAGCGGTATATACCTTTACGTTGTACAACGATAGTAAAGATACTGTTTCTACGCTTGAAACTGAAAAGCAATCTATTGAAGCCGAACTAGAAGATCTTATTGCAAATTATGATGAAATTATTCAGGAGAATGAATTAAAAGACAAGGACTTGTTGGCAGCAAGAGAACGTATTGAGGTTTTATTAGACTCTGTTAAAGATGCAGAAGCAAATGTTGACCTTATAAGACGCTATAAAATTGAAGTTGGTAAATTAAAGACTGAACGTAAAATGCTATTTGCCAGAGCAGATAGTCTAATTACAGCAAACAGAAGACTGGCAATGCAACGTGACAGTACAAATACAGTATTAAACAATACTATTAAAGTTGTAGACTCTGTTAACTTACAGAATGAAGAAATGTCACAAACCTTAAAAGAAGCTGCTGTTGTTGGTGTTGTTGACTTAAGAGGCGAAGCGGTGATAGTTCGTAGTAGCGGTAAAGTTGTAGACACAAGAAGATCTAGCAGAGCAGATAAAATAAGAGCTTGCTTCACATTAACACCTAATAAAGTGGCAAAAGTAGGTGACCGAACTCTTTTTGCACAGATTACAAATCCTAAAGGTAAAATTGTGGGTAAAGGTGAGACTTTTAATTATGATGGTGGTTCATTAACCTACAGTCAAGGATCGGTTGTATTTTATGAGAAAGAAGAATTGGACGTTTGTATACTTTCGGATGTTAATGAAGCAGATTTAATTGAAGGAAATTATTCTATTAGTATTTTTGATGGACCGACTCTGGTTGCAACTACAACAATGGAACTAAAATAAAATTCAATCAAAATAATTGAAACCGCTATGAACTAATCGTAGCGGTTTTTTTATTTTTGCGCCATGGCAAACGAAGATCAATTTAAAAAAGTAGTATCCCATGCCAAAGAGTATGGGTATATCTTTCCCTCTAGCGAAATATATGACGGACTAAGCGCAGTCTATGATTATGCTCAAAACGGAGTGGAACTAAAAAAGAATATCCGTGAATATTGGTGGAGAAGCATGGTGTATATGCATCAGAATATTGTTGGAATTGATGCAGCGATTTTAATGCATCCTACGACTTGGAAAGCTTCAGGGCACGTGGATGCTTTTAACGATCCTCTTATTGACAATAAAGATTCAAAAAAAAGGTACCGTGCAGATGTTTTGATTGAAGATTATGCCGAAAAGCTATACCAGAAAGCTCAAAAAGAAATTGCGAAAGCTCAAAAACGTTTTGGTGATGCCTTTGATGAAGCAGAATTTGTAGCGACAAACCCAAGAGTTGTACGCTATTTAGCAGAACAAAAAGAAGTGCTTGCCCGTATGGCAAAGTCTTTAGGAAATGAAGATTTGACAGATGTGAAAGCGTTAATTGAAGAACTTGGAATCTCAGATCCTGATACAGGAAGTAAGAACTGGACCGATGTAAAGCAGTTCAATTTAATGTTTGGAACCAAGTTGGGAGCTTCAGCAGAGAGTGCCACAGACTTATACCTTCGTCCGGAAACAGCACAAGGAATATTTGTCAATTTTCTAAATGTTCAGAAAACCGGAAGAATGAAAATTCCCTTTGGGATTGCTCAAACAGGAAAGGCTTTCAGAAATGAAATAGTAGCCCGCCAGTTTATTTTCAGAATGCGGGAGTTTGAACAGATGGAAATGCAATTTTTTGTACGTCCCGGCGAAGAGATGAAATATTATGAATACTGGAAAGAAACTCGCCTTAAATGGCACCTTGCTCTAGGAATGGGAGAAGAAAATTATCGTTTCCACGATCATGAAAAGTTAGCACATTATGCTAATGCCGCTGCTGATATAGAGTTTAATTTCCCGTTTGGGTTTAAGGAATTGGAAGGAATCCATTCTAGAACCGATTTTGATTTAAAAGCCCATGAAGAACACTCTGGAAAGAAGCTTCAATATTTTGATCATGAAATTAATAAAAGTTATACACCTTATGTGGTTGAAACCTCAATAGGCCTTGACCGTATGTTTTTAGCTGTGTTAAGTCATTCGCTTCAAGAAGAAACCCTAGAGGATGGAAGTTCCCGAACGGTTCTTAAAATTCCTGCGATTTTAGCGCCAACAAAAGCAGCAGTACTTCCTTTAATAAAAAGAGATGGATTGCCAGAAATTGCTCAAAGTATTATTGATGATCTAAGTTGGGATTTTAATGTATTGTATGATGAGAAAGATGCTGTGGGACGACGTTACCGAAGAGCTGATGCAGCTGGGACACCTTATTGTATTACAGTGGATCACCAAACCAAGGAAGATCAAACGGTCACTTTAAGAGACAGAGATACCATGGAACAAACACGTGTTTCTATCAAGGATCTTTCAGAAAAATTACGACACACTATTACCTTTAAACTATAAAAAAAGAGCAGATTTATTCTGCTCTTTTTAATATTTCGATAAGCTCAATTGGATTTGCTTTTTCACAACGACTCATTTGTCTAAGTCCCCTAAATTTTATCCAAACCTTTTGTCCGTCTTTTTTTAAAGTATTTTCTAAAATAATTGGATCAAGGAAATAGGTAGAGTTTCCTTCCATCTTAATAGTGTATTCACAATCATTTTCTTCGCCCGAATATACAATCGTTCCTTTTTTATACCCTGCTTCTTCCATTTTGTTGGTTTCTTCAATTGTATTTTCTGACTTTTGATCTTTTATTTCACTACTTTTTGATGCATTACAGGAGCTATATAATATGCTACATAATAAAAAAACTACTCTTAAATAAATCATTAAAAAACTTTTTAGGAATTAGATTATGAAATTTACAAAGAAACATATTTTCTATTTCTTTTTTTTCATTTTGTTTTATGCGCTGATACAATTATTAAACAGTACTCTAGTAATTATATAGGTTAATTAATTTTAAAACATTATAAAACAGTTAGTTGCGTTAAAATAATTTAATTAAATTAAATTGTGAAATCCTTGAAAGGATATTATTTTTAGAAATCTTATATAAATATGTAAAATCGTAACTATTATGAAATTAAAAGTACTAGTATTGCTATTGATTGCATCCTTCTCATTTTCAGTAATGGCACAGGAGCAGAATTCTGAACCTGCAACTTATGTAGGCACTGTTGGATCGATGACAGTCGTCCCTTCCATTGCTTCAAGGACACAACTAGAAAGACCAGTTCCTCTAACAGAAGAACCACAAGATGGTCGATCTTCACGACTTAAAATTTTGATTGGAAAAGACCAGCAAACAGAAGATGATTATTTTGTAAGAAATAGGCACAGGTTGGAGGGTGCTATAGCAGCTAGGCCTCCATCGCTAGTATTTGATGTGAATAATAATGTAAGCTCGCCTTCAGACCCTTCATTAGCTGTGGGGCCAGATCACGTATTTATAGTATATAATACAGGGTTTATAATTTATGACAAAGAAGGTAATGATCTCACAGGTCCTCTTAATACGAGTACAATATTTCCTTCAGGTGGATGCTGTGACTTGACCGTGAGTTATGATAATGCAGCCGATAGATGGGTAGTAACATTTTTAGGAGGTGGTGCCCAGGTTGTTGTTTCGGATGGACCTGACCCTATAGCTTCGAATTGGTTTGCGTATAATATTCCTCAAATTAGCGATTACCAGAAACTTTCGGTGTGGTGGGATGGTTACTATATGACAGATAATACAGGTGGTACTAATAAAGTCTGGGCTATGGATAGAACAGCTATGTTAGCTGGAGACCCAAATGCAAGCATTCAGGGCTTTAATCTTCCTGGAATTGTTACAGACGGATTTTTTAGTCCACAGGCTTTGAATATATCAAATGATAACTTTCCAACCAGTGGTGGGGCTACAATTGTATACCAGCAAGACGATGCGTACAGTGGAGTTTCAGAAGACCACCTTAAACTCTGGACAATTGATGTAGATTTCGATACGCCTTCAAACTCTACTGTTTCCAGTCCTGTAGAAATTCCTACAACACCATTTATAGGAGTCTTTGATGGGGGAAGTTTCTCCAATCTTTCGCAACCTGGAGGAGGTCAAGATATTGATGCACTCCAAGCAACAGTTATGAATCAGGCACAGTACAGAAAATTTAGTACTCACAATTCAGCTGTATTCAACTTTGTGGTCGATACAGATGCTGGTGGAGGAGAATTAGCCGGGGTACGATGGTTCGAATTACGTCAGGATGGAGACGGGATGCCGTGGACAATTTACCAGGAAGGAACTTATACTGCTCCGGACGGAAGACATGCCTGGCATGCTAGTTTAATTATGGATGTCTTCGGAAACATTGGAATGGGATATAGCTCAATGTCTGGTCCTACATCGACTGAAACAGTAAGAGTAAGTTCTTATTATACAGGTAGATTTGCAAGTGACGATTTAAATATAATGACTGTTACTGAAGAATTAATTGATAATGGAACTCAGAATATTGGAGGATTTAGATATGGCGATTATAGTAAAATTGACGTTGATCCTAACGATGATAAAACATTTTGGTTTATTAATGAGTATAGAAAAACTGGAGGTGAAAATGTGGTAGGACGTTTTAAAATCGCACCAGATTTTAATAATGATATGGGTGTTGTAAGTATTGATGAGCCACTAGACGGAATTTTAACAGCTTCAGAAAATGTAACCGTTACTATCTTTAATTTTGGAGAAGACTCACAATCAGGAGTGCCCGTAGAACTTACCGTAGATGGAACTGTTGTTGCAAACGAAACATTTACAGGACCTCTGGAAGGCCAGACTTCAACTCAATATACATTTACAACACCAGTAGACTTTAGTGAAGAAGGGAGAACTTTTGAGGTTTCTGCACGAACCATTTTAGCGAGTGATGAAGATACAACTAACGATTCGACATCCAGAAATATCACGCATGTTTTTGCAAATGATATAGGGGTAATTGAAATTACTGCCCCAGATAGTGGCGAGGGATTAGGATCCGAAACCATTACAGTAATCATTGAGAACTTTGGTGCAGAAGACCAATCTAATTTCCCTGTATCTTATACAATCGATGGCGGTACTCCAATAAGTGAAACTGTGCCAGGACCATTAACTGCAGGAACCTCTACTTCCTATACATTTGCAACCCCAGGCGATTTTTCAGCAATACAGTCTTATACAGTTGTTGCAAGCACAGATTTGATATCAGACTCTGATGAATCGAATGACTCAACGACTAAAGTAATAAGAAATCTTTCTTGTGATACAAATACAAATGACACAGTGATGTCTGTTGGTCCAGGTGCTGGAACAGTTACAGAGTCTGTTATAACAGTTACAGAAGATTTCATTATTACCAATGCAAATGTCGAACTCACAATTGAACATAGTTGGGTAGATGACTTAGATATTTTCTTGATTGCTCCAGATGGAACTTCAGTAGAATTGTCAACAGATAACGGAGGTGATGGAGATGATTATATACAAACCATGTTTTCAGACGACGCTCCTTCTTCGATAACTACTGCTAATGCTCCTTTTACAGGGATGTTTCAACCGGAAGGTAGCCTTGATGATCTTGACGGACTATCTTCATTAGGCGATTGGACATTACGAATTACAGATGATACTAATAGTGATGGAGGTCAATTGGTAGAATGGAGCCTACAACTTTGTGATGATCTTTCATTAGGTTTTGAAGATACCCTAGTGTCAGATGCAGAACTTATTATAGTAGATAAAGGAAATGATCAATTTAGTATACAATTGCCAACGACTGCTATTACCGAAAGGCTAAACCTAACCGTAACAAATATGTTGGGTCAAACCTTATTAGGATATCGCGTAGATAATGATGGTTCTGGGTATAATTATGACCTAGATATGTCATACGCTGCTTCGGGAGTTTATATAGTGACTTTAGGAACTATAGATGGTTCTTCTGGCCAGACAAAGAGATTGATTGTAAGGTAACCAACCAAAACAATTTGTCTTAAGGAGAGCTCATGTAAATGAGCTCTTTTTTTTGCTTAAAAGAAAGCTTTAAGCTGAACATTCCCAGTATGTATCGCATTAGAAGTTTCACTTTTTCTTCCAAAGTACGACAAATTTACATCCAGATATTTCGTTATTCTTTTCTGAAACAACACCCTCCACGTAAAGTTAGTCCCTGGTTGGAGCCCTTCTAATAATTGATAGGCAACCGGTGAAAAAGCACTGCCTGTAAAGTCATTGTTAATATATTTAAACTCTCCATTCATGCTAATCTTTTCTGAATTACTGTATGAAAAAGAAAATCCTAACTCCTGCTGATTTAAGGTTTCCATTTCACCAATCACATTATCCTTATTGGCGAATTCATAAAACACATCAAATCGGGTTTGCGGATTAAAAAGATATGAGATTTTAGGCGTAAAGTCGTAGGTATCTAACTCGTAATTGCGGTTAGAAAAATTTTGTGAAATACTTTCATTGGTGCCTAGGCCGCCCTGTAAATCCAATAGCCACAATTCCCAAAACTTATGTGTAAATGAAACCTGATGTCGTTTCAGTTTATTTTCCTGTAATCCTAATGATATCAGGTTAGTTGTAGAGGTAGAAATGTAGGTATAATTGGTCGTATAGCGTTGCTTTCCGCGGTTAAAAAACAAAGCATTCCTAAAATTTAACGATAGGCCTAATTGATTGTCCCCGCCGTCGACAAAAGGATTGATAGAGAAGCCATCATTTTCTCTGCGTACTTTTCGGTCGATACTGTAGGACGTCTGATTGTAAAACTTAGAAAGCACTTTTTGAAAACCTTCTTTTTGTGACCAGGATTGAGGATTTAATGTTAAGGTCTGACTAAATTTATTCTCCCGAATTCTCAAAAATATCTGATTTGGTAATAAAACCCGAACATATTCGGCCTCATCTTGAAATTGTGCTACTTCAAACTCTTCCAATTCCTGCACCCCATTATTGTTGTAATCATTCCAGGTAAAAACTCCCTGCCCGGGCTCCACTTGTACAAACGTAAACTCTTGCTGTGGTAATACACCATTATTCGATTCTAGCACCGTATTTAAACGTACCGCATTGTTAAAAAGTGATTGATTATACAATACCCGAGCATTAAACGACTTTTCATCCTCAATAAGTGGATCTTCACTTTTTAAAAACCGATAGTTCGCAAAAACCGAAAGTTGTGTATTCTTTGAGCTAACAGGACGTGATTTAAGATAATAGGTGTTTGAAGTATTTACACGCTTCAAGGCATTGCCACGCAAACTATCATTAACACGATATTGATACCCAATTTCTGCGAAAACCTTCGTACTATCACCCACACCTGTAAAAACCTCGTATTCCTTAAATGCCTGACTCACTTTCCTCAGACTATCAATTAATACCCCTTTTACCCAGTTATCTTCTATTCCCAATTTACCTCCTGCCCACGCTTTTTTAAAGGAATATGCGGTTCTGTTTCTAAGTCTAAAAAATTTAGAATCCAGAGAATCACCTTTGCTTTTTAAATAGCTGCTATAGGTTTCTATGTTTAGTTTTTTTAGCTGAATATTAGAAGATACTACATGACGGGTACCACTAAAATTTTCAGAAAAATCTAAATTCTGAAACTCATACCGTCCTACACCATAGGTTGGAGAAGCGACATTAATGCCCGAAATTACGTAGCGTCGATTCCCTTTCGGATTAATTAAATTCCAATCCCTGTTAAACTCAACGTTGTAAAGTCGTTCTATAGTTGTGAAATTCTCATTGATAAAATCCAAAGCACCAAAACCATCAACAACCAGAGTGTCTGCAGTAGTTAAAAGGCGTTGTCTTCCTGTTAGATGTGCTGCAAATCCATCGTTGTTGCCATCATCTGCATTGGAAAATAAGTTGAGGTCGTTTTTACTGCCTGCTACTTCAAAGTCTACCTGTGTTTTTTCTGAAGGATGGTAACTTCCGTTTACGCCGCCAATCTGTAATTTTGTAGGAGCGTTCAACTGAATAATAGGCTCATAATTTCCTTGTGGAACACCATCGATAGGAGCTACATATTCAAAGACCCGATTAATGGCATTGTTGGGGCTAATAATATAATTTCCCATGTTGGGACCTACGAGTGTAAATCGCACATTAAAAAGCTCGTCTTCCGGATTGGTAGAATAGACAAATACTTGAACACCATTTATAGTTTCAATTCGGTAGAGGGTTTTATTTTCTGAAAATTCATCGGGCACTGCTGAAGGTGCTGTCATAGCATCCATATCATCTCCTGCTGCTTGAAGGATAGCGACTTGTTCTTCAGATAAGTTTTGCTGCAATGGCTGGTTTTTCGCGTCACTTTCGGAATATACATAGGTTCCAAGATCGAGTTTTTCACTGCTATAGTTTCCGCCGCCATAGCCAATAAAACGGGTATAATTGCGCTCTGTAAATTGATATTCAACGCGTATTCGCATATTGGAAGTGATAGGATATGTAGGGTTAAACTTGATCTCTCCAGCATTGTAATCAATCACATAATCATTATTTTCACCTCGTTCCAATAACAATCCGTTGACATACACCCGTTCACTTCCACTTACAATTAACACAAATAACTCCCCGTTGGGTCCCACCAATTTATAGGGTCCTTGATTTCCTTCTTGTCCTATAAAATTACTTTGGCTAAAAACACCACGCACCAGTGCACCAGCCGCAAAAGCACTCAAGGTCGAACCATCTTCATTGTTGATCTTACCTGCCAGCGAAATTCCCTGTACTTTTTTAGTAAACTGTCCAAAGTAGCTATTGCTATTCTGGAGGTCTACATCTCCTGCTCGAATATTCCAGTTGTCACTAAACAATTCTATAAAGATCTGGTCAAATTCATCAATACTTTGTGAATAGCCACCTTCCTGGGTGGGAATATTTGTATCCTGAATAGACGCACGTATTGCAACTTTATCGTTAAGTTGTCCGGTAATTTGTAAATCTAGTTCACTGTTCACTACGGCGTTCTGGTTATTTCCCACGGTGATGCCGCGAGTAATACTTCCGGCGGTATTGAGACCGTCAAAAGGTGTAAAATTTTTGTTAGAATTATCTTCCCGTAATGAAATCAATTTCTGGGTGACGCCGGTTCCTTCAACGATGACGTTTCGGTCGAGCGAAAAATATTCTTTGGTTAAAAAGTCTGGAAACCTTAGGTATTCAATTGTAATAGAATCATATCGCTGTCTGGCCCTTTCAGAAAGAAAAAGCAGACCGCGTTTAAAATCTGTAGAATATAATGTACTGTCTAAGGCAACACCTGTTTTATCTTTTAGGGTAAATCGCGTTGGATTAATGGATAGGGTGTCGATGACAATGGTGTCTTTGACCACTACTTTTTTCACTTTATAGTTGGAGATACTGTCCTGGGTATACCCAAAAACCGAAATCAGTAAAAAAAGGAGTAGTAGTCTTGATCGCATTAGTTATAGAACTTGCCTTTACATGATTTATTTTGTTGATTTCTTATGGAAAACCTTTCAGTCACGAAGCGGTTCAAAAATACAATGTTCGTTACTTTTACCAACAACCTAAAAATACACTAAAAAGTATGAAGATTATCTCCTACAATGTTAACGGAATTAGAGCCGCTATTCGCAAAGGATTTTTAGATTGGTTACAGCAGGCAAACCCCGATGTTATCTGTATTCAGGAAATAAAAGCAAATATAGATCAGGTAGAAGTTGCCGAAATTGAAGCAGCTGGTTATCCCTATCATTATTGGTTTAGCGCACAAAAGAAAGGCTATAGTGGTGTGGCGATCTTCAGCAAAATTAAACCCAATCACGTGGAGTATGGCACCGGAATCGAATCCATGGATTTTGAAGGACGCACCCTTCGGTTAG
Source organism: Jejudonia soesokkakensis (assembly GCF_042664795.1). Classification (NCBI taxonomy): domain Bacteria; kingdom Pseudomonadati; phylum Bacteroidota; class Flavobacteriia; order Flavobacteriales; family Flavobacteriaceae; genus Jejudonia; species Jejudonia soesokkakensis. The sequence goes on from NZ_JBHTBN010000001.1 coordinate 357,358, forward strand.
ACTTTGACGAGCTTTCAGTAATGAGCTTGTACTTACCTAGTGGAACTAACATAGCCCGTCTGGAACATAAATTTGAGTTTATGGCGCTTTTTCAGCAGTATGTAAACAAGCTGAAAAAAGAAATTCCAAATTTGGTGATTTGTGGTGATTATAATATTTGTCATAAAGCGATTGATATCCACGATCCAGTACGCAATAAAAATGTGTCCGGATTTCTACCCGTAGAACGCGAGTGGATTGGAGATTTTATTGACAGCGGATTTATAGACAGTTTTCGTCATTTTAATAAAGAGCCCCACAATTATACCTGGTGGAGTTACCGCGCCAATGCCAGAGCTAACAACAAAGGCTGGCGTATCGATTACAATATGGTAGCAAAACCTTTACAAGAAAATTTGAAACGCGCCGTTATATTACCCAACGCAATGCACAGTGATCATTGTCCGTTGCTTGTAGAATTAGAATTTTAGTAAAAACTGTGATTTCAAATTAGTCTTACCCTATGAAAAAGATATTTTATTATTTCTTCGGAATTTCCCTCGTCTTACTTACTTCAGGATGTGTCACTTCAAAAGTGTACGACGATTTGAAAAGTCAATATGAGGTCTTAAAGGCCGAAAATTCTTCATTGCGATCACAACTGGACGCCCAAGGAACTGGTGGTGAAAAATACACCGTAGAAAATTTAAGAAAGGAAATTGAAAAATTAACTTCGGAAAAAACCCAACTAGCGATGGACTTAGCGGCAGTACAAAACAACTACGATCGCTTAAAAACATCGTACGATGCATTGGAAGAAAATAGCTCTGGAGCATTGACTGAAAATCTGGCGCGCAACCGAAAGCTCCTTGAACAATTGGAAGAAAAAGAAAGAGCGCTGGCTGAAGAAGAAGCGAGATTGGCAACACTACAACGCCAACTTACAGATCGCTCGCAACGTGTGGAAGAACTAGAAGGAATTATTGCATCCAAAGATGCTAAAATGCGTGCCTTGAAAGATGCGATTTCTGCGGCCTTAACTAATTTTGAAGGAAATGGATTGACGGTTGAACAACGCGATGGTAAGGTATATGTCTCTATGGAAAACAAACTTCTTTTTGAAAGTGGAAGTTGGGCCGTAAACAGTCGTGGAAGAGAAGCGGTGATTCAGTTAGGAAGTGTGCTGGCTCAAAATCCTGAAATAGCAGTACTCATAGAAGGCCATACAGACGATGTTCCATACGGTGGCAATGGAAATATAAAAGATAACTGGGACCTGTCCACCAAAAGAGCCACGGCAATTGTCAATATCCTTACTGAAAACAACAATATTCCTAAAGACAATTTAACAGCAGCAGGTCGGGGGGAATATGCACCGGTAGCTTCCAATAATACAGCAGAAGGGAAAGCAAAAAACCGACGAATAGAAGTAGTACTTACTCCAAAACTGGACGAGATCAACCGCTTGTTGAATGAGATGTAGTATTTTTGCTGAAAAGAATTCCTGTACTTTCAGGAAGTTACTATGAAATACACAACACTACCTAACACCGACCTTAACGTAAGTAAAATTTGTCTAGGAACGATGACCTATGGCAATCAGAACACTGAAAGCGAGGCACATCAACAACTGGATTTTGCACTCGAAAAAGGAGTCAATTTTGTCGATACTGCAGAGATGTATGCAATTCCGGCATCGCCAGACACACAAGGTCTTACCGAAACATACATTGGAAGCTGGCTAAAAGCATCCCAAAAGAGAAAAGAGATTGTCTTAGCTTCAAAAATTACGGGGCCTGCCCGCGGATTTGAACATATTAGGAAGGAATTAGATTTCAGTAAAAAGTCACTCGAAGACGCACTGCATAAAAGTTTACAACGCCTACAAACCGATTATCTGGATCTGTATCAGTTGCATTGGCCCGAACGAAGTGTAAATATTTTTGGAGTGAGAGAGTATGATCACACCCAAAACACCCAATGGCAGGATAATTTTAATGACGTATTGGACAGATTGGAGCGTTTTGTCAAAGAAGGAAAAGTGCGACATATTGGATTGAGTAATGAAACTCCGTATGGTGTGATGAAGTATATGGAGGCACATCGTACAAATAAGAAACGTAAAATGATTTCTGTTCAAAATGCCTATTGCTTGTTACAACGCAGGGATGAGATTGCCTTGTCTGAAGTGCTACAAATGGAAAATGTTGGTTATCTGGCGTATTCTCCTTTAGGCTTCGGAATGTTATCTGGGAAGTATTTAAACGGGAAGAAACCAGAAAATGCAAGAGTAACTTTGTATCCGCGCTACTCGCGTTATTCCAGCGAAAGTAGTTTTAGAGCAACTGAAGCGTATAATAATATTGCAAAAAAACACGGATTAACTTTAGCTCAATTATCCTTGGCTTTTGTAAATCAGCAGTCGTTTGTGACCTCAACGATTATTGGAGCGACGACCCTTCAGCAGTTAGAGGAAAACATTGCCAGTATCAACGTGCAGCTTTCCGAAGAAATTTTAAAAGAGATACAGTCAGTTCATGAAAAAATTCCAAACCCTGCAGCTTAACTCACAAACGCACTATATCCAGTAATCGCACGCCCTACAATGAGAGAGTTAATTTCCTTGGTACCTTCGTAGCTATAAATCGCTTCGGCATCTGCGACAAATCGGGCCACATCGTATTCGAGTAGAATTCCATTGCCACCCATAACTTCACGGGCACGACTTACCACATCACGAGTACGCATACTACAAAATACTTTGGCTAAGGAAGCGTGTTCGTCGGTCATAATGTCCAGATCCTGCATTTCACTTAGTCTAAAACACATGGTTTGCATGGCCGTGAGATTGGCAACCATTTCTACCAAATGATTCTGAATGAGTTGAAAACGTGCAATAGGACGCCCAAACTGTTCTCGTTTTTTAGTGTATTTTAAAGCACTTTCATATGCACCTCTTGCACAACCCACAGCTTGCCAAGCCACAGCAGCTCTGGTCATTTTTAATACCTTGGCGGTATCTTTAAAACTGTCACATTTTTGAAGTCGGTCTGATTCGGGCACTCTACAATTTGTCAAGGTAATTAAGGCATTCTGTACTGTTCGTAAGGCCATTTTATTTGGCATCTTTTCGGCTTTGTAACCAGGATTTCCTTTTCGTACAATAAAACCTTTTACGGCATGTGTCTCTTTTTCACGTGCCCAGATAATGGTGAGATCACTAAAGGTTGCATTACCAATCCATTTTTTTGCACCATTAATCACCCATTCATCTCCTTCTTTATAACAAGTGGTTTCCATTCCTCCAGCGACGGCAGAACCTACATTTGGTTCGGTAAGACCGAAAGCTCCAATTTGTTCCATGCGCTGCATCTTAGGAAGCCATTCCTGTTTTTGTTCCTCGCTTCCGCAGAGATAGATGGAACCCATGGCGAGTCCGCTATGGACTCCAAAAAAAGTAGAAATAGACACATCGATACGTGCCAGTTCCATGGCCATGATCCCTTCCATTAAAAATGATTCGTCGGGGCAGCCATAGCCTTTATATGCCATTCCGCAGATATTTAACTCAGCCATTTTAGGAATGATATGATGTGGAAATTCGGCTCTGTTCCAGAAATCGTTTGCAATGGGCTTGATCTCCTTTTCCATAAACTGCCGTACTTTCAACTGGATTTCACGTTGTTCTGGCGTTAGTTTTAAGCTGAGGTCGTAAAAATCTCCATCGATTGGAGGCAATTTGTGTTGTCCTTTTCGAGCTTTCGTCTTTAGCATTCGCATTAACCCGGCCAATTGTCTGTCATCCAATTCTCCTACGGTTTTCATCACTTCGCCTAAGTCAACTTTTTCTGACAGTTTTGCGATGGCTTTGATATCTACCGATTTTAAAACGGAAAATGTTTCTTTGATTTTTGAGAATACAGACATAGATAATAGTTTAGAATTTTTAGACCAGAGTTTAGTCATCTAAAGATACAATCTTAAGTTTCTATTGCTGTGAACAAACTGTTAATTCGGTGAAAATGGAATAAGTAGTGATTCTGACAAAAACCCGTGAAGAGAATCCTGAATCTGAATATGATAGGAGTCATTGGTTTTTCCGAAGATAGTAACTGTGTCATTTATTTGAAGATCAATCCTTTTTTCAGATTTTGTAGCAGGTCCTGTTCTTAAAGTTGCTGTTGTCGAATTTACTTTACCTTTTCTGAAATTGAAACCTTCAGTACTATCTGGAATCTTTTGCATTTTAATAAATGGCAAGGGATCTATAGCACCACGATTTGTATAAATACCAAAATGTAAATGAGGCGCTGTCGTTCTGGCATTGCCTGTATTTCCTACCAGACCTAAAGTGTCACCAACTTGAACACGCTGCCCAGTTGTGGCTATAATGCTATCTAGGTGCGCATAATATAACGAGCGACCGCCCAACAAACCATCACGTAGCCACACCTGTTTCCCTCCCAACCCACGATTGCCTGTGGAAGAAATTCGACCTTCTGTGACAGCAAGCACAGGCGTACCTCTTGGCGCAAAAATATCATTTCCTTGATGACTTCTCCTTCCGCCATCTCTGTTGGCGCCCCAGAAACTCTGAATGTTTTTATTGGTCGCTTCCGCTACCGGGAAAACATAAATAGGCTGTGTATATATTTTTAACTGAAACTGTGCATCGGTTTTAATTTCTGGCTGAATAATAACTTTGTAAACTCCGTTTTCAGTAATGTTTTGCTGAAGACTTTTAGTTCCTGGCTGATTGCTTTGAATAGACGTAAACTTTTGAAGGCTATCGGTGTCTCTTCTGAAAAGCTCCATAAATAGTTGTGTAGAATCGATGGATGCAAAGGTCTCCAAAAAAAGTTGTTCTCCTTCTTTTGCTTCAAACTGAAAGCCATACACCGAAGGACTTTCCGAAGAAAACAGACCGCTTTCGACAAAAGGAAGTGTAATTTCTAGCGAATCGTTCAAGGCTTTTTCTGAAAGTTGTTTCCACCGGATAAAAACAGCATCGGTTTCAGAAAATTGACGTTCATATACGATTCTAGCCGATGGTTTTGTGACGATATCTAATGCTTTCGGATAAAAATAATAGAGGAGAACGCCTATGAGCGCAAGAAGAAGTATAAAAATCCAGAACTTTTTCACATTGAAATTTTTATCCAAAAAGATGTTTTACCACATCATGCACTTTGGCAACTTTAATAATGTCGATTCCATATTGTTGCTTAGGCAGTTTGCAATATTTAGAAATAACGATGGAAGAAAATCCGAGTTTTTCGGCTTCCAAAATACGCTGATCCACACGAGTTACAGGACGAACTTCGCCTGCCAAACCAACTTCGGCAGCAAAACACATTCGTTTGTCTATGGCAATATCGATGTTTGATGATAATACAGCAGCGACAACAGCAAGATCAATCGCAGGGTCGTCCACGGTAATTCCGCCAGTGATATTGAGAAACACATCTTTGGCACCCAATTTAAAGCCCGCTCTTTTTTCGAGCACGGCAAGAATCATATTCAATCTTTTGGCATTATACCCTGTGGCACTACGTTGCGGCGTTCCATAAACAGCACTGCTTACCAGTGCCTGAATTTCGATCATCAAAGGACGCATACCTTCAAGTGTGGCAGAAATTGCGGTACCGCTAAGGTCTTCTTCATTTTTTGAAATTAAAATTTCTGAAGGGTTAGAAACTTCTCTCAATCCGCTGCCTTGCATTTCATAAATACCAAGTTCGTTGGTGCTTCCAAAACGGTTTTTATTAGCACGTAGGATTCTGTAAATATGATTACGATCGCCTTCAAACTGAAGCACGGTATCGACCATATGCTCCAGAATTTTTGGACCAGCAATGTTTCCATCTTTGGTAATATGACCAATTAAAATTACTGGAGTGGCTGTTTCTTTGGCAAATTTGATCAATTCTGTAGTCGTTTCCCGAATTTGAGAAATACTTCCTGGACTGCTTTCAATAGAATCTGTATGTAAAGTCTGAATCGAATCGATAACGACAATATCTGGATTTGTTTCTGTAATGCTTCGGAAGATATTCTGAGTTTTGGTTTCGGTTAGAATAAAACAGCTTTCGGCATTGGGATGGATTCGTTCGGCACGCATTTTAATTTGTTGTGCACTTTCTTCTCCAGAAACATATAAGGTTTTATAGGGTAATTGCAATGCAATCTGAAGCATCAACGTACTTTTTCCAATCCCTGGCTCTCCGCCTAAGAGCGTCAAACTTCCAGGAACTAATCCGCCTCCAAGAACACGATTGAGTTCGTTGTTTTTTGTATTGAGTCGTGCTTCAGCGGTGGTAGAGATTTCGGAAACTTTTTGAGGCTTGGCGACTCTCTTTGTCGAAGTACTTTCTGACGGTTGCCAGGATGTTTTTTCAGCTTTTTGAATGACTTCTTCAGCAATGGTATTCCATTCTTTACAGGAAGTGCATTGGCCTTGCCATTTTGAAAATTGGGCGCCGCAATTCTGACAGAAAAAAGTAGTTTTTGTTTTAGCCATACAAGGTCGCTAAACGAATTTTTAAATGAATAGTATAGATTTTTGAGATGCTTAAAACTTTCCGAAGAAAAACTTAGTATCCAAAATCGGCTTTAATTTTCTCGGCTCTGTCTAACATAAGATCAATAGTAATAAAATCAACCTCTTCCTTGTCGTAAGCGCCTTGAAAAGTTCGCATGGCCTTTTTAGTTTCGCCAATTTCCTCATAATAGCGACCCATATAATAATCTCCTAAAACGGTATCTGGATATTGCTTTTTGGCAAGGGTGGCAATTTCCCGAAGCGATTCCCATTTTTTTCGTTTTTCGGCCGCCGCCGCCGTAGCAAGAAAATCGTTTTCACGAATTGGGTTGGTAAGTCCGAAGAGGTCTTCAATTGTTTTATACTTATCAATCAGGTATTGATGAATAGGAATATCGGTTTTCATAAGAACATCGGCGAATTCTTGTTTGCTTATGGGTCTGTACACCGAGAATATTTTTTCCATGGCATTTGGGATTCCCCGTCCTACAAGCGAATAATGGGTGGCGCCTTCAAAATTATCGTAATAGTAGTTGAAGTTCTTATTATCAATTGCTTGTAAGGATGTATTTAACCCCTCTGAAATTTCCATCAAGTCTTTAATATCATCGGTTCCTGTTGCCAGATAATAAAATATTTTATTTTGAATCACGGCGAGTCGTTCTGGCAATCTTGCGTCTAACATAGGGGCAAGGTCTGGGCTTAAACTTATATAGCCATTAAATAGTGGAGGATCTTTAAAAAGATAATAATTAATAAAATTAGCTGTAAAATCGTGACCTACAGCGATTACAAACTTTGCGGTACGATACTGCTTATCGATGTAAGGGATCAATTCTAAACCCAGAAATTCAAAAAAAGCGGCTCCTGTTTCGGCTGGAAAAAAATTGGTATCATCATAATTTCCATCATCATAACGTTTATTGCCTTGCATTACTCCCACTACAATTGACTCTGGCATATCTTCCCAATAGCTAAAATAATCAACGTTTCCAGCTACGGGCTCGAATAAGTAATCGGCATCTAGAACAAGTACGATAGGATAAACTTTATCGGTATTTGTGTCGTAATTTCTAGGAAGTTGAATTTTTAAACGTCTGCTTTCGCCCAGTTTAGCAGAAGTAAACTCTTCATATTTAATCTGTGAAAATGTTGGAAACGCAAGAAGGGTTGTTATAATGAGGAGGATATATTTTTTCATACACTTAATTATTTACTAATGTCGAAAGATAACAATTTTGAAAAATTCGCACCGATTTTTTTAATAATTGAATTCATATTTCACTAAAAAAGAGCATTATTTCACACATTTTAGTTGGCAATTCAAAATGGTTTAAATTTGTTTCCAATGAAATCAATTGTCGCGTTTATAGTTCTGGGAATTTTATTCTTTTCTGTTACAGCCGTTTCTCAGAATGCTGAGAATGTTTCGTTATTCAATCCCATAGAAACTCCTTCACAGTTCCTTAAAACAAAACAAAAACTTCTTACTCTTACAGCGAAACGTGTTGACTATAGCGATCAAGCTGTATTTAAGGATTATCTTCCGTTTGCAAATGCACTTACTCGCTGGTCCAAACAAAATGGTTCTGATGAGGATATTGTCTATGCAAATTATTGTTTGTTTCAGGTATTGTACCATGCTCAAAAAGATTTAGAAGCCATTTCAATAGGAGAACGTATTTTTCCTAAAAAAGAAATGTTGTTAGAAATGCATCAATATTGGTTATTAGATGCACTACTTGCTTTATATAGTAAGATTGAAGCCTATGATGATGTGCTTCGTCTGCTTCCGTATAAGCAAGAAGAATTCTTTAAAAAGTATAACGTTAAAGGAAGGGGAAATACGTATAAAGAGGACCTTGCTATGACCCTTTATAAGATTGGAGACTATGCAAAAGCAGTTAGGTATTTTAAAGAACAGGCCCCTGAGTATAAAAGTGTAGGGAATCAATTAATGACCTCTAGCATGTACAACAATGCAGGGCTATCTTTTTTTAAGATGAAAGAATACGATAGTGCTTTGGTTTATTATGAAAAATCCATAGTAGAAATCTCGCTGCCTGGGAGTAGTAAAATAGAGGGAAGGGATGAAGAGTATAAGAAGAAGTTTAAAAATATCATCCTTGGAAATATAGCTGAAATTGAATTTGAAAAAGGAAATATAGATAAAGCATTAAAGACTTTTTTGGTAGAATTAAACGACAATACCAGAGAATATCAAATTGTTACTGCAGCCTATTACAATGTAGCGAGAGCTTATTATAAAAAGGGAGAAATAGCATTGGCAACAAAATATATTGATAGTGCTTTAACCTCAGTTACCTCTTATAATGAGATCAATTCTATTGTCAAACTCTATGACTTAAAAGGGAAATTATTGTTATATGATAATAATATCAAGGAGGCTGAGAATTATTTTAATAAAAAGGAGGTACTTCAGGATTCCATAAGAAATATTCAGATTAAAAGAAAAAGCAATCTTGCTGCGGCAAAGTTTAATGTAGATTTTAAGGAGCGTGAATTAATAACAACGAAACAGGAAGTAGCTTCAAAAACTAGAGCTTTACGAAATCAACTAATAGCGTTATTTATAACATTATTGTTATTGGGCTTACTTACATACTTTTACGTAAGATCTGTACAGGATAAACGAACTATTAGTCAACAGACAGCCTCACTAGAAACCTCACTTCATGAAAAAGAAGTATTACTAAAGGAAGTACATCATAGGGTTAAAAATAATTTGCAGGTGATATCAAGTCTCTTGCAGTTGCAATCTAAGAAAGCAACAGACGATACTATGAAAAAAGCTCTCAATGACTCTCAGAGGCACATCCATAGTATGGCGTTGGTACATCAAATGTTGTATCAGCAAGATCAATATACAAAAATTCCTATGCAGAGCTATCTCAAAAAGCTAGTGGACCAACTGTTGTATAGCTTATCAGGAACACATATTAATTCTTTGATTGAGGTTGAAAATATAGAGCTTTCAATTGATAAAGCAATACCACTTGGGTTAATGCTAAGTGAATTAATTACAAACACCAATAAGTACGCCTTTGATGATGAGACCGGAATGATTCATGTTGAATTAAAAGGGCTTTCAGAAAGTGAAAAAATAAAAACATATCATTTTTCGTATTCAGATAATGGCAAAGGATTAGCCCCAGACTATAAAGATCACATTTCAAAAACAATGGGGTTCCGACTCATTTTCATGCTTGCTGAAGAAATGGATGGAGCTATTGAAGTGCAGGGAGATAAAGGGTTAAAAGTTAAAGTTGTATTTAAGGAAATTAGAATATGAGCCAAAAAGTGTATATCGTCGAGGATATGGCAATCTCTAGGGCAGCCTTAATTGAAATGTTACAGGACAGCGGGCATGAAGTTAGTGGAAGTGCTGCACATGCAGACAAGGCATGGATTGATATTAAAGAAAAGAAAATAGATGTAGTTTTACTAGATATTCATCTTGCGGGAGCCTACGACGGAATATGGCTTGCTCATAAAATAAGAGCAGAACGAAACCTACCCATCATATTTTTAACTGCCTATGGAGATGATGAAACTCTTAAGGAATTGGCTAAAACGAAACCCAATGGATATCTTATGAAGCCTTATAATGCTCCTACGCTATTGACAACAATAGGTATCGCAATACGTTCTTTTAAACAATTTGAGGTTTCAGAAAAAATGAAAAAAATAGATGAGCCAGCTTATTTTGTTAAACATCAAGGGAAACAAATAAAAATTCAGCTTTCTAAAATCATGTATTTCAGATCTGAGGGGAACTATGTTGACATTTATGTAAAATCAAAAGCCTACAGTGTTCGATCAAAACTTACAGATATTCTTTCAGAGTTGGCGAGTGAAGATTTTATACAGGTACATCGAAGGTTTGCAGTGAATAAAAATTACATAACCCAATATAGTCCTACAAGTTTAGTTGTAGGAAAAATGGACATTCCATTGTCAAAAACCTACCGAAAAAAAGTGCTTACACTTTTAACCTGACCCTTACTTAACAAAAAAAGGTCGGTACTTCACATAAGTTACATTAGATTTTTATTATGTAAGATATTTATATGAGCTAGCTTAAATATGCTGATATGAAACTACCATCACTCATTATTTGTCATTCTCAAGAAGCGTATCTAAAAGGGCTTGTCCATGGAATAGAAGATTTAGAAGTTTCTATTTTAAACAGTACGACTAATGGCGTTAGAGCACTGCGTTGGATATTGAGAGAAAAACCTGATTTTGTGATAATCGAAGCTCAGTTTGAAGAACTTTCGGCCTATGAGATCATTAAGGAAGTAACGCTAAAAAAACTTAAAACCAAGTTTATTCTCATTTTTCCCAACGCCAATTACAGAGATGTAATCTTGGCAAGATCACTTAAAATTGCGGGCTGTTTTTATGCAGGAGAATCGTTAGATGCTATTCAGAATTGTGTTACCACTGTTTTAGAGGGTAAAGTCTGTTTTAGCCGTTCGATAAGTAAAGTTCAAATTGCAGATAAGGCTTTACACAATTTAGATTTATTGTCTGATGCCGAAATAAATGTACTCATGTTAATTAATGTTTATAAGTCTTCAGCAAAAATTGCAGAGAAACTCTCTTCATCTGTGCGAACCATAGATAAGCACAGGAGTAACATTATCAACAAACTAGGGATCCAAAAAGAAACACATTCGTTGATGCACTGGGCATTACAACATAATGAGATTATAAAAACGTTGGCATTTCAAAAAATATCGTAATGGGAATGCCTCGTAAATATTTATTTTTTCTCGCGTTCGCTCTAGGGCTTTTACTTATTGTTGCGATTTGCTATCAGCTGCTAACTTTTTAGTAGTATGATTGTTGTAAAAGGGGAGAATTAAAAAAGAAAGTCCTCCCATAAGCAAGATGGAGGCAATATTTGAAGTCCAGACAATCCATCCAAACGCAGTCCCAACAGTTTCAGCAATTCCAAATACAGCCAGAATTCCGGCAACAAAAAAGGGATAGCTTCCGAAGCCACTATTGGTAAATGCAAAAGCAAAACTACCTACTACAAAAGTTATAATTAAAGTGCCATTTGAAATTCCAGAAGTCTCATCAAGAGCCAGTGTTGACGTGTAAAATGATAACAAATACAACCCCCAAATAATAAAGGTATGCAGAATAAAAGCTCCTTTTTTATTCATTTTTAAGATGCTCAATACCCCATCTTTAAGACCGTCAAAGAATTTTTTTACTTTTTGCTGAAGTTTGGATCTTGAATATTTTAAAAAGAGTAAAAATAAAATACCCATACATATAAGACCTGCAATGCCGATTAAAATTTTTGTCGGGTTGATAATCTGAGATAAATACACATACAGTTCATCAAACTGCAGGAATAAAGCTAAGGCGGTAAAAGCCATTAAAAAAATAAGATCAACTACACGTTCAGAAATGATAGTTCCAAATCCTTTTTCAAAGGGAACCCCTTCATATTTATCGAGTACAATACCTCGGGTAACCTCTCCGCTTTTTGGAATAAAAATATTCATAAGGTAAGCGATGGCAATAGCCATAAAGTTGTTGGCAAGTTTTGGTTTGTATCCTAAGGGTTCGAGCATGAAATTCCAACGATACGCTCTGGATACATGACTAAGAATACTAAAAGTCACAGCCAGTATTACAAAACCATAGTCAGCTTTTCTAAAATAGAATTTAATCTCTTCCAGTTGTTCAGCAGAGAATTGTGAATAGCTATACCAAATTAAAAATATCCCTAAGCCTAAAGGGATTCCAATTTTTAAAAATTTTGAAAGAGAAGTGTTCAACTTATTTGAGTAAATTGTCCTTATTAGGAAATACAAGCGCTGGCTTAAATTTTTTAGCCTCTTCTTGCGACATAATTGCGTAAGTGATTAAGATAAGGATGTCACCAGGAGCCACTTTTCGAGCTGCAGCTCCATTTAGTGTAATTTCTCCACTTCCTCTGGGCCCAGGAATGGCATAAGTTTCTAATCGCTCACCATTATTATTATTCACAATTTGAACTTTTTCTCCCTCGGTAATATTTGCAGCATCGAGCAAATCTTCATCTATGGTGATACTACCAATGTAATTAAGGTCTGCTCCTGTAACTTTTACTCTGTGGATCTTCGATTTTACTACATGTATTTGCATTTTGCAAAGGTACTTAGAATTCTTAACTATAAAATCTTAAAAAATGGTTTACTTAAGCGCCATATTATCAATAAGCCTAACTTCTCCTGCAAAAGCTGCAATAAAAGCACGGTAAGAGCTATTCTTTCTTTTCCGAAACGCAGTTTTAAGCGTTTTGGTGTTTGCAATTTCAAAATATTCCAATTTTAGATGAGGATTTGACGCAAAAGCTTCTTTTACAAATGTATTTAACTCATGAATGGATTTCTTTCTGAAATCTTTTTGAACGGCTTTAAGCGTTTTAGAAATAAGAGCAGCTTCTTCTTTTTGTGTTGCTGAAAGTCTTTTGTTGCGAGAACTCATCGCCAAGCCGCTGTCTTCTCGCACAATCTCACACCCAATTATATCAACCGAAAGTTTTTCAATTTCGACCAGTTTTTTTACGATTTGTAACTGCTGAAAGTCTTTTTCACCAAAATAGGCCCTTGTGGGCAGTATTGCTCGAAATAGTAAATTAACAACCGTTCCAACACCGTCAAAATGACCTTTCCTATGTTTTCCTTCCATCTCGTTTTCCAAGCTTCCGAAGTTATATTTTTTGGATACTACCGTTCCTTGATAAAGCTCTACTGCTTCAGGAACAAAAATTAAGATTGTGCCTTTTAGAGTTTTCAGTAAAGCGATGTCTGCATCGAGAGTCCGCGGATATTTCTTTAGATCCCCAGCATTGTCAAACTGGGTAGGATTCACAAATATGCTCACTACAACCAAATCGTTTTCTTCGAGACCGCGCTCTACCAGAGATAAATGACCTTCATGTAATGCTCCCATAGTAGGTATAAGACCTATTTTTTTAGTGCCTCTAAGTGGATCGATAAATTCGTTTAATTTTCCTGCAGCGGTAAAGACTTTCATAAATTGTAGCTTACGTGCCGTAAAAGTAAGTTATTGAAAGCAATCTGCATAAATTTTTGTACTTTTGCAAACTTAAACAAAGCAGTACTTTATGAAAGATAAAAGAGTCTTATATGTGTCTTCGGAAGTGGTTCCTTACTTACCTGAGACCGAGATTTCTTCAATGTCGTTTGAAGCAGCCAGAATGGTAAACAATAAAAACGGGCAAATTAGAATTTTTATGCCTCGTTATGGAAATATTAATGAACGTCGTCATCAACTACACGAAGTAATTCGATTAAGCGGATTAAACCTTGTGATTAATGATCTGGATATGCCGCTTATTATCAAAGTAGCCTCTATTCCAAAGGAGCGTATGCAGGTTTATTTTATTGATAATGAAGATTACTTTAAGCGGAAAGCGACCTATGCAGATGAAGAAGGGAATCTTTTTAAAGATAATGACGAACGTGCTATATTTTTTGCAAAAGGAGTCATTGAAACAGTTAAGAAATTAAATTGGGCGCCAGATATTATTCATGTGCATGGTTGGTTAGCTTCATTTTTACCACTATATCTCAGAAACTATTACGGGAATGAACCTCTCTTTGAAAACAGTAAAATTGTAACTTCGGTTTACAGTAATGGATTTGAAGGCCAATTAAACGAAGCTGTTGTAGATAAAATCATGTTTGATGCTATTGACGAGGAGGTACTTGAAAGCTTAAAGAATCCAAATTATGTGAATGTAATGAAGACTGCAATTGAGAATAGTGATGCGGCAATCGTTGCTTCAGATTCGATTCCAGATGATTTGCAGACTTATTTGGATGGTCTTGACAAACCTGTATTGTCTTATACACCAAAAGAAGAAGCCGAAGAAGCATATCTTAATTTTTACACTACCAAAGTTCTTGAAGAAGAATCATAATGCTGAAATTATTTTAAACCTCTCTCGTCTTTACAAATAATACTAAAGCATTGTAACAACCGTTACAGCATAAACGAAATAGAATACATGAAAATTAAGTATATCATCCCCAAAGTCACCCTCCTTTTAGTAGCTATTATTCTATTGGCTTCCTGCGAAGAAGATTTCGCAACTTTAGGAGCAGATATTGTAGGAGATCCAAATATTGAAAATGAATTTACTGATGCAAATACAGTAGTTTCCTATAGCAGAAAACTAACCTCTGTGGAGTCAAATAATCTTCCAACGTATCAATTAGGTACTTATACAGATGCTGTCTATGGCAAGTCAACGATTAACCTTCTGTCACAAATTACACTTGATAGAATTGCTCCTGATTTTGGCGAAAACACTGTAGTAGATAGTGTTATTATGTATATTCCTTTTTTTAGCCAAGCAACTCAAACCACAGGTGGCGTAACATATACATTAGATTCGATTTTTGGCCAGGACCCTATAGATATTAGTTTGGTGAGATCAAATTTTTTATTGAGAGATTTTGACCCTACTTCAGGTTTTGAAGAGCCTCAAAAATACTATTCTGATCAAGCACCATTATTCGAAAGCTTTTTAGGAGAAACAATTTTTACAATCGAAGATTTTGTACCAAGAGCCGAAGGATTTATCGAAAATGAAGGAGAGGATGATGAAGAACTTATTCCACCTGGAATACGTGTTGAATTACCAAAAGAATTTTGGGAGGAACTTATTATAGATCAAGAAGGACAGTCAGTATTGCTAAGTAATAATAACTTTAAAAATTATTTTAGGGGAATATATTTCAATGTAGACGGCTCAGGAGCAAATACTAATTTAATTCTTTTTAACCTTGATGATGCTTCAATAACAATTCATTATACCGAAGACAATGCCACAGTCACAGATCAGAGAGATGAAAAAACCTTTGAAATGAGTTTTGACGGTGTTAATGTGAATGTATTTAAAAATGATCTTACGCCATCTGTTGAACAAGAACTAAGTTCACAGGATTTTACAAATGGAGAAGAAACTTTGTATGCCAGAGGAGGTAGTGGTATTGCTACAATTGTAGAGTTATTTGGTCCAGATGAAGATAATAATGGAATTGCAGATGAACTTGAAATTTTACGTGAGAGAGAATGGCTTATTAATGAAGCTAACTTAATTTTTTATGTAGATCAAAATAGAATTCAAGGGGGAGAAACAGAGCCAGAACGTATAATAATTTATGATACAAAAAATGGACAATTGCTGGTTGATTATGATTTTGATCCTTCTGTCTCACTTGTAGCTGTAGACTCAAAAATTGTCCACTTAGAAAGACTGGAGAGAGGAAGTGACGAAATTGGAGATTTCTATAAAATTAGAATTACAAGACATATCAGTAATTTAATCAATCGGGATTCTACCAATGTTCCGTTAGCTGTCATGGTGACACAGAATGTGTTAAACCGAAACTTTCAAGACTTACGCAACGTTCAGTCTCCTTTCTTATCTTCTGTACCCACAGGAGGAGTTATTTCGCCAGAAGGAACTGTGTTTCATGGAAACCTTTCTCCAGATGTTGATAAGCGATTAAAACTTCAGATATTTTATACAGAACCTAATTAATACTATTTTATATGTGCGGAATTGTAGGCTACATTGGTAAAAGAGAAGCATATCCTATTATTTTAAATGGATTAAAGCGTCTTGAATACAGAGGCTACGATAGCGCAGGAATAGCAATTTACGATGGGCAAGACATTGCACTTTGTAAAACTAAAGGGAAAGTCGCAGACCTTGAAAAAAAATTTTCAGATGGAACGAATACCAAAGGTTCTCTAGGAATTGGCCATACAAGATGGGCTACACACGGTGTTCCTAATGATGTTAACTCCCACCCACATTATTCTAATAGTGGCAATCTTGTGATTATTCATAACGGGATTATTGAAAACTATGCTTCTATTAAAAAAGAGCTACTTAATAGAGGATATACCTTCAAAAGTGATACCGATACAGAAGTGCTGGTTAACCTTGTAGAAGAAGTCCAAAAGAAAGAAGGTGTTAAGTTAGGAAAGGCAGTGCAAATTGCTTTAAATCAGGTGGTAGGAGCCTATGCTATTGCTCTATTTGATCGCAATAAGCCAGATGAAATTGTAGTGGCAAAATTGGGAAGTCCTTTGGCAATCGGAATTGGTGATGACGAATTTTTTGTGGCGAGTGATGCTTCTCCTTTTATAGAATTTACAAATAATGCCATTTATTTGGAAGATGAAGAAATGGCGATCATACGTCGCGGACGTGAAGTGCGTGTACGTAAAATTAAAGATGATAAGATTGTGGCACCCAATATTCATGAGCTTCAGTTAAACCTTGAGCAAATTGAAAAAGGAGGCTATGATCATTTTATGCTGAAAGAAATCTATGAGCAGCCTTCCGTAATAAAAGATACCTATAGAGGCCGATTGTTGCCCGATGAAGGGATTGTAAAACTAGGCGGGCTTGAAGATTATATCGAAAAGTTTACCAATGCAGACCGTATTATTATTGTAGCCTGCGGGACCTCTTGGCATGCTGGTCTTGTGGCCGAATATATTTTTGAAGATTTAGTTCGTATTCCTGTTGAGGTTGAATATGCTTCAGAATTCAGATATAGAAATCCAATTATAACCGAAAAAGATGTAGTGATAGCCATTTCTCAAAGTGGTGAAACTGCAGATACGCTCGCAGCAATTAAGTTGGCTAAAGAAAAAGGAGCTTTTGTCTATGGTGTTTGTAATGTGGTAGGTTCTACGATTTCGAGAGAAACCCATAGTGGTACTTATACACACGCCGGCCCAGAAATTGGAGTTGCTTCTACTAAAGCATTTACCACTCAGATTACGGTACTAATATTAATGGCATTACGCTTGGCCAAGGTTCGTGGTACTATTTCCAAAGGGGACTATATGTTATACCTGCGCGAGTTGGATACCATCCCAGCAAAAGTGGAAGAAGCCTTGCAAAGTGATGATAAAATCAAAGAAATTGCTTCAAAGTTTAAAGATGCTGCTAATTTTCTATACCTCGGAAGGGGCTATAACTTCCCTGTAGCTCTAGAAGGTGCTTTAAAGTTAAAAGAAATCTCCTACATTCATGCCGAAGGCTATCCGGCTGCTGAAATGAAACATGGTCCCATCGCTTTAATCGATGAGCAAATGCCAGTGGTGGTCATTGCCGTAAACAGTAATCATTACGAAAAAGTGGTAAGTAATATTGAAGAGATCAAAGCCCGAAAAGGCAAGATCATTGCTGTGGTAACCGAAGGAGATACCCAGGTAAAAGAGCTGGCAGATTACATTATGGAAGTTCCTAAAACTCCTGAAACCTTAAGTCCGTTAGTGACCACTATTCCGCTACAATTACTATCGTATCACATAGCGGTGATGTTAAACCGAAATGTGGATCAGCCACGTAATTTAGCAAAGTCGGTTACGGTAGAATAACTTTCAGCTTACTTTCTACTTATCAAAATATCTTCTACTTTTAGAAGGTGAAAATCATCAACCTTATTTCTGGGCCGCGTAATTTATCAACGGCATTGATGTATAGCTTTGCGCAACGCAAAGACTGTAGGGTTTTGGACGAACCGTATTATGGATTTTATCTGAAACATGGTCGTGTCGAAGTTGCCCATCCTTCCAAAGCAGAAATTATACGTACGATGGAGCTTTCAGATAAAAAAGTGACAGAAAATATCAAATTACTTGCTGAAACTTCTCACGTCTTTATAAAAGGAATGGCACATCATTACCTTTCTGAAACGCCAACCCATATTTTAAACTGGGGAAACGTAATATTAATTCGCCACCCTAAAAAATTACTAGCCTCTTTTTCAAAAGTGATTGAGAATCCTACGATAAGTGATATAGGAATTAAAAAAGCATCTGAGTTATTTTTGTTTCTGAAAGAACATCATAAAACTCCAATTGTTATGGACAGTGATGAATTGCTGAAAAATCCTGAACAATACCTTCGGAAACTTTGTGAACTATTAAAAATTCCTTTTTATGAAAGAATGCTGCATTGGAAAAAAGGCGGAATCCCAGAAGATGGAATCTGGGCAAAGCATTGGTATCAAAATGTTCATAATTCTGAAGGGTTTTCGGTTCAAAAAACAAGCGATCAACATATACCAGAAAGACTACAACTAGTTCTGGATGAAGCTTTGATCTATTACAATATTTTAAAAATACACCTTTTAAAAAACGATTAAATGTTACAAAAACGAAATCCAAAAAATGATGATATACATGTCTTTGTAAAAGACAAGTTGTACCACAGAAATGAAGCAAAAGTTTCGGTATTTGATAGTTCAGTACAAGGCGGGGATGCTGTATGGGAAGGCTTACGAGTCTACCCAGAAGGAATTGTATGTCTGGACAAACATTTGACCAGATTACAGGAAAGTGCAAAAACAGTAGCGTTTACAGATATTCCTTCCAAAGCAGAAATTAAAAAAGCAATCAAAATGACATTAGATGCTAATGGAATGACCGATGAAACCCATATCCGATTGACACTTACGCGGGGAGAAAAAATTACCAGTGGGATGGATCCTAGGCTAAATCAAGATGGATCGTGTTTAATTGTCTTAGCCGAATGGAAACCTTTGGTCTATGATAATACCAGCGGAATAAAAGTGATAAGTACCAGCCAGCGGAGAAATTCACCTCAGTTTTTGGATAGTAAGATCCATCATAACAATTTACTAAACAATATCATTGCCAAGATACAAGCCAATGTCGCTGGAAAGGATGCTGGATTGATGTTGGATGACCGGGGCTTTGTGGCCGAGCTAAACGGAAGCAATCTTTTTATGATAAAGGATGAGGTTGTTTACACTCCCTATGCACACGCATGTCTTCCTGGCATTACAAGAGCTACGGTTATTGAATTATGCCAAAAAAATAATATTGAGATTAAAGAAGCAGACCTTACTTTATCCCAATTATATAATGCAGACGGTGTTTTTGCAACAGGAACGATGGGAGAATTGACTCCTGTTGTTGAGATTGATGGAAGGGATATTAATATTAATGACCAAGTAACAGAAAAGATATTGCAGCTTTTTAAAAATAGTGTTCGTACATTGTGTGAAAAATTATAATTCTTTAAAATCTATTATGAAAAAATTGCTACTATTTACATTTATATTTTCTTCCATTAGCTATTCACAGACTCCGTGTGATACTGTAACGAATAGAGCTGGAATCTATCCGTGTGATGATTACGCATTGCTCTCTAATATTCCGCTAACGACGTTTGAGGCAAATTCTTCTAGCGACTCATGGGGATGGACTGACTCAACTACTGGAAAGGAATATGCCATCATCGCATTAAGAAATGGTTCTGGGTATGTGGATGTTTCAGACCCAGTAAATCCGATATATCTAGGAAAATTAATTTCACCAGTTTTAAATGAATTTCAAGGGAACTGGCACGATGTAAAAGTATATAATAACTATGCTTTTATTGTTAGTGAGATAAGTGGTCATGGAATGCAAATATTCGATCTTACAAAGTTAAGAAATGTAACAAATCCGCCTGTTGTCTTTGAAGATGATGGTGTTTACACAGGGTTTGGCTCTGCACATAATATTGCTATCAATGAAGATAGTGGATTTGCGTATGGAATTGGAACAAATACCTTTTCGGGAGGACCTCATTTTGTCAATATTCAAGATCCACCGAATCCTATTGCAGCTGGAGGTTTTGCTGGAGAAGGGTACACGCATGATGCACAAATAGTCATGTATAATGGTCCGGATTCAGATTATCAGGGGATCGAGTTATTTGTGGGAAGTAATGAGGACAGAGTTGTCTTTGTAGATGTTTCAGACAAAGGAAATCCGCAGACACTATCAGAGATATCCTATAGTGATGTAGAGTATACGCATCAGGGCTGGTTTACCGAAGATCAAAAATATTTTGTAGTCACAGACGAACTGGATGAAGTTTTTAATGGAAATATGTTGCGATTGATCATAATGGATATGACAGATTTAGACAATCCTGTAGAGCATATGCAATATATAGGAGAAACTCCTGCGGTAGATCATAATGTGTATGTAAAAGGAGATAAAATTTATCTGTCTGCGTATAGTGGAGGAATGCGGGTATTGGATATTAGTGATATAGATAATCGCAATATTGAGGAAGTTGGTTATTTTGATACTTGGCCTGCAGATGATAGAACAAGTGCTTCTATTGGTGACCCTGGAGCATGGAATGTCTATCCGTTTTTTGAAAGTGGCAATTTGATTATTACCAATTTTTCAGATAATGGCGGATTGTTTGTGGTTACAAAAAATGATAATATTCTCTCCAATCCAGAGAGTAAGAATGATTCATTTTCTGTATTTCCCAATCCAACAACAGAGCGTGTAACGATTACTTCTGAAGGCACTCCTATTACTCATATTGAAATCTATGATATGTTAGGAAAACGATTGCGTGTTATAGAAGCTTTAGATGAAATGTCTAAAGAGCTAAATATGGCTGCTTTTGAAAGTGGAATCTATCTTGTAAACTTAAATAAATCAACAACGTTAAAGATAGTGAAAAGATAAAACCACTATTCTTCTTTATATCCGGTTGAATAAGCAAAGGGAATTCTGTGAGACAGCGATTGAAGCAACTTACCATGTAATGCGAAAAGCGCGGTGCTACGTAGCAATAGCGAAGTAGGAGTCTCCCAAAAACACTCTAAAAAAATATCCAAAAATCCGTTGTAATATTAAAACAGAAAAAACTATCTTTGCACCGTTGAAAAAAAGGGTGAAAAGTACTCCCTTAGATAACTTAAAAAGAAACAGTTAATAATGTCACAAGTTACAGGAAAAGTTGCACAGATTATTGGCCCGGTAGTAGACGTTGAGTTTGCTAATGGAGCTGAACTTCCAAAGATTTACGATAGTCTTGAAGTAAATAATAACGGAAACAAATTAATTCTTGAAGTACAGTCTCACGTGGGTGAAAATACTGTAAGAACCATTTCGATGGATTCTACAGATGGTTTAAGCCGTGGAGTAGATGCTGTTGCGACAGGTTCGCCTATACAAATGCCCATTGGTGATGATGTATACGGACGTTTGTTTAATGTAATTGGTGATGCAATTGATGGAATTGGTGACTTGCCAAAAGATGGAGACAACGGACTTCCAATTCACCGTGAAGCTCCAAAATTTGAAGATCTTTCAACTTCTACCGAAGTTTTATTTACAGGAATCAAAGTAATTGACCTTATTGAGCCGTATGCAAAAGGAGGTAAAATTGGTTTATTTGGAGGTGCTGGTGTAGGTAAAACAGTATTGATCCAGGAGTTGATTAACAATATTGCAAAAGGTCACGGTGGACTTTCGGTATTCGCAGGAGTAGGGGAAAGAACACGTGAAGGAAATGACCTTTTGAGAGAAATGCTTGAGTCGGGTATTATTAAATACGGAGAGGACTTTATGCACTCTATGGAAGCAGGGGGATGGGACCTTTCTAAAGTGGATAAAAAAGCCATGAAAGAAAGTAAAGCTACCTTCGTATTTGGACAAATGAATGAGCCACCTGGAGCACGTGCGCGTGTGGCCTTATCTGGTTTGACCATTGCTGAATATTTTAGAGATGGTGCAGGTGACGGACAAGGAAAAGATGTACTGTTCTTCGTTGATAATATCTTTAGATTTACGCAAGCAGGTTCTGAAGTATCGGCACTATTAGGTCGTATGCCTTCTGCGGTAGGATACCAACCAACATTAGCAACAGAGATGGGTGCGATGCAGGAGCGTATTACCTCTACCAAAAAAGGATCTATTACATCTGTACAGGCGGTTTATGTACCTGCAGATGACCTTACCGATCCAGCACCGGCAACAACGTTTGCACACTTGGATGCAACAACAGTATTATCACGTAAAATTGCCGAGCTTGGAATTTACCCAGCGGTAGATCCCTTGGATTCTACGTCAAGAATTTTGACCGAATCGATCTTAGGAAAAGAACATTATGCCTGTGCACAACGTGTAAAAGAGTTGTTACAGCGTTATAAAGAATTACAAGATATTATTGCTATTTTGGGTATGGAAGAATTATCTGAAGACGATAAGATGGCAGTAAACCGCGCACGTCGTGTACAACGTTTCTTATCACAGCCATTCCACGTGGCAGAACAGTTTACAGGTATTCCAGGAGTATTGGTAGATATTAAAGAAACAATCAAAGGATTTAACATGATCATGGATGGTGAATTAGATCACCTTCCAGAAGCAGCTTTTAACTTGAAAGGTTCTATCGAAGAAGCAATCGAGGCTGGAGAGAAAATGTTGGCGGAAGCATAAAAATAGTATCTAGTACTCAGTAGCAGTTTACAGTAACTGCATACTGTGTCTGTTTACTGAAAACTAATAACGATGTATTTAGAAATAGTAACCCCAGAAGCTTCATTGGTAAGCGGAGAAGTAGAAAGTGTGACCGTTCCAGGTATGGAAGGAGAATTTCAAATGCTGAACAACCACGCAGCCATTGTATCGCTACTGGTTGAAGGGGAAGTTCGTTTTAAAGGTAATCCAACCATCGCTGAAGGATTTAAAAATAAATTCACTCAGAAAGATGGGAAATGGGTACTTCACATCAATGGAGGAACTGTAGAAATGAATAATAATAAAGTAATGGTGTTGGCAGATTAAAATCTGTATCATCAAAGATGATAAATCCCAAATTTCAGTAATGAAGTTTGGGATTTTTTTATAACGACTACTAATGCCTTTGTTAAAACCAATCCAAGCTTTATTTTGTATACTTGTTTATGCTTACTAATGATGAAATAACAATTGTAAATAGTAAAAAAGCCTGGTATAAAATATTAATTGCTATAGTATGTTATTCTATCGCAGGTTTTGTTTTATGGGAAGGGTTTGACACCTTAAATACCCATACTGATGTTTCTGTATATGAAATTGTTATAGGGCGTACTTTAATGGCTTTAATTTTCATAGTTCCTGGAACTGTGTTTGGGATGGTTAGGGAGTATCATTTTGATTTTAAAAACAGGAAATATAAAACAGTAAAAAGGATTGGGGTAATTGGCTTCGGAAAATGGCGGAGTTTTAGAAAACTGGAATATGTTTCAGTACATGAAAATGTTGAAGGCAATTTTGAAGTCAACTTATGGTATGATTCTAACAAACACTTTTTTATCAATTCTTTTCTGAATTGCGATACAGCAATACAATATTCGATGCAAATCGCGAAGCAACTCAAAATTGAATTTCATAACGGAAATACAAATCAGCAATTTGAAATTGTTGATGATATAGTAAGACCTATTTTAAAAGAGGACAGGAAAATTGACGCATACTTTTCACAAGGAAATAGGCCCTTTTGGCAAACTATTGTTTCAGGGTTTTGTTTTACACTTTCAATTGTAATTGCTTATTTAATGTTTGTAGGTGTTAACTTTCACGATATATGGATAAGCCTGCCAATAGAAACCATTGGAATTTTGACTATTTTGATTTCAATAGGGATAAAATTTTCAATAATCAATGATTATGTTTTCGATCTTCAAAATAATCAATTTAAAATAATATACAATATAGGTCCTATAAAGTGGGGTTCGTGGAAAAATTTAGATACCCTAGATTATATCTCTGTGTTTCAAAAAAGAGAAAGCTTCTATCTTATAAACCTATGGTATAATTCAAATAAACATATAGTAATTTCTGGATGTGGTAATTATAAAGATGCTTTAGTTATTGGTAAAAAAATAGCAACAAAATTAGAAATTGATTTATTAGATGCATCAGATCCCTATGATAAAAAATGGATTGATTAAAGAACAAATTAAGTTAAATATATTATCTCCCAATCCTGTCCGCCAGACTGGTAACTTCTCATTTTCTGAAAGCCTATCCCAAAATGTGCTTGCAATGAGCGTTTGTTTTTAGTATCCACTTCGGTAATGATACACGAAAAAGGTGGGATCACTTCAGCTTTCATCTTTTCGTATAATTTTCTGAAAATTCCTTGACCTCTATAGGCTTTTGCGATACACACCTGGCCCATTACTAAATAATTTTTAATGTCATGCTGAACCTGCCTGTCGTGCCTTGGCAGGCAGGCTTGTTTCAGCATCTCATTTTGATTAGAGAAATGCTTGTATATTTCAGCAAACATAGGTTTTAAAATGTCTATCTCATCTCCAAATTTAGGGTGCATACAGAGCGCATATCCAACCACTTGATTACCATCTTTTGCTAGCATATGTGGGCAAGTTTTATTCATTTCTTTCAGTAATTCAAAAGTGTGATGTACGGTTACAAATCCGTCAGTCTTTTTTTGATCCTTAGAAACTGAAGCAGGTAGATTTTGATGCTGTAATTTTAAAATTTGTCGCAATTCGTCATCTGTAGTGCAGGAATGGTACGTAATCATATAATTTTTATTGATACTCTAAAATAGAAAATTTCATTTTAAGTATTCAGAGAAATGCTATGTATCTTTGAAGCATGTTACCTAAGAAGCTTCAGAAAAAAATAGAAGAACGTACCCAAAATAATTCGCTTCGGAAACTTGGTGGGTCTGCCGATTTAATTGATTTTTCTTCAAACGATTATTTAGGGTTTAGTAAAAATGAAACCATTTATATTCGTGCTCTAGAAATTCTTGAAGAATACAATCTCAAACAAAATGGTGCTGCAGGCTCTCGATTACTTTCAGGAAATCATACACTATATTCCTTAACTGAAACTCAAATTACAAACTTTCATAATGCAGAAGCCGCCCTTGTTTTTAACAGTGGCTATGATGCGAACCTTGGTTTTTTCAGTAGTGTGCCACAACGGGGAGATGTTATTTTTTATGATGAATTATGTCATGCCTCTATCCGTGATGGGATACGTATGAGTCATGCGACTTCGGTAAAGTTTATTCATAATGATTTGGAAGATTTAAAACGGAAGTGTCAGGCTGAGCACAGTCGAAGCCTCAATGATACTACAGAAGTTTACCTGGTTACCGAATCTGTATTTTCTATGGATGGTGATTCGCCAGACCTTTTAGCTTTTTCAGATTTTTGTGCAGAAAACAACATTCATTTGATCATCGATGAAGCGCATGCGGTAGGAGTTCTTGGAAAACATGGAGTCGGACTTGTTCAAGAACTTGGAATTGAAAATGATGTGTTTGCACGAATTGTTACCTTCGGAAAAGCCTTAGGATGTCACGGAGCTGCAATTTTAGGAGCTTCAGTATTGAAACAATACCTTGTTAATTTCTCTCGAAGCTTAATTTATACCACAGCACTCCCGCCCCATACCTTGGCAACCATTACTGCGGCATATGAAATGCTCTCTAAAACATTACAAATTGAAAAGCTATATCAAATCATTAGCTTAGTTCAATCACAAATAGCAGCATTACAACTTTCCGCATCTTTCATTAGCAGCAATACTGCCATTCAAAGTTGTATTGTTCCAGGAAACAATCATGTTAAAAACCTTTCAGAAACATTGAAAAAAGAAGGTTTTGATATAAAACCAATTCTGTCACCTACAGTTCCTGAAGGACAGGAACGTTTGCGTATTTGTATTCATAGTTTTAATACGGAAGATCAAATTAAAAAGATGGTATCTTTACTCAAAGAGCATTTATAATTTTTTAAAATGGATTCTACTTTTATAACTGTTGCAACTTTTACATATTCTTCTGAAGCAAAAATTATTAGAGGTCTTTTAGAATCTGAAGGTATTAGAACATATTTAAGTGATGAACACACCATAGATACAGATCCTTTGGTTAGCAATGCCATTGGAGGCGTAAAATTGAATGTTGCAAGAAAAGACATAGACAACGCTACACACATTTTAAATTCTATAAGTGAGTATTCGATTACCGATGAGGGAGAAAAAATAAGTTGTCCAAATTGTATGAGTTCAAAAATTCATTTAATTTCACATATTCAAGATTTCAAATCTTTAGTGGCTTTTCTTTTTAGTGGTCTTTTATTTGGGCTTCTGCCTTTTTATACTAGGTATGACTATCGTTGTGATGAATGTAAAATAAAATTTAATACACTATGAATTCTACCTACTTTATCACAGGCATTTCTACCGAAGTTGGTAAAACGATTGTCTCTGCAATTATAACGGAAGCTTTACAGACCGATTATTGGAAACCCATTCAGGCAGGTGAGTTAGACAATAGCGATACACACAAAGTCGAAAAGCTTGTCTCAAATAAAAAAACTGTTTTTCATAAAAGTGCATATACTTTAAATGCGCCTATGAGTCCGCACGCTGCGGCGGCAATCGATCAAGTTTCTATTTCTGTAAAAAACATAAAACGCCCAGATACTCAAAATGATTTAGTAATCGAAGGTGCGGGCGGATTATTAGTGCCACTAAATGATTCGGAAACAATTATAGACCTAATTCAGCCTTCCGATAAAGTGATCGTCGTTTCACGTCATTATCTGGGAAGTATCAATCATACGTTATTAACTATCGAAGCGCTAAAGGCTAGAAATTTAAATGTCTTCGGAATTATATTCAGCGGAAATGAACATCCTTCTACTGAATCTATCATAAAAAAAATGAGCGGTGTTCCTGTATTAGGACGTATTGAGGAAGAACCGTATTTTGATCAAAATGTGGTGAAGGAGTATGCTGAAAAGTTTAGAACAATCCTAACGTCACCCTGAACTTGTTTCAGGGTCACATCAAATGAAAACAAGTTATATTTACATACTCACAAATACATATAGAACCACCTTTTATATTGGAGTTACTTCAAATCTTCAGAGAAGAATAATTGAGCATAATGATGGAATAAGTTCTGTTTTTACAAAAAAATATAACCTGAAGGATTTGATTTATTTTGAAGCGTTTAGTAACATTGAACAGGCTATTGCTAGAGAAAAGCAATTAAAAAATTGGCATAAAGAGTGGAAGCTAAATTTAATTAAAGAGGTAAACCCAATATTAAAAACCCTAGATTTATTTCGATAAATGAGATGCTGAAACAAGCCTGCCTGCCAAGGCACGACAGGCAGGTTCAGCATGACATAATAAGCAACATGAACCTTTCAAAACGAGACAGCAAACATATCTGGCATCCTCTTACACAGCATAAGACGGCTGCACCACCTATTGGTATTGTAAAAGCCAAAGGGGCGCTCTTTTGGGATGAAGATGGAAAGGAATATATCGACGCAATTGCATCCTGGTATACCTGTATGTATGGACATGGTCATCCCGAAATTATAAAAGCTGT
This sequence comes from Jejudonia soesokkakensis, assembly GCF_042664795.1. NCBI lineage: Bacteria > Pseudomonadati > Bacteroidota > Flavobacteriia > Flavobacteriales > Flavobacteriaceae > Jejudonia > Jejudonia soesokkakensis. Next base: position 385,158 of record NZ_JBHTBN010000001.1, read on the forward strand.
ACAGCAGCAGATGGAACAATTGGATTTTGTCATGTTTAGCGGATTCACTCACAAGCCTGCCGTACAGCTTTCAGAAAAATTAATGGAGATTCTACCAGCCAATCAGCAGAAGATTTTCTTTAACGACAATGGTTCTACCGCTGTGGAAGCAGCTATAAAAATGTCCTTGCAATACCATCACAACAAAGCTGATAAAAGAGATACGTTAATTGCGTTCGAAGATGGATTTCACGGCGATACCTTTGGAGCGATGAGCGCTTCAGGGATATCGTCGTACAACGGTCCCTTTGAAGATTTTTTACTGAATGTAAAACGAATTCCAACCCCTCAAGAAGACACGATTGATGAAGTATTAGAACAGCTAGAAGCCATTCTTTCAGAAAACAAATGTGCAGCTTTTATTTTTGAACCTTTAGTACAAGGTGCTGCGGGAATGAAATTTCATTCGGCTAAAGGGTTGGATAGGCTCATTAAAAAATGCCAAGAAAACGATGTGTTGTGTATTGCCGATGAGATCATGACCGGATTTGGAAAAACGGGGCGCAACTTTGCTTCAGATTTTCTTGAATGTAAGCCCGATATTATGTGCTTAAGTAAGGCGCTCACCGCAGGGATGTTTCCGCTGAGTATCACATCGTGTACTCAAAGGATCTTTGATGGATTTTTAAGTGAAGAGCCTTCCAAAGGGTTTTTTCACGCACATACCTATAGTGCACATCCGTTAGGTTGTGCTGCTGCCATTGCCGGAATTGATTTGTTGGGTTCTTTAGCAATGCAACAACATAAAAAGCGAATTGAACTGGCTCACGAAGAGTTTGCGGATCGTCTGAAGGAAAATTCGAAAGTAAAAAATATACGTACTAAAGGACTCATTCTCGCATTTGAATTAACCAAAGAAATGGAACGTTACGGAACGTCGCGTTCGGCTTTATATGACCATTTTATGAAACAAGGTGTGTGTCTTCGTCCCTTAGGAAATACCATTTATGTGCTTCCTCCTTTTGTGATTACAGACGATCAATTGCAGAAAATCTACAATTCTATTGAACATACTTTGGCGAAGCTGTAAATTTGCAGCAAAACTTCAGCCGTTGCAACACCCTATTTCTATAACACACATTTCTTCAGTATCTCCATTGGGATCTAAAACTGAAGATGTTTGGCAATCCTATCGTTCCGGAACCTCTTTTTTTTCTGAAAAACACGGCGTAAAAGTAGCTGCGCTTTCCAAAGATTTAGAAGTTGCAATAGCATCACTTCGGAAAGAGAATCATGCCTATAAAAATCTGGACAGAGCTGTTTTGTTAGCATTACTAGCAGTTAAACATCCACAAATAAAAGAAATACTTCCTACTGAAAGAGTTGGCGTCAATATTGGCTCCTCCCGTGGTGCAACCAGCTTATTTGAATCCTATCACAAACAATTTATAACCGAGAATAAAGTCTCTCCATTCACATCACCAACCACTACCACAGGAAACATTTCTTCGTGGGTGGGACAGGAATTAGGATTAGATGGTATTTCCATAGATCAGTCTGTTACTTGCTCTACGGCAATGCATGCCCTTTTAAACGGGATTGCATGGTTACAGGCAGATATGGCAGATGCTTTTATTGTTGGAGGAACAGAGGCGGCTTTAACGCCTTTTACAAGTGCTCAGATGCAAGCGATGAAGTTATACTCAAAATCTCCAAACAAGTTGGCTTGTGAAAGCATGCGCTTTCAGAAGAAAAAGAATACCATGATCTTAGGCGAAGGAGCTGCGATTGCTGTTTTGGAAAGAGGCGTTTCAGAGAAAACTAAAGCAGTAGTTGTTGGCTACGGATTTGCTTCAGAAGCATTAGAGCATAACAGTTCTATTTCAGAAAATGCCGATTGTTTTCAGAAATCGATGCAAAGAGCGTTGACGCTCGCAGAATTAGAAACGATAGATGCAATAGTAATGCATGCCCCTGGAACTGTAAAAGGAGATAAGGCCGAAAAAAATGCTATTGACATCGTTTTTAAAAATAGACTTCCGTTACTCACCTCCAATAAATGGTTAGTGGGTCATACCTTTGCAGCTTCCGGAATATTGAGCATTGAGATGGCAATTTTGATGCTGCAGCATAACAAATTTATTGAAAATCCATTTTTTGCAAATGCACGGCACCTTCCGAAGCAGTTGAAAACAATTATGATTAATGCTGTAGGCTTTGGTGGTAATGCTGTTAGTATAATTCTACAAAAACCGTCTTAAACTAGCGTCAATTTTCCTATTTTTGAACGATTGTCATTTTAAAAACCTGCAAGATGTTGCTGCGGGCCTGCTTGTAGGTCTAAAATGCCTTGCTTAAATTAAAAGTTACCCGCCTTCGCGGAAGATAGGTATGAGCGAAATAAAACACAACTGGACCAAAGAAGAAATAGTAGCAATCTATAATAAACCCATGATGGAGTTGCTCTATGATGCCGCTACGGTACATCGAGAGTCACATAATCCTAATCAGGTACAGGTTTCAACTTTGCTCTCTATTAAAACAGGTGGTTGTCCAGAAGACTGCGGGTATTGTCCACAGGCAGCAAGATACCATACTGATATTGAAGGGAATGATTTGATGACGGTTTCTCATGTAAAAGCACAGGCACTTCGTGCGAAAGCTAGCGGAAGCTCCCGTGTATGTATGGGTGCTGCTTGGAGAAATGTTAAAGACGGAAAAGAGTTTGATCAGGTGTTAGAAATGGTTCGAACTATTAACAAGCTGGATATGGAGGTGTGTTGTACACTTGGGATGATCACCGAAAATCAGGCACATCGTCTCGCTGAAGCAGGACTCTACGCCTATAATCATAACTTAGACACCTCTGAAGATTACTATAAGGATGTAATTTCTACACGTGCGTATCAGGATCGATTGGATACCATTGGGAATGTTCGTAAAACAAATGTGACTGTGTGTAGTGGCGGAATTATTGGAATGGGAGAAGCTTTGGAAGATCGCGCCGGAATGTTGGTCGCGCTTGCGAGTTTAAGTCCGCAGCCCGAAAGTGTTCCAATCAACGCATTAGTGGCGGTAGAAGGAACGCCTATGGAAGAGATAGAGCCTATTTCGATTTGGGATATGATCCGAATGGTCGCTACTACCCGAATCGTAATGCCTAATACACAAGTACGATTATCTGCTGGAAGAACTCAAATGTCTCGGGAAGGACAAGCCATGTGCTTTTTTGCAGGTGCCAATTCTATTTTTGCGGGAGATAAATTGTTGACCACGCCAAATCCTGATGTGAATGAGGATATGGAAATGTTCAAGTTGTTAGGATTAGAACCTATGAAACCTTTTGTTAAAAAAGCGCAGCCAGAATCTGTAGAGGCACAGTATTCCAAATATAAAGCACAAGGGGAAAAACCAAAATGGACACGTCCAGGCCACACCATTGAGCGTAATGAAGAGGCAAAAGCAAAAGCCTCAGTGAAGTAAATCACTACAATTTTAATACTTTTACGTTCTTCAATAATAATATGCAGTTACAGGAAATAGATCGGGTAAAAACGATCTCTAAAAAAGATTTTATAAAAAACTACTTTAAACCTCAAAAGCCGGTGGTAATTGAGCGTTTTATTGAAGATTGGCCTGCGTATACAAAATGGAATCTGGATTATATGGCAGCAGTTGCTGGTGATAAGGAAGTTCCTTTGTACGATGATCGGCCAGTGACGCATGAAGATGGTTTTAATGAACCACACGCCAAAATGAAGATGAAGGAATATGTCGACTTATTAAAACGAGAGCCTACAAAATTCAGAATTTTTCTATGGAATATTTTAAAAGAAGTTCCTATTCTTCAAAAGGATTATAGTTATCCTGATTTTGGAATAAAATTAATGAAGGGACTGCCCATGTTATTCTTTGGAGGAACGAATAGCCATACGTTTATGCATTATGACATAGACCTGGCAAATATCTTTCATTTTCATTTCCACGGAAAGAAAGAATGTATTCTTTTTGACCAGAAGCAAAATGATTATCTCTATAAAATCCCGCATTCTCTGATCAATCGGGAAGACATTGACATGTCGAATCCAGACTATGAGAAATGGCCTGCTTTAAAAAAAGCGAAAGGGTATAAGACCCATTTGGAACATGGGGAAGTACTGTATATGCCCGAAGGTTACTGGCATTATATGAAATATATCACACCAGGATTTTCAATGAGTTTACGTGCCATTGCCCGAAATCCTAAAAATTTGGCAAAGGCGATTTACAATATTTTTTGGATGCGTCATTACGATAATTTTATGCGAAGACGAAAAGGGCAAGCCTGGATCGATGCTAAAAACCGAAAGGCCATCGACAGAACACATAAAAAACTGGGAATAGAGTAGCTTACTCGCGTTATTTCGACAGAGCGAAGTGACGAGAAATCTCACAAATAAGACATTATTGTTTGGTGCTTATTTCTAATTGATAAGTTCCCGAACTTTTTCCCAAACCAAATGACTTTCCCAGCCACGATACAATAAGTAATCTGCTAATTTTTTTCTTTTTTTCTGAAGGTTGGTTTCTCCCTCTAGTTGTTTTATTCTTTTTTCTGAAAGGGCATCGAAGGTTTCAAAATAATCCTTATCTGAAATTTCTTTTAAAGCGAGGGTTATGTTGAATTGTGAAATCTCCCGAAACTTTAGCTCCCGAACGATGCGTTGTTTGCCCCATTTTTTGGTTCGAAATTTCCCTCTGGCGAAGGCTTGTGCAAAACGGGTTTCATTTAAAAAGTTGTGTTGAAGCAAGTGATGAATGATTTGGTCAATGGCTTGGGGAATCATCCCCATATTCTTTAGCTTTTGATGTACTTCTTTATGACAGCGCTCCTGGTATGCACAGTACGCTTCCAGTTTTTGGGTAGCTTCATCTACGGTGTATGTTTTGTTAGTATTTCGCATTTTGTTAAATGTAATACTATTTATTAAAAACACCCCTAAAGTCTCCTCTAGGGGACATTTTTTTAAGATGTTAATTTCTTAATTAGACAGTCATGTTAAAGTGCATTAATATATTCAAAATAAAAAAAATTGAATTTTTAGGATTGTCCCCTAGAGGAGACTTTAGGGGTGTTCGCGTTAGGGATTGAGGCTCTGTTGGAGCTCTTTTGTTTTGTCATGCTGAGCCTGTCGAAGCACAAAACAAAAAGCGACTGCCGAAAGCCCGACCTGTAGCGATAGAAATGAGCGTAAGGTAACGCCCAAAAAAAAAGCATAAAAAAAACCCTTCCGAAATACATCGAAAGGGTTGGTTGCTATTTTATCTCTTCTCCGTTTTTATCGTTGAAGTGATACTCTAGATACGTGTAAGCATCTCTTGGTTGAATTTTCACCCATTTTTTGTGCTCCATAAACCATTTGGTTCGCACAGATGGAAAGCCTTTTGTTAAGAAGGCCGCTATAAAAGGATGCGTATGTAATGTGATCTTTTTATAGTCTTTTTTAAATAATCTTTTTAAATCTTCGGTGATTCGTTGCACTACAATAATAGGTGCTTCAATTTCGCCGTCGTCACCCGTTGGGGCTTCTTCTCTTGTTTTAATATTCATCTCTGGTCTTACCCGTTGACGAGTGATTTGGATCAATCCGAATTTTGTAGGAGGCAAAATTTTATGTTTTGCTCTGTCATCCTTCATTTCGTCTCGCATATGATTATAGAGTTTTTTTCGATTTGCCGCACTGGACATATCTATAAAATCAATCACTATAATCCCACCCATATCACGTAACCTTAGTTGCCTTGCTACTTCTGTAGCTGCAATCATGTTTACTTCAAGGGCAGTGTCTTCTTGGTTTTTAGATTTGTTACTTCGGTTTCCACTATTCACGTCAATGACATGCATGGCCTCGGTATGTTCTACCACCAAATAAACACCTTTGCTTCCTGAAACTGATTTTCCAAAAGAAGTTTTAATTTGACGCTCAATACCAAATTTTTCAAAAATGGGTACTTTGCTGTCGTAATATTTAACGATATTTTCTTTACCAGGTGCAATTTCCTGCACATAATCTTTTATTTGTAAGTATAAGGTCTCGTCATCAATACAGATATTGGTAAACGATTCGTTAAATACATCACGTATAAGTGATGTTCCCCTTTCTAACTCACTCAGCACCTTGCTTGGGTGGTGCGCTCCTTGTAGCTTTTTACACATCGCTGTCCAGCGATCCATGAGATTTTGTAAATCTCTATCCAGTTCTGCTACTTTTTTGCCCTCTGCTACTGTACGTATAATAACACCAAAACCTTTGGGTCTTATACTTGTTATCAAGCGCTTTAACCTTTCTTTTTCTTCCTTGGATTCTATTTTTTGTGAAATAGAAATACGGTCTGAAAAAGGAACCAAAACAATATAACGTCCGGCTATAGATAGCTCAGAACTTATACGAGGTCCTTTAGTGGAAATAGGCTCTTTTACAATTTGTACCAGAGTAGATTGATTTGACTTTAGGGCAGTATTAATGCCTCCGTTTTTATCAATCTCTTTTTCAAATGGGAATTCTTTTAAAGAATAATCTTTAAGTTTGCCTGTGCTTACACGTTTTACGAACTTCAATAAAGAAAGAACTTTTGGTCCTAGATCGTGATAGTGTAAAAAACCATCTTTCTCATATCCTACATTAACAAATGCAGCATTAAGACCAGGCACAGTTTTTCTGATTTTGGCGATATAAATATCACCAACAGAAAATTTGTTAGCCTCTTCTTCCTTGTGAAGCTCTAATAGTTTTCCATCTTTTAAAAGGGCAAAATCAACTTCTTGTGAACTGGATCGAATAAATAGTTCGTAGCTCACTTGCTTTTTGATTTTTATCCCAACCTTTTTAATTAAAGGGTCGGAATGGATTAAACAATATTTTATCACAGGTTTTTGTTATTCTGAAAGGCATACCTTTCAGAAAAACCCGTCGAAACTACAATACAGTTATAAGGTGGTAACTTTTTTGCAATTCCATTTTCAAAGAACTTTTGTAATAATAAATAAAAAAAAGTAGTGAAATCACTACTTCTTTTTGTGGCGATTAGCGCGTCTTCTTTTCTTACGCTTGTGCGTCGCTACCTTATGTCTTTTTCTTTTTTTACCACTTGGCATATTTAGATTTTTTTAAAATATCCCGACACCTCAATGAAGGTCGGGATTGTTAGTATTTACTTAACTTCTACGTTTGTTTTTACACCTTCTACAAATACTTTTGCAGGCTTAAATGCAGGGATGTTATGTGCGGGGATCTTAATCGTTGTGTTTTTAGAAATATTTCTTCCAGTTTTTTCAGCTCTTTTCTTAATAATGAAACTTCCAAAACCTCTAAGATATACATTATCTCCACCTTCAAGAGAGTTTTTTACTTCACTCATAAAAGTTTCGATGACAGCTTGTACATCTCCTTTTTCCATTCCTTCTTTTTCTGAAATCTTTGCTACGATATCTGCTTTCGTCATTTTTTTAATTTTAAATTTACTAATTAGCGTTTATTTTTTTAAGAGGGCAAATATAAGGATTTTAATATCAAATAATCAAATGGTTAACATATTATAAAATAAATAGAGAAGTGCTACATTTGTCTTATGCCAAAATTTGCCCCTTTTTTTGCTAATAAACTCACTTCTTGGTATTTAATTCATAAAAGAGATTTGCCTTGGCGGGGGAGTGACAATCCCTATTACATCTGGTTATCTGAAATTATTTTACAACAAACCCGTGTTGCTCAGGGATTGCCCTATTATTTAAAGTTCGTAGAGGCATTCCCTACGGTTGAAGCACTTGCAAATGCATCTGAAACAGATGTTTTAAAACTCTGGCAAGGACTTGGATATTACTCAAGAGCCCGAAACCTTCATTTTACGGCCAACTATATTGTAAATACATGTAACGGGGTGTTTCCTAAAGATTATCAAGGACTTGTAACCTTAAAAGGTGTTGGGGACTATACGGCAAGTGCCATTGCTTCTATTTGTTATAACGAACCTACAGCTGTAGTCGATGGTAATGTCTATAGGGTTTTGTCCCGCGTGTTTGGAGTGCATACCCCTATCAATTCAACTCAGGGAAAAAAAGAATTTAAGTCTCTTGCGCAGCAATTATTGGACGAGTCACAACCAGGAACCTATAATCAGGCGCTTATGGAGTTTGGGGCACGTTATTGTGTGCCTCAAAACCCTGAATGTTCGAATTGTATTTTTAACGATCGCTGTGAAGCCTATAAAACCAATGCAGTAGGACAATTGCCTGTGAAGCTCAAAAAACGGAACGTAAAAAAGCGGTACTTTAATTATATCGTTATCCTTTCTGAAAATGATAAAACACTCCTACAAAAACGTACGGGTAAAGGAATTTGGCAGGGATTGTATGAGTTTCCGTTACTTGAAAGTACTTCAGAAATAAATGAATTTCAGTTAAAGGAGATGAACGCTTTTCAGGAATTAGCAAAAAAACACCAACTTTCAGAAATCACTTTGTACAATGAGACTTCAGTAATTCATAAATTGTCACACCAGCATTTGTATACCCGCTTCTGGATTGGCTCAGCTTCAGAAAAAATTACAAACAGTATTTCTATTAAGAACGTAAAAGAATATGCTGTTCCAGTGTTACTTCAGAATTTTATAACTGAATTTTTCAGCAGTTAAAAACCCAAAATTTTACTTATATTTAAAACTCAAAACCTACCTTTGTAACAATAAATTTTAAAGAAAAATGAGCGGGACATTAAATAAGGTAATGCTAATTGGGCATACGGGAGACGACGTTAAAATGCACTATTTTGAAGGGGGTGGGAGTATAGGGAGATTTCCTTTAGCAACCAATGAGTCCTATACAAACAGGACGACGGGTGAGCGTGTTGTAAATACAGAATGGCACACGATAGTTGTGCGAAATAAAGGAGCCGAAATCTGTGAAAAATACCTAAAAAAAGGAGATAAAGTATATATTGAAGGACGTATTAAAAACCGAAAATGGCAGGATGACCAGGGGAATGATCGCTACAGCACAGAAATACAGTGTACAGACTTTACATTTTTAACACCAAAAAATGAAGGAGGAGATATGCAGTCTTCTTCAGAAACGCAATCCCTTCAAAAACCTGCTCAGCAACAGCATGTGCAACAGCCAACTGAAGAGAATGATGATTTACCATTCTAGTAGTAATTAATAGCAACCCATTGGATATAGAACCTCCTAGTTCCCTTTTTATTTCGCTTATCACTACTGCAGACATCACCAGTATAGTGATTACAGTTATTTTACTGGGCTGTTCTGCTTTAATTTCTGGAGCAGAAAACGCGTTCTTTTCTTTGTCTGCAACAGATATTGAAGATCCTGAAAACGAAGCAAATCGTAAGCTGGACGTAGTAAAAAAACTACTTAAGAAACCTAAAAAGCTGCTTGCAACCATTTTGGTTGCGAATAATCTTATCAACATTGCCATTGTGTTGCTTTTTGCATCTCTCAGCAATTTATTTTTTGATGGTATAACCAATTCACAAATACGCTTCGTCATAGAAGTAGTGGTGGTAACCTTTTTTATCTTGCTTTTTGGTGAAATTTTACCAAAAATTTATGCTAGTAGAAACAACATGTCATTTGCGTTTTTTATGGCTTACCCACTTAATGTGCTCAATACATTGTTTAGTCCGTTAAGCAATCCTATGCGTTCTATAACACTGTACATGGAGCGAAAATTCGGGAAGCAAAAATCAAATTTAAGTGTAGATCAACTATCACAAGCGCTGGAGCTTACAGACGAACAGGAAACTACCTTAGAAGAACAAAAAATTTTACAGGGAATAGTAACATTTGGTAATACAGATACCAAACAGGTAATGAAGCCTCGAATGGATATTTTTGCTTTAAATGAAGATGCTGCTTATCGGGATATCATTCCTGAAATAGTAAAAAATGGCTATTCAAGAATACCTGTATTTAAAGATAATATGGATAACATCACAGGGATTCTATATGTGAAAGATTTGATGCCTTACATAGACAGGAAAAACCTGGAGTGGCAGAGCTTAAAACGAGAGCCTTATTTTGTTCCCGAAAATAAGAAACTGGATGATCTTCTCAACGAATTTAAAGATATGAAGATGCACCTTGCGATTGTGGTTGATGAATATGGCGGGACGAGTGGACTAATTTCCTTGGAAGATATTATCGAAGAAATTGTTGGTGAAATCAGTGACGAATTTGATGATGAAGATTTAATTTTTTCTAAATTAGATGATCATAATTATGTGTTTGAAGGGAAAACAGCTTTAAAAGATTTTTATAAAGTGATTAAACTTGAAAACACTCAAGTTTTTGAAGATGCTAAAGGTGAAGCCGAAACTTTGGCAGGGTTTCTTTTAGAGATTTCAAAAGGATTTCCAAAAAAGGACGAAATACTAAAGTTTGAACACTATACGTTTACCATAGAGGCGTTTGAGAACAAACGAATTAAACAAATTAAACTTTCTATCGTTCCTTCTTAATATGCGATATTTATTTTTTCTTATAGTTAGTGTGCTGTTAGTTTCTTGTAGAAATGATGTAACTGTAAAGCCTAGTGCAAAACTACGACTTGACTATCCGCAACCTACCTATAGTAGACTCCAAACCAATTGCCCGTATTCATTTTTAAAAAATGACAATACAGAGAAAAAAACAGATTCAAACTGTAATATGCGTATTGATTACCCAATGATGGATGCCACTATATTTTTGACCTACCAGCAAGTAACCGACAGCGCAAATCTCAACGATCTATTATATGATGCTCAAAAACTTGCGTACGGTCATAATATCAAAGCCCAAAGCATCCCGGAGCAGCCTTTTGTAAACCCAGATAACGATGCCTACGGAATGTTTTACTTTATAAACGGAGATGCGGCATCACAATCACAATTTTATCTTACAGACAGCCTTACCCACTTTGTAACAGGCTCACTTTATTTTGATGCAAAGCCTAATTTTGATTCTATTTTTCCTGCGGTACAATACATTCGTAATGACATGCGAACGTTGATGGAAACGATGGAGTGGAAGAAACCCTAATATGCGATTTCTTACAACGGTATTTTTTGTTTTTTTCTTCGGAAACATTTTTGGACAAATTACTATTTCGGGAAAAGTAGTTTCTGAAAAGGAAGAACCTCTCGAAAGTGCTTCTGTTTATTTCAATAACACCTCTGTAGGCGTTGTTACAAATGAAAAAGGAGAATTCTCCATTACCCAACCTGAAGGGGCACAACAATTAATTGTGTCTTATATAGGGTATGAAACAATTGCTTATTCACTTAATGAGAGCGATCGTAAGAAGTTACTCATTTTTAAACTTTTTCCTCAAAGTAATATGCTAGATGAAGTTGTTATAAAAAAACAACACTATGACGAAGATTGGTATTATAATCTCAACCGCTTTAAATATGCATTCATAGGACAAAGTGAATTGTCTCAGGATTGTGAAATCCTGAACCCAAAAGACATACTTTTTAGTTTTGATTTTGAAAATAATATTCTCACTGCAGACACACGCAAGCCCCTTAAAATTGAAAATAAGGCTCTAGGATATCTTATTACATACGATCTGATTGCATTTTCTCTTTCAACTGAAAAAGTATTTTTCAAAGGATATACAAAATTTGAAGAGCTCAAAAAAGGAAAATCTAAAACGAAAAAATGGAACAAAGCCCGTCAAAAAGCTTATAATGGCTCCATGATTCATTTTTTTAAGGCATTACAAGACCAAACTCTACAAGAGGAGGGTTTTATAGTCAACCAGTTTAGACGGGTACTTAATCCTGCAAGGCCTTCAGAAGCAGAAATTAAACAAGCAAGAGCCTATATTAAAGAACACAGTGACCTAATCGATTTCACAAAGGATGTGTCATACCCTATTACAAAAGCGGATTCTGCAGTCCTAGTTACACGTAAGATTCGCCTGCCGAAATTTCTTGATATGATGTATGCGACTAACGTATCCTACGATACCATACTCACAACGATAAATGGAATGGCTGTTCTTACATTTGAAGACTATTTAAGTATAGTATATCTAAATGAAAAAGAAGAAGCTCGTTACCTAAATTCTGGGTATAATAAAGAACTACGAACTGCTGGTCCTCAGACCTCATCAATAACCTTATTAAATGACAAAGCAATTCTTGATTCTTCTGGAGCATTATTAGACCCCTTATCCGTATTTTGTGAAGGATACTGGGCTTTTGAAAAGCTAGCCGAAACGCTTCCTCTTAATTATAGCTTGCCTACAGAGTAATTTTTTTATTCCAACTATTTATTTCTCACCTTTGCGCCTTCATTATGAAGGCTATTACTAAAAAATGGATCTATCTTGCTATTCTGTCATTGGTATGGGGCAGTAGCTTTATTCTTATAAAAAAGGCATTGATAGGGCTTACGCCACTCCAGTTGGGAGCTCTTCGCACCTTATTCGCTGCTGCATTTTTATTGCTTATTGGATTTAATTCTCTTAAAAAAATTAAGCGAAACGAGTGGAAATGGATTGTGATCTCCGCTTTTTTAGGAACTTTTTTTCCAGCATTTTTGTTTGCTTTTGCTGAAACTGAAATTGATAGTGCAGTTGCTTCAGTCCTAAACTCTACGACACCAATAGTAACCTTGTTACTTGGTGCGCTTGTCTTTAGTATTGGTTTTTCCAGACGTCAGTTAGTAGGAGTTTTAGTAGGTCTTCTTGGAAGTTTTTTGTTGATTTGGGTGGGAGCAGAAGTCAATCCAGATCAGAATTATTTGTACAGCGGATTTGTACTTATTGCTTCCGTATGCTACGCCTGTAATGTCAATATTATTAAACGATACCTTCAAAATATTCCAGCAATAGCGATCGCAGTTGGAAATTTTGTAGTTCTTATTATACCTGCACTCATTGTATTGTTCTTTTCTGAATTCTTTCAGCAACCCTTTACAACAGATCCCTTGATCTTAGAATCCTTAGGATACCTTGCAATATTGGCAGTTGTGGGAACAGGGATTGCCAAAATTCTATTCAATAAATTGGTTCAGATAAGTACGCCTGTATTTTCAACTTCTGTGACCTATACTATTCCTATTGTAGCTTTGATGTGGGGCGTGTTAGATGGTGAAACATTTACAGTATTTCAGGTGTTGGCTGCTTCACTTATTGTATTTGGAGTCTACCTTTCGAACAAACGTAAAAAGAAAAATGCCACTCATTAGAGCGGCATTTTCAGTTTAAAACGTTCCGAAGCGATTATTCAAAATCAGCATCTGAAACTCCTTCATTAACAACCACTTTAGAGACTGTAAAGTCTAAAGCTTGGGGTCCTAAGTAACGTGTTACTGTATATGGAATTTTAACTCCGGCTACTTCTTGGTAGTTACTATAGTCTGTGATTGACGTGCTTGATTGCCCCATCATAGTGACATCTACAGCTTCTCTTATTTTTAGACCAGTTGTGGTGTCGTAAAATGCTTTTACACCTTCGCCAAAATTAATTCGGTAAGCATCTGTTCCGTTTATAGTTTCGATGGCTTCCAATGCCCCTGTAGCATCTAGTTCCATAAAAGGCTTTGTGGTCATCATGTTTTGCTTGTTCATGGTATCGTCATTATCCATTCTTTGACCTTGTACGACCATGTAACCTGTACCATTATTAAACAATATAGTCTGCATTGGATTTCCGCCAAGTGAAACAACAACTTTACTTTGTCCTTTGTTGGTTACTTTTGAGTTCATGTTTAGTTGCATACCCTGCATTGAAGCAGCAGCTTCCATCATGATAGAATTAACATTTTTAGCTGCTTCCTCACCACCAATTGCTTTGATATAGTCTGCTAATACAGTTTCTGCTGTTACCCCAACTGGAATTGGCTTACTGAATTCAGGCTCTTTCGTTGGATTTCCGTATTTGTCAAAGTACTTTACCGGAATCACTTTTCCTGAAGGGTCTTTTACAGTTTTTAAGGGCTCTAGCACCTCTGCTCCTTTGCCAACGACTACAACACGTAGATTGTCTGCTTTAAAATATTTCTTTGCGACTCGTTGGATGTCTGCAGGGGTTACCGCATTGATTTTCTTTAGATAGTTTTTATAAAAGTCTTCGTCAAGATCTTCTGTTTCAATATTCAGCGCGTAATTTGCAATAGTCTGGGGACTCTCTAACGCCAAAATAAAACGTCCATTGTATTTTGCTTTTGCGTTCTCAAGTCTCTTAGCATCTACTGGTTTTGTGCTCATCATTTTGATCTCTTTGATCATTTCAACCACACTACTATCTGTAACTTCATTACGTACACTTGCTGTAGCAGAAAAACGAGATACATCTTTGCCAGCTCCAATTCCAGAATATGAACCATAGGTCCAGCCTTTGTCTTCTCGAAGATTTAAGAATAAATTTCCTTCACCTCCGCCACCTAAGATGTCGTTAGCCAAAAGTACCGCATGATAGTCTGGATCACTCATTTTAAGATTTACTACATTTTGAGCAATAATTTCAGACTGAACCGCATTAGGCATATTGATGAAATTGATCTCTGTAACGGTTACATCTGTAACAGGTGCAATAGTTTGTTTTGGAGCTAATTTTGTATTCCAATTAGCAAAATAGTTATTTACTACTTTTTTTGCGTCTTTAGTCTTTACATCACCCACAATTACTAAGTATGCATTTTCTGGAGAGAAATAAGAATTGTAAAATTCTTTTACATCTGCAAGTGTTAAAGCGCTAATACTTTCGGTAGTCATAAATTCACCTTTAGGGTGATTTTTACCATATAATAAAGCACTTCCCATTTGACTAGCAATTGCTGAAACATCCTTTTCTTGATTTTTGAGATTTTCTAACATTCTTGTTTTAGATTTCTCAAACTCTTCTTGTGTTAGTAATGGGTTTTTAACTGCATCTGCCATTAATTCCATTATTCTTGGAAAATACTTTGAAAGTGAACTAGCAAAAGCGCTTTCAGATCCAAAGAACAGCGTAGCTCCTAAAAAGTCAACCTCTTCATTGAACGCATCTTTTGAAATAGTGGTAGTTCCATTTCCCATCATATCTGAGAAAATTGCTTCTACACCTGCTTTTTTTCCTGAAGCATGCAGAGGATTATCTAAAACTAATTGGACACGAACACGTGGCAATTTATCATTTTCTACCACCATCACTTTCATGCCGTTTTTAGCTTCAAATGTGTTGGGGGAAGTTAAATTTATGGTGGGAGCAGGTCCAGCTTTAGGCTGAATGCTTCGATCGACTTGTGCGATTACTGAAGTAGCACAAAAAATAAATGCTACTGCTAAACTTATATATTTTTTCATTGTAAGAGTTTTCAAAATTATTATTTAGTGCTTTCAGGAAGATAATTTAATAAAACGCGTTGGTTAGGGTTAAGGTATTTCTTAACTGCATCGCGAATTTCTTCTCGTGTAATAGATCTGTAGATGTCAATTTCTTTGTTAATTAGATCTACATCTTCATATAACATATAGTAAGTAGCTAATGAGCTGGCAATGCCCTGCATCCCTGAGTTAGAGTTTACAAAGTTGTTTTCAAACGTATTTTGAAGTTTCTGAAAATCTCTTTCTGAAATTAATTCTGTTTGCATTTTTTTGATCTCTTCATCAATTTCTGTGATCAATGTTTCTGTAGTTGTATCGCCTAACGGAATACCAAAAAGCGCATAGGTTCCGTAATCTCTCTGACTTAAATTTACTGCCTGTACCGCCAATGCTTGTTGTTGATTGTCGACTAATTTCTTGTATAATACAGAACTTTTACCGCCACTTAGATAGGTTGAAACCATATCTAGTACGTAGGCATCGCGTTCTCCATGTCCTGGAGTTCTATAGGCTGCAATTACAGCTGGAATTTGAATATTTGGATCATAGAATGTAGCATTGATTTGCTCGGTAATAGGATCTTCCTGCATAAAATTTCTAGTAGGCTTTTCACCTTTTGGAATTCCAGAGAAATACTTTTCAACGAGATCCTTTGTTTTAGACTCATCGATATCTCCTGTAATAACTAGTACTGCATTGTTTGGTATATACCATTTGTCAAAATAAGCGTTGAACTCGTCTAGTGTAGCAGCATCAAGATCTTCCATTTCCCCTACATTTTTGTATTTGTAAGGGTGTTTTTCAAAAAGGTTTTCACTTACTGCAAAGAGTAATTGTCCGTATGGCTGATTGTCATAACGAAGGCGTTTTTCTTCTTTTACAACCTCATTTTGGGTATCCACTCCTTTTTGGTCGATAACTGGATGTAGCATTCTTTCAGATTCCATCCATAATGCCAGTTCAAGGTTATTTGAAGGGAAAACTTCATAATAATAGGTTCTGTCTAAAGAAGTATTCGCATTATTGGCTCCGCCGTTAGAACTAACTAGTTCAAACCAGCTACCTCTTTCAATATTTTTAGTACCTTCAAATAGTAAGTGTTCAAAAAAGTGAGCAAATCCAGTGCGATTTCCATCTTCCTGATTTCCTCCTAGGTCTTTTCCGCCAACATCATACATAACTCCTACAGTTACAAGAGGAGCAGAATTATCTTGATGCATAATTACGTGAAGACCATTGTCAAGGTCAAATTCTTTAAATTCTACTTTCTGGGCATGCATCCCAGCAGTTAACAGGCATCCAAGTGCGATGCTTACAATTATTTTTTTCATGGAGTGTTATTTGATTTTCGTGTTAGTATGTCAATACCATAAATTGTTACATATGTAAGCTCATTATAAAGAAAAAATTTATGATATTTAAATAAAAGGAGCAGTTTAATATAGCTATAACGTTTGGCACGTCTAAAAGTTAACAAACTATTTGGACGGGATTATACGTTTATTTTGTAATTTTCTACTTCAACCAAAACTATCATAATCATGTCTAAAGTTTATATACGCTACGGAATTGTTATTACTGTAGTCCTTATCGCTTATTTTTTACTATCTAAACTTGTTGGATTACATCATTACCCTGTTTTTAGTGCGCTAAACGGAGTTATTTTTGGGGCAGGAATATTAATGGCTATGAAAAAATATAAAGATCATCACCGTAAGTTCAAATATCAAAAGGGATTTCAGGTAGGTTTGTTTACGGGGGGTATCGCTACAATTTTATTTACTGTTTTTATGGCTGTTTATATGTATCAGATTGATTCTGAATTTTCACAAAGTATTATTGATTCGTGGAAATTAAATTATGAGAGTGGAACGGCTATGATATTAGCATCATTGGTATTAATGGGGTTCTCTACAACCTTAGTACTTACCTTGGCGTTTATGCAATTATTAAAAGAATCTTGGAATACTCCTGAAGGTAAAAAACACGAACTATAAATTAATATACGAATGCTTTGTTAATAAGATATTTAAAATTATATTTGCACCCGCTTTAAAATGAAGCGGGTTTTATAATATAACTAATTTAATTAAACGTTACGCTATGTACGCAATTGTAGAGATAGCAGGGCAGCAATTTAAAGTTGCAAAAGACCAGAGGGTTTTTGTCAATCGTTTAGCTTCAGAAGAAGGTGATAAAGTCGAATTCGACAGCGTTCTTTTAGTAGGTGACGGAGACAATATTACCATTGGCGCCCCGGCTATAGACGGCGCTCTTATTGGAGCAAAAGTCCTAAGACACCTTAAAGGTGACAAAGTTATTGTTTTCAAAAAGAAAAGAAGAAAAGGGTACCAGAAGAAAAATGGTCACAGACAAGCTCTTTCTGAAATCGTAATTGAAAGCATTGCATCTTCTGGAGCTAAAAAAGCTAAGAAAGAGGAGCCTAAGAAAAAAGCAGCTCCTGCAAAAAAGGAAGCTCCTAAAGCTGAAGCAAAAGCACCAGCCAAAGCAGCAAAGCCTGCAAAAAAGGCAGCTACAAAAGCTGAAGCAAAAACACCAGCTAAAGCAAAGCCAGCAGCTAAAAAAGCATCTGGTAAAGCAGACGATCTAAAAAAGATTGAAGGGGTTGGACCAAAAGCTATGGAAGCAATGGTTGCAGCAGGATTAGATACTTTTGCAAAAGTAGCAAAAGCAAAACCAGCAGATATCGAAAAGATATTAGCTGATGCAAGTTCAAGACTAGCACATTTAGTAGCTAACACTTGGCCAGAGCAAGCTAAATTAGCTGCAGATGGAAAGTGGGATGAGCTTCAAGAATTACAAGATAAACTAGACGGCGGAAGAAAATAAATTCCGTTATTGTATAACTTATATCCCAAATTAGTAAGGGACTTTAAAATCGAAACAAGATGGCTCATAAAAAAGGAGTTGGTAGTTCTAAAAACGGTAGAGAATCAGAATCGAAACGCCTTGGTGTTAAGATTTTTGGTGGACAAGCTGCTACCGCAGGAAATATCATTGTAAGACAAAGAGGATATACACACAATCCAGGTGAAAATGTATATGGTGGTAAAGACCATACACTTCACGCTAAAGTAGATGGTGTTGTTAAATTCACAAAAAAGAGAGATAATAAATCATATGTAAGCATTGTGCCAAACGCAGAAGCTTAATAGATTTATACCACCTAACAAAAAAATCCTTATTCTTAATTGAGTAAGGATTTTTTGATTCATGGAGGTGTGGTAGTTTGATTAAATTCCTCAAAAGAAATAGGACGAGAAACCAATGCCCATTTTATAGCTAAAGGATAATGTGACTTTATGAAGTCTAAAGGCGGGGTGCCAAACCAGAACAGATCTGGAAATCCTGTTCGTGACTGACTTCTAGCCATCGTGATATCTAACAATTGCCAACGACCATCGATCTTAACAGCATTCCATGTATGGTCTACTTTTCGATTTTTAGAAGTCCGAACGTATTTTTTTGAATACCCATGAATGACTTCAGCTTTGATTCCCACCTCTTGGCAAAGTGCTTGAAATAAAAAAGCATACCCCCCACACAACGCTTTTTTTCTTTTTAATACATTCTGAATGATTTTTTCTTCGGAAGTATAAATCTCTTGCTGTAATGTTCTATCCAATCGAAGGGCTGTGTCGTATTCAATATTGGAAGCAATCCAATAAAATATAGCTTCTGCTTTTTTAGCTTCAGTTGGAGAATTTTTAGTGATCTGAAACGCCAATCGTTGAATTGTTTTTTTCAAATCTATTGTACTAGACGTTGTGCGAACCGTAGTTCTTTCCGAAGCGATTCGCCTAGAAGAAATAACATCGCCTATCTGACTGTACGCAGATAAACCGAACAATAACAACACATAAAAAAACACGTTTCGCATTAAGTAGGACTTGAAATAGAAACGTGTTTCTTTTTAATTTATTTGTAAGCGTGTGTTAAAACTTCACAGTGGCTCCTACTAAAAAGTTAGTAGTAGCCTGCGGGTAATAGCCTGCGCCTTCAATGGTTGTCACTGTTCCAGGAGTAGAAAAATCATCATCAAATGTGAAGAAATACCCGTTAGAAACATATTCTACATTAAAAATATTATTGACCAAGGCAGTAAAAATAATTGAATCTACAAACGGAATTTTTCTTACTTCATAAAACACATTAAAGTCATTGATAAAATAATCTTCAAGTTTTGAACTTTCAGCATCTATATTTCCCAAAAATTGCTCCCCTACATACTTTGATAACAAAGCCAATTGTAAATTAGGAAGGGGTCTATACTCTAAAATGTTTCCAGCCACAATTTCTGGCGAGTAGGAAATATTTGTATTTCCTAAATTGGTCAACACGCCATCACGTTGAAAAAAGAAATCTCTGTTTTTATTACTACTTAACGCAATGTTGGGTCGTACTGTTATTTTTTCTGAAAGTGTAATACTGGCATCTACTTCAAGGCCCAGTCGGTAACTACTTCCGCTGGTAGCACGTATGGGAGCTCCTACATCGTCAATCGCTCCGGTTAGTACCAATTGGTCGGTATAATCCATGTAAAAGCCATTGGTATTTAGCTGTATATTTTCTGAAGCATAGCGCCAACCTAGTTCAAAATCATCCAGCTTTTCAGCCTTAAAAATCCCTTGCTCAAAATCACTTCGGCGCGGTTCTCTGTGGGCTCTTCCGTAGGAAGCGTAGAATTGATTTGCATCATTTAATTGAAATGACGCACCTGCCTTCGGATTAAAAAACGAATAAGTTTCATCTTCATTCAGCGTAATAAGATCTGAAGTTGTTCCGGCAGTCTCGTAATTGACAAAGCGTCCTTGCAGGTCACCAAAGAAACTCCATTGTTCATTGAAGCGATAGGTTGCTTTCCCAAATACTGAAACTTCACTTTTATCTCCGGTTCCAAAATAGTAGCGATCTTTATAATCGAAACCAATTGGAAATTCGGTATACAAGATCTCGCCAAAATGGTCTCCTTTATACGAACTGAAAAACACCCCCGAAGAAATATCCCAACTATTGTCTTTGAAATTGATGTTTCCATTAACGGCATAAAAATCATTGTCGAGCCATCTTCTTCGAATTAAATCGGTTTCAGAAATAGTTTCTCCATCAATGACAATGGGGTCTTCGCCATAGGTTTCAAAGTCTTCATCTTCTTTAAATTGTTCAAAATAACCTCTTCCGTAGGTATAATTAAGGGAGATATTTGAGCTCCAATTGTTGTTGAATTTTTGGTTCCATAATAACTGATAATGATCCTGAGCATAGTTATCTACTTCATTGTCATAAAACTGAATGTTGCCATCGTCATCTGTAAATTGTCCTGCTGGATTAAACGTTCGGTCGGTTGCTAAAGTTTCGGCATCAATTCCAAAATACGCCTGATAGGTTTCTTCTCGCCCTCCAAACGTGATGAATTTTATAAGTGTATTTCTTTCGACATAGGCTCCCTGAAGGTAATAGGACTTCAAATCGGAAGTCGCTCTGTCGATGTATCCATCAGACTGAATTGTAGACAACCTTCCTGCAACTTCAATCTTATCTTGCAGCAATCCTGTAGAAAATTTTACATTATGCCTTCTGGTATTATACGATCCAAATGAATTAGCGATTTGTCCGTACGCTTCTTCAGAAACACCATCGGTCAAGAGATTTAAACTCGCTCCAAAAGCACCAGAGCCATTCGTGGAAGTTCCAACCCCTCGTTGCAACTGTAAACTTTCTACCGAAGAAGTAAAGTCGGGAAGATTGACAAAAAAGGTTCCTTGACTTTCAGCATCATTAAACGGAATTCCATTTAAGGTGACATTTACTCTTGAAGCGTCACTTCCCCGTACCCGTATGTAGGTATAGCCAACACCCGCACCCGCATCACTTGTGGTAACAACAGATGGCAGATAGTTAAGCATATATGGAATGTCCTGCCCCAGGTTTCTTTTTTCGAGTTGCTCTTTGGAAAGGTTGGAGTGGGTAATTGGGGAGTCTGCTTCAACGCGAACCGATTTTATAAAAACCTCCTCTAGTTTTTCGGTTTTTGTAGTGTCCTGCACTTTTTCTTGTGCTGAAACATTTAGGTACACTAAACTAATTGCAATAGGTAAAATAATACGCTTCATTCGTACATATGTTTATGACGAATAAAAGGGGCGTTATTCTGGTTGTTAAAATTGAAAATGGCAAACTAGAGATGCTTCGACAGACTCAGCATGACTTATTGCTTTAATTTTTCCTAAACAGCATTACCTGTTCCAGGTTCTATGGGTATAATCTCAGCCAAAAGGATTTCAGATTTCAGATTTCAGATTTCAGACGTCAGAACTAGGTTTTAGTTCTAAAATCGCCAATCGTCAATCTATATCGTCAATCGATCGAGCACCCCTTTGAGATGTGATGCAAAGATAGAATTTTACTCTAGTTTGGGTGGTTTTCTGTACGCTTTTTTTAAGGCATTGTTCTTTTTGGCTTTAATACGTTTTTCGATGGCAGATCGGGAAGGTTTTGATTTTTTTCTCTTTTTGGCAACTTTGAGGTGTTGCTTCAGTAATTCGAGCATACGTTGGATGCCAATTGCTTTATTGCGGTGCTGACTTCTGGATTCACTGCATTGCAATGTAAGAATTCCTTCCGAAGAAATGCGGTTGGGGATTCTCGCTTTAAGTCTTTCTTTTTCTGCTTCTGAAAGCCCTTCCGAAGAAAAAATAGGGAAACTCACTTCTACTTTTGAGGATGTTTTATTGACATGTTGCCCACCTGCACCACTGCTACGCACTGCCTTAAACTGAAGCTCTTTAATAATTATCTCTTCCTTCATTATTCGTTAGGTCTGTGTTCTAATTCAAGCAGGTCATTTACGGTTTTAACAGGATTAAATGTTTGTAAAGGCACTTGTACCAAAGCTGTGTTCCATTTTGCCATAGCACCGTTCCAAAGACCTGGGAGCTCTAGTGCTTTGAGAGGTTTCCCATCTTCAGATTTATGAGCAATAAATCCCGCTTCAGGATCACTAAACTTATTAAGATCATATTTTTTTCCATGACGATCCCTCACCCCGCAAACCAGATCTACTGGGTTGAAATGTGTGGCTTCGCTAATAATATTTTTTTGTCGTAGGTCAGTAGTATCAATCTGGGAGGTTTCTACGATTTGTAAGGAGGTGTTTCCATAGTCATCTTTGACCCAAAAAGGACCGCCACCCGGAGCTCCAGTATTCTTTACCACTCCACAAACCCGTATAGGTCGCTTTAAGATATATTGTAATTGTATTCTGTCTTTAGAAATGTTTTTAATGTTTAACTCATTCCAAAGAAAAGACTTAATTTCTTCTAACATTTCTGAAGAAACCTCTTTAGCGTCAAGAATGTCGAGATATTTAAACACCTTTTTTTGAATCCAAAGTAGTTTACCTGCCAATATTTTTTTGTAACGGATGGTGGGTTCCACGTATTTTTCAGCAACTACATTATCAATATTTTTAATAAAGATTACATCGGCATCAACATCGTTTAAATTATCAAGCAATGCGCCGTGTCCCGAAGGTCGTAGAACAACATTGTTTTGAGCATCCCTAAAAGGCGTATTGTTTTCTGAAACGGCGATGGTGTCTGTTTCTTTTTTCTGAAAGGAATACGAAATGTGAAAATTGGTCTTTGTTTTCTTCGTGACTCTATTTTTTACCGCTTCAAATTCTTCTTTAAAATAAGGGACGTGTTCTTCTGAAAAAGTAAAATGCAAATACGCATCTTCATTGGCTGTAGCATAAAATGCAGCTTCATACAATTGCTCTTCAAAGGCAGTAGTATAGTATTTTTTATACTTATGAAAGGGAATTAACCCTTTGGGCAGATTTTTATAATTTAGTCCATGCTCTTCCAGCATCGTTTCCACAAACATTTTGAGTCTAACACCCTTCTTATTTGTTTTATAATTGGGATGTATTTCCCGAATCTTTCTTCGAACATCATTTACAAAAGCAAAGTCTTTTAGAGCATTGCAAAATATTTTGAGTTGAGATTTGTCACCTTCTTTGAGATAACTGTTCAACGTTTCTTCTTCGGGATCAAAAGTCTGTAAAAACTCGTGTAAAAAGCTAAACATTCGTGAGGCTGCGCCAGAGGCAGGAACAAACTTTATAATTTCAAGTTTAGTTTTATGTTCGTCGTAAAAAGCTAAAAGTTTATCTTCAGTTTCTGAAGGAATTACTTCAATGCCATTTCCTACTGTGGCTGCTGTAATAACTTCCAAAGGGGGAATCCCTCTTTGAAAAACCTCCAATTGCTTAACGACCTTATCTATAGTTACTCCGTGATTTTTAATTTGGTTTATATCTTTTTCTGTAAGCATATTAGTTGGTAAGTAAGGTATCTATATGAGCAATAGCCGTTTCTAATCGAATTTTTTTTGTGCCCGATAGTTTTTTGAAGGGAAGATTGTTAGTTTGTAATTCGTTTTCAAAAATACGTAATAGTGAGGACCTATCATAGGGTCTGTCTCGCAAATCATCTTGTTGCCAAGGAACATCAATATTGGTTAAAAAATAAAATGTGTAGGTGTTTTTTTGTGAGGCTTTTATTATTTCTGCAGGGCAAAAACCATCAAAATAATAATGAGAATAGACTTTTAATTCTAATAAGTTAGTGTCACAAAAGAGAAGTTGGGTAGCTTTTTCTGCGGAAGCGTTTTCCGAAGCCATTTGTCCTTTTGCAATAGGCACTAAATCTTCTAGGGTACAAACTTCTTTTTTAGAATCCCATTTTTCCTGAAGGTATTCTCGCATATACTCTGGAACCCAAAGCGTATTATAATGAGTAGCCAATTGCTTTGCAAGTGTTGTTTTTCCCGTGGACTCAGGGCCAAAAAGTACAATTTTTAAGCAATCACTTGGTCGCTGTTTAAGTGTTTCATCCATGTACGATATCCTAAAATTGAAATAACTATAAATATAAGATACAATAAACTGCTCAACGTGTATCCTTTGTAAAAATATAAGGGGACGCTTATAATATTACCAGCTAAGAGATAAAGCCAATTGGCAGCTTTTCTCTTAGCAAGCATCCACATTCCTGCAAAAAAGAGTGCTGTTGTTAGCGTATCGACATACGCTGTCCAGCTATTCCATTTGTCAAATAATGTATATACTAAAAACACCCCAATTAATGAAGCAGCACTGATTAATAAAGCAGTTTTATGATCGTTGGCTGTTGCAAGAGTAATGGGAGTGTTTTTGTCTGGCGAAACTTTTCGTGTCCAGATATACCAGCCATAGATACTCATTATAAAATAATACCCTTGGATAATTAAATCGCCCAGCAAGCCCCATTGCCATAGTAAGTATACAAATATAGAGGTGCTTATGATACCTGTTGGATACACCCAAACACTGTTACGCCATGAAAACAATGCAGAGGCCAATCCAAAAGAGACCGCAATTGCCTCTAGTATGATTTGGTCAGTTTGATATGCACTGTATTGCTCAAACAGATATTCAAAAATGGGGCTCATAATTGCTTCTGTCAGATTTTACAATTTTTATATAAAGCACTCCTCTTTCAATGGCTTCTAATGCAGATTTTAATTCCTTAGTAAGAATTTCCATGACCTTGTCATAGTCGCCAAACACCTGTGTGCTCAACGGATTTTCAAGGATGGTGAGTCCAGAGGTGCGTAAAGATTTTATAAGGTTGATAATAGCAGGTTCGTAGTCATCCTGCAGTGGAGTTAATGTAAGTTCGACAGAGATTTTCACAAAGATTCAGATTTAATATACAAAAGTACTTGTTTGAAATTGGAGATTTGGTTTATTGGTATTTAAATTATTGTTCAAAGGCTGTACCCATTACAATCATGTCTGCTCCTGCATTATAAATTTCTTGCTTTTGGGCTTCCGTTTTAATTCCGCCGCCTACGATAAGAGGAATTCTAAGTGTTTTTTTTACTTCGGAAACAATGGCAGGACTCACGTATCTTTTTGCTCCGCTTCCTGCTTCGAGGTAGATAAGTTTAGCGCCCAACAATTGTCCTGCTAATGCTGTATTGACAATAGCTTCTATCGCATTCTGAGGCATTGGATTGGTGCCGCTAACTTTTGCAACAGCCGAATCATTTCCACCCTCTATTAAGATATATCCAGTAGGAATAATTTCTAATGCCGAATCTTTTAGCTTAGAAGCACCTTTTATTTGTTGTCCTATCAAGTACTCCGGATTTCTACCAGAAAGTAGCGAAAGAAATAATAAGCCATCTGCAGTT
Organism: Jejudonia soesokkakensis; assembly: GCF_042664795.1. Lineage (NCBI taxonomy): Bacteria > Pseudomonadati > Bacteroidota > Flavobacteriia > Flavobacteriales > Flavobacteriaceae > Jejudonia > Jejudonia soesokkakensis. The sequence continues at coordinate 410,753 of NZ_JBHTBN010000001.1, forward strand.
TCAGTAATTTGGGTGTAATCACCAGGAAATATAAAAATAGGAAGAGTGGTGTAATTTTTTAAAGCAGTAACGGTAGCTTCTGTTTGATCTTTGGGTACTGTGCTTCCTCCCACAAACAAATGTGTTGTGTCTTTTGGGATACTCTTTAAAAAGGATTCACTTTTTGTAGGTATAAATTTTTCAGGATCTATAAGAATGGCTAACGCTTTTCTATTTTCTGAAAGCATTTTAATAAGTTGTGTGTAATATACATGCATCCTATAAAACTTCAGAAGTAATTGCATACGCCATGGTAAATTCCTCGAACTCCTGAAACCATACCTTATAACTTACTTCTCGTTCTTCAAAAGAAATCGTTGCGGTAGTTTCTAAATGGTCAAGTCTAAAATCTTCGACATAAATATGTTGTAAAAAACTAATACCAGGGGTGGCAAAACTTTTATATAGACTTTCTTTCGCGCACCAAACCATGGTAAGCTTTCGCATGATCGCATCATCGTTTGCTAAAGTTCTGTACTCCTCAATTGGAGTAAACTTATGAGCAATCTTAAGAATTTTATGGCGCTGCATCTCGATGTCTATTCCTATTTCTTCTTCACTGATAATGATGGCCGAAAAATTAAATGAATGTGTAATGCTAATGTGTTTACTGTCATTTAGATGAGGTTTTCCGTTCTCATCGTAGTAAAGGTCAAAATCGGTATACCCTTCATTTGCTAGTAAATGTCTAATGCTTAAAAATCCGCGACGGTGTAGGTCGCTTTTCATTCTATTTACTCGTTCACTACAATGCTTTGTTAATGAAATATCTTTATGAAGTTCATCAAATGATTCTTCAATCTTCCAAATCAGGACTTTAGTCTTATTACTTACTGTTATAGTTTTGTAAAGTGGCATTGTTTTTAAAAGTGTATTCCGTATTTTTGCGGTCTGAAAAAAGAGATTACTCCTTTCAGAAATAAAAATAAGTATTTATCAAATAGTTTGTCTGCTTTAGGACAACTAAAAAACAATTTTATGTCAACAAAAACGATTGCATACACGCCTTATAAGGTAAAAGATATTTCCCTTGCAGACTGGGGACGAAAAGAAATTGAACTTGCAGAAGCTGAAATGCCAGGTTTAATGTCTTTGCGTGAAGAATACAAAAATGAGCAACCTTTAAAAGGGGCTCGTATTGCAGGATGTCTTCACATGACAATACAGACTGCGGTTCTTATTGAAACATTAATTGCACTTGGAGCTGAGGTGACTTGGAGTTCATGTAATATATTTTCGACTCAGGACCAAGCGGCTGCAGCAATTGCCGCAGCTGGAATTCCAGTATATGCGTGGAAAGGAATGAACGACGAAGAATTTGACTGGTGTATCGAGCAAACGTTATTTTTTGGTGAAGATCGCAAGCCATTAAACATGATTCTGGATGATGGAGGAGATTTAACCAATATGGTATTTGATAAATATCCAGAATTGGCAAAGGGAATTAAAGGACTTTCAGAAGAGACGACAACAGGAGTTCACAGATTGTACGAACGTATGAAAAATGGGACTTTGGTTATGCCTGCCATCAATGTAAATGACAGTGTTACAAAATCAAAATTTGATAATAAATATGGATGTCGCGAAAGTGCCGTAGATGCTATTCGTCGTGCAACAGATGTAATGTTAGCAGGAAAAAGAGTGGTCGTTTGTGGGTATGGTGATGTTGGAAAAGGTACTGCAGCTTCGTTTAAAGGTGCTGGTTCTATTGTAACAGTAACCGAAATTGATCCAATTTGTGCTTTACAGGCTGCTATGGATGGTTTTGAAGTAAAGAAACTTGAAAATGTGATTGAGAAGGCAGATATCGTTATTACTACTACCGGAAACAAAGATATTGTTAGAGGGGAACATTTTTCGGCCATGAAAGACAAGACGATAGTATGTAATATTGGTCACTTTGATAATGAAATAGATGTTGCTTGGTTGAAGAATAATTCAGAAAAAGTGGAAATTAAGCCTCAGGTTGACAAGTATAATATCAATGGAAATGATATTATTTTATTGGCGGAAGGTCGTCTTGTAAACTTAGGTTGTGCAACAGGTCATCCAAGTTTTGTAATGAGTAATTCGTTTACAAATCAGACCCTAGCACAGATCGAGTTGTGGAAAAACAGTGATAACTACGAAAACAAAGTATATATGCTGCCAAAGCATCTTGATGAAAAAGTGGCAAAATTACACCTAGAGAAAATAGGCGTTGAGCTTACCGAATTAAACAAAGAACAAGCAGACTATATTGGAGTAGAAGTTGAAGGGCCGTTTAAGCCAGAGTACTACAGGTACTAATCTTATTCCTGCGACAGTAGAAATCTTAAGTATAAAAAAACCTCAACTTGGAAAGTTGAGGTTTTTTTATTTTTAAAAGAAGTAAATTTTATCGCTTATTCGCTTCTTTGATATACTTTTCTAATGCCATAGTCATAGAAGGTGTTTCTGGCGTAGGCGCCTGAATATCTACGCGTAATCCACTTTCGGCAGCAGCCTTCACAGTAGTATTGCCAAAAACAGCGATACGAGTGTCGTTTTGTTTAAAGTCAGGAAAATTATGTAGCAACGATTCGATTCCACTTGGGCTAAAGAATACTAAGATATCATAGAAGACATTTTCAAGGTCAGACAGGTCACTCACTACTGTTTTGTAGAAAACGGATTGTTTCCAGTTTACTTTAAGATCATTTAAGACCTGAGGCACTTCAGGTTTTAATTTGTCTGAAGAAGGTAATAGAAACTTTTCATTTTTATATTTTTTGATGAGCGGAGATAACTCGGTAAAAGTTCTTTTGCCAACATAAATCTTTCTTTTTCTGTATACCACATATTTCTGAAGGTAATAAGCGACGGCTTCACTCTGGCAAAAATACTTCATACTATCGGGTACTTTGAAGCGAAGTTCGTCTGCAATTCTAAAATAATGATCAACAGCATTGCGGCTTGTTAAAATAACTGCAGTATAGTCTTTAAGGTCAACTTTCTGAGCACGAACATCCTTACCAGAAACTCCTTCAACATGGATAAAAGGCCTAAAGTCGATCTTTACTTTCTGTCTATCAATTAAATCAAAATAAGGAGAGTTTTCAATCTTAGGTTCGGGTTGAGACACCAAAATAGTTTTCACTTTCATATAGTAGTTTTTTTCTCTATGTTAACGCCTTATAGATAATAATATAAGGTGAAATTTCAAGTGCGCAAAGATACAAAATAAAATAGAAGAAATTACCTAGAATTAATTTTCCATTTGTTTTATAGCTATAAAACAGCGCAATACAATTAAGCACTAGTAATAGTACTGCAAAAATTAGTAATAGCGTTAAACTAGGAGCGAAAACATACACGAAAAATAAATTGGCTACTAAGACCAATATAGCAATTAGGTTGCGATAACTTAATTTCTGATATAAATATCTGTTGATGAGGCTGTCCATGGAGAATACGGTCCCGATGATTTTCTCAACAAAATATTTTGTGAGTATAAAGAAAGTATAACCGCTAATTATTTGAACAAAAATCCATTTGTTAGTAGCAATTTCATCTGGGATTGCTGTCTTGGTAACAAGGTATATAAATACTGAAAAGGAAATAATCTGAGTGACAAATAGCAGCATATTAAAGGGATGCTGAATCTCTTCATTTCTGCCTTGCACTAAAAAATATTTATTGGAAAGCGGGAGCGCTATAAATTCCTGAAAACGCCTTGGAAATAAATATTTGGTGAGTCCGTATACCACAATACAACCTACAAAAAGAAGGGTAAGCCAATCCAGGGACTCGGTATGTCTTTCTATCAATTGCATTTCTAAATCATAACAAAGGTACAGTAATTAAGCAGTAAATTTTAGAGCACTTTGATGTATTTTTTCTGCTTTATATTAATTCAAAAAACGGTACATTTGCCAATAAAAAAGGGTCTATGTCGAAAGGCTTGGTGGTCATACCTACCTATAATGAAATTGAGAATATCGAACGTTTACTACGGAATATTTTTTCTTTACAACGGTCTTTCGATGTGCTTGTGGTAGATGATAATTCACCAGATTTGACAGCTCAAAAAGTAGCGTCACTTTCCGAAGAATTTAAAAACAAGCTTTTTTTATTAAAAAGAGAAGGAAAACAGGGGTTAGGTACTGCATACATTGCTGGATTTAAATGGGCACTGGAAAAGGACTATGAATTTATTTTTGAAATGGATGCCGATTTTTCGCATAATCCGAATGATTTGATACGATTGTACAATGCCTGCTATAAAGGAGGATATGACTTATCTATAGGATCTCGTTACGTGAAGGGTGTAAATGTAGTAAACTGGCCTATGAGTAGAGTTTTGCTCTCCTGGTTGGCTTCAAAATATGTGCAATTTGTAACGGGAATGAATATCTATGACACCACTGCAGGGTTTGTTTGTTACCGAAGAGCAGTGTTGGAAAAAATCAACCTTGATAAAATACAATTTGTAGGCTATGCGTTTCAGATTGAAATGAAATTTAAAACCTATTTAGCAAAATTCAGAATTAAAGAAGTCCCTGTTGTATTTACAGACAGAACGAAAGGAGAATCTAAAATGAGTGGAGGAATTATTTCTGAAGCTATTTTTGGAGTTCTTAAAATGAAATTTAAAAGCCTTATTGGCAAAAACAATTATAACGAAATTTAATGCAAGCCATACTAATTAAAAATGCGCAAATTGTAAACGAAGGCACCCTATTTACTGGAGATGTCCTTATCGAAGGGGACCGCATTGCGGCTGTTGATGAAAATATTAGTGTAAAGTCTGCCGACACAAAAGTAATCGATGCAGATGGACATTACCTTTTGCCAGGAATGATCGATGACCAAGTGCATTTTAGGGAGCCTGGTCTTACACATAAAGCAACTATTGAAACCGAATCTAAAGCAGCTGTCGCAGGAGGAATTACCTCTTTTATCGAGATGCCCAATACAGTTCCTCAAGCTACTACAATTAAACTGTTGGAAGAAAAATTTAGTCGTGCAAAAGAAACATCATGGGCTAATTATAGTTTTATGTTTGGTGGAACAAACGACAATCTTTCTGAAATTTTAAAAGTAGACCCAACTAAAGTAGCAGGATTAAAATTATTTTTAGGATCTTCTACAGGGAATATGTTGGTGGATAATCCTGACACTCTTGAAGAAATTTTTAGTAAAACCAATTTATTAATTTCTGCCCATTGTGAAGATGAAGCAACCATACGCAAAAATCTTTCCGAAGCAAAAGCAATTCATGGTGATAGTATTCCCATAGAAATGCACCCAAAAATACGCAGTGAAGAAGCTTGTTATATTTCCTCATCAAAAGCAGTAGCGTTAGCTAAAAAAACGGGAGCCAGATTGCATGTGTTTCACTTATCAACCAAGAAGGAAACTCAACTTTTTGATGGTAAAAAACCTTTAAAAGATAAAAAAATCACCGCAGAAGTATGCATACATCATCTTTGGTTTACCGAGGAAGACTATGCAACAAAAGGCACAAAAATTAAATGGAATCCTGCTGTTAAAACGGCTGCAGATCGTGACGGGCTTTGGAAAGCCTTGAATGAAAACAAAATAGATGTTATTGCTACAGATCATGCCCCCCACACTCTTGAAGAGAAAGAGAATAATTATGTGAATGCACCTTCTGGTGGCCCTCTGGTTCAACATGCACTAGAAGCATTATTTGAAATGAAAGATAGAGGAAGAATTACTGCAGAGAAAATCGTAGAAAAAACAGCGCATAATCCGGCAATTCTGTTTCAGATTAAAGACCGTGGCTTTATACGAAAAGGGTATAAAGCAGATTTAGTTTTAATAAATCCTAATGCTCCCTGGACTGTAAAAAAAGATAATATCGCTTATAAGTGTGGATGGTCCCCTTTTGAAGGAACGACTTTTAAGAACAGAATTACACATACCATCGTCAATGGTGTAATTGCTTACGAAAACGGAAAATACCCAAATAGAACCCACGGCGAACGCTTAACTTTTGACAGAGGATGAAATTAGTTTATCTACTTATAGTGTTAATACTGGTGGGGTGTCAGGATATACAAACACCAGAAAAACCCTCAAATCTAATTCCTAAAGATAAAATGGTCGATATTTTAGTGGATACTTATTTAAGTAATTCGGCGAGAAGTATCGATAACCGAATTATCATAGATAAAGGCGTAAAGTTAGATTCTTTTATTTATATCAAATATGCAATTGATAGTACACAGTTTGCAAAAAGCAATGCTTATTACACTGTGAATTTAGATGAATATGCAGAACTGTTCAAAAAAGTAGAACAACGACTTGTTACATTACAAGAAGCCTTAAAAAATGATAAAGGGACCGACTCTACAGCAGTTGAAAATGAAGATGAAATGGAGTCTAAGGTATTGGTAACCCCTCCAGTGCCTCAGGAAGAAGATGCTTCCGAAGAATAAATGGTTGCGACTCTGGAAACAGTTTCTTCAAAAGGTAAAAATGTATAGTCCACTTCTTCCCTAATTTTTGAAGCATCATAAAATGAAGTCGTATACATAGATTTCACGGTGCTTTTTAAAAGTTTTCTCTTGGTTCCGAAAAGAATAGCAGCTAACCAATCAAAAAAACGTACTACATTCAAAATCCATTTTGGAGCTTCTTTTGTTGGCGGTTTTTTTCCAAGGGAAGTAGCAATTTCAGAAAGAAATTTTTTGTAAGAAACATTTTCGCTTACAAGAATGTAGTTATTGTGTACGATATCGCTTTTCATCAATTGGAGCATTATGTTCACGACATCTTTGACATCTACAACACCAATGCCTCCGCCAAAATAAAACGGGATTCCTTTGGCCGCTTGTTTAAAAATTGAGCCGCTGCCACTATCCCAAAACCCTTCACCCAGAATGACTCCTGGATTAACGATTACCACATCCAATCCTTCCTGGGCACCCCGCCACACTTCCATTTCGGCACCAAATTTTGTGATTGCATAGACACTATTTTTTTCTTCGGGATTCCATTGAGTTTTTTCATCAATGAGTGCTCCGTTAAGTGTTTCTCCTAATGTCGCTACAGAACTCACATAACATAGTTTTTGAATCTTATTTGCCAGACAAAGATTCACAATATTGGCAGTTCCTTCAATATTTGATTTTTTAAGCTTATAGTAATTTTTAGGATCAAAACTAATGTACGCTGCAGCGTGATAGACATGAGTAATTCCTTTAAAAGCTTCAGACAATGCAGGTATATCGGTAATATTTGCTTCTACCCAATCAATTTTTTTGAACAAGGCTTCAGCATTTTCAGAATAATAGAAAAAGATTTTTTTTACAGCTTCAAGATCGCTTGATGTTCTGTGGATAGCACGAACAGTCGCACCATCTTTCAGTAAAAAATACAATAAATGGCTTCCTACTAAGCCTGTGCCTCCTGTGACTAAAATCATAGGATAAAAATACTCTTTTTTATGATAAACTTTTCAGTGTCGCAGCATCCCACTATCTTTGCTAAAAATCTAAGGAATGAGTGTAAAAAACTTTGTAGAAGAGCTACAATGGCGAGGGATGGTACATGATGTGATGCCAGGTACCGAAGAACATCTGTTAGAAAAAATGCGATCGGCCTATATCGGTTTTGATCCTACTGCAGATTCACTTCATATTGGTAATTTAGTACCTATTATGATCCTGGCTTTTTATCAGCGAAGCGGCCATAAACCTTATGCTTTAGTGGGTGGAGCTACTGGAATGATTGGGGATCCTTCCGGAAAGTCTTCGGAACGAAATTTACTGGATGAAAATACGTTGCGTCACAACCAAGAGTGTGTTCGAAATCAGTTGTCTCAATTTTTAGACTTTACTTCTGAAACTCCTAATAAAGCGGTGATGGTCAATAACTACGATTGGATGAAGGAATTTAGTTTTCTGGATTTTATTCGTGATGTCGGGAAACATATTACCGTCAACTATATGATGGCAAAGGATTCGGTTAAGAATCGGCTAATGGGAGAAGATGCAGACGGAATGAGCTTTACCGAGTTTACCTACCAATTGGTGCAGGGATATGATTTTTTACATTTGTTTAAAAATCATGAGTGTACGTTACAGATGGGGGGGAGTGACCAGTGGGGAAATATTACTACAGGAACCGAATTGATTCGTAGAATAGGTGGCGGAAAAGGGTATGCATTAACGTGTCCATTAATTACAAAGAGCGACGGAACCAAATTTGGAAAAAGTGAAGGGGGTAATGTTTGGCTGGATGCAAAGCGAACTTCTCCTTATAAATTCTATCAATATTGGTTAAATACCAGTGATGAAGATGCCGAAAAATACATTAAAATCTTCACATTTTTAGATAAGATAACTATAGACTCTCTTACTGCTCAACATGCCGAAGCGCCTCATATGCGATTGTTACAAAAACGGTTGGCACAGGAAGTTACAACTACTGTACATGGAGCAGATGAATATGAAAAAGCGGTACAAGCTTCAGAAATTTTATTTGGAAAATCTACTTCTGCCGATTTAAAATCTTTAGATTCTGAAACGTTTCTGGATATTTTTGAAGGAGTACCTCAGGCTGAGGTAAAAGCTTCAGCTATAGAAAACGGTTTGGATATAATTGCTGCATTAGCAGAAAACACAGGATTTTTAAAGTCCAATGGTGAAGCGAGAAGAGCTTTAAAAGAGAATTCAATTTCAGTAAATAAGGAAAAAGTGCAGGAAGGGTATTTGATTTCAAAAGAAGATTTGATCAACAGTCAGTTTGTATTATTACAACGGGGAAAGAAGAATTACTTTATTATAAAAGCACTCTAACTAAAGGAGCCCTTGAACAAGATGTTTAAAGGCTCCTCATTAACAAACTAACCAACCATTTATGAAAGGCAGTACATGCCTCGACATAAAATTCTTCTACTTCTTAATTTCTTTAGTAACAAAAAATAAGTCGGATCAATGCTGGTTACCTTACATACTTTTTACAAATAATTAGTCACTTGTGGATAGGGTACTAAGGAACTAATCAATAGTGCAATCGTATCCTTAACAATAAGTGTAATACTTATTAAAATGGTGACCACTAAGATTGCAACAGCAAGGTTATTTTTCTTTATTTCTTTAAATTCATTCGTGCTTTTTGTAAGAATTGAAAACAGGAAAAAAACCGTTCCATTTATAAGTAGCGCCATCAAAAACCCTATAAACAGGTATAGTCCAGAATATTTAGTGATCAAAATAATATCTAGTGTTTCAGACTGATGTAAAGAAAGCCGGATGACGTTAGTGACCGAGGGTAATATTTCACTGAGAATAATACCTATGGAAAGAATGATCCCTCCCGTAAATACGGTAAAAGCAAGATTGTCTCCTTCCAGAGTTTCATTTTTAAAGAACAACCATTTCAGAATTTTATAGGATACAAAGATGATTACCACGGTAGTACTTATAGAAAGTAGAATTTCTACTAATGCGAGGGTAAATAATTGAGAGTTCATAAGTTTTTATTTGCTGGTTAATACAATATTCCAATGGGTTACATCATTAAAGCTTACGGGTAATGCACCTGCAGCATAATATTTTGCAGTGGTTTCCCAAAGCATGTATTTTTTCCCGTTATAAATTTTATAAGTGCCCGTTGCAGGAATATTTAGACCTAAGATTGAATGTAAATAGAAGTCGCTATTTAAGATAGCAACATCATAATTAAAATGTTTTAAAATGGTATAAATTAAAACGGTGCGGGTATCGCAGTCCCCTTTTAAATTTTGTAAAAAGGCAACAGGAGTTTGTATGCCGTAGGGTTGGTTTCCAATACAACATTCGGGACATTTTCGTAAGATTCGGGCGATCGATTCTTCATAAAATTCTGCTGGTTCGCAGGCTTCAGAAAAAACAAAAGAATACGGGATATCTTGAATACAGGTGACAACCATTTCGGCAAATTCCATTTCATTTAATTGCTTGCTTTCATGGATCGTTTGGAACATATTCATGACAAGGTCTAAACTTGGACCATCCCGTTTCTCTAGATAATCGTACAAGCCGCCCCAATAATTGTTATTCGAATTGAATCGATACGCAAGCGGTTGAGAAGCCAAGGTTATGAAATCCCGCTCTCGAATGGTTAAATCTCCCGTATAATCATTACCAAAATTATCTGTCCATTGCCGTACACTTTGGTAAACCACTACAGAATCTGTTGCTTCTAGAATAGTTGTTTTCTTTACTTGTTCATTTTTTGAAAACGTCAAATCCTCAGAAAAATCTGCATCAATAAGCTGGGCTATAAATCCTATAAAAAATTTAAAAGTAAAGAAAAAAAGAAAAAGTACAATCGAAGTGCTAAAGATACTTTTCTTATTGGAAACACCTAGAATTTTGGAAGTCACAATGATAGAAAACACTAAAGCAGTTAGTAGTGCAAATGTGCTAGTAATACCTAAAAATTGATTTAGAAATACAAAGGCAAATATGGTAAAAAAACCTGCTACAATAAGCCAGAGACAACCATTGTTTCCTTTTTTTTGAGTTTGAGCCATTAGAGAACCATCAAGTTACACCCACGAATATCACTTTCGTCAAATCTACCTAAAATTTTAAAACTACCCTCTGGATTTAATTTGCCAAGATCCTGGGTTGCAATGAACGAACAAGAGTAATAGTTTGCAAGGTCTATCACGTTAATACCTCCAGTTTTACCCTCTACAAGGGTTAACGCATCTTCTGGATCTCTGGTAAGAATTTTCATCCATGGGGGGCAGTAAAAATCTCCATTTTTCTTTGCATAGGCTTGTGATAATAATTCGGTCATCCCATATTCACTATGTATTTGGGAAACACCAAAACCATTTTTTAATACAGCATGTAGCTCTTCTTTAATCATTTCTTTTCTTCTTCCTTTCATACCGCCAGTCTCCATCACTATTGTGTGTTTAAGCTGAAAGTTTTGTTTTTCTATAAGATCCAAAAGCGCATAGGATACACCAATCAGGATCGTTTTTTTTCTTTGGTTTTCGAGCCACTGAAGCTTCTCAATAAGCGCTTCTAAATCATGAAGGTAAAAACCTGAATGTTCACTGTTACTATCTGAAAGCAATGAATTCACCATATACACCAAGGATGATCCTTCCCGTTCTAAATAGGATGGTAAAAGAGCCAAAATTGTATATTCTGAAACAGCACCATAGAAATGAGCGAATCCCTTAGAAAAACTCTTTTTATATACCGACAACTCTGCAACGTGATGCTTGCTCGTAATACTTCCTGTCGTGCCGCTGCTAGTAAATAAATAGGTGCTTTCTTTTTTTTCAGAAAGTACGGTGTGTGTTTTGAAAAAAGAAATGGGTAAAAATGGAATGTCTTCTAACTTTAGAACTGTTTCGGTCGTGCAATTAAGGTGTTCACAAAAATTCTTATAGATAGGAACATGTTTGCTTTGATACTTAAAAACCTGAAGCGCTAGGGCTTCAAATTCTTCCGCAGAAGAAATAGAAAATAAAGCATTTGTGGTCATATGAAGCTTCAGAAATAGGTATCAAAAATAGGCAATAAAAAAGCCCCTTAAAAAGAGGCTTTCATAAAATTCTATTTCAGAAAGAATTATCTTACTACTAATTTTTTAGTAACAGCGCTTCCATCTTGAGAAACTTGCACCATGTACACGCCGCTCTTTAGAGAAGAAATGTTTAATCTCTCTCCAGCAACAACTGTGTTAATTACTTGTTTTCCTAAAACGTCGTATATAATAACATTCATATCTCCATTTAATGGAGATTCTATGTTAATATAACCTGTTGTAGATGGATTAGGGTAGATAGAAAGTTGCTCTAATGCATTTTCTGCTGTACCTAAAACTAATCCAATATCTGATCCTCTTCTCACAAGAAGTTGAGGGGCTCCATTAAAACTAGATCCTAATGCTACAAAAGTTGGGATAGGATTAAAAGGAACAAGTTGTCCAATATAATCTGCTTCTTCGATACTAGTTCTGTGAACAGTAACTGTTCCGTCTAAAGCGTAATCTGTGTCGATCTCAAAAACAGTGGTACCATCTCCATCTGTGTATAAAACGTTAGTTAGTGCAATTAATTCAGATTCATAATCTGTAGGATTTGCATCGTACATCGCTTGCGTAATGGCTTGTGGAGTTAATGTATTTCCAGTAGAACTCGGTGCTCCTGGATCCATAGTTGGTCTAAATTGTAATAAATCTCCAAATTCTGTAAGGGTTCCAGAAATTCCTGTAATACCGTCACCTTCACTATAAGTAGTGGTGATAACACCAGCAGGATCATCTATTAAGATAGCTGCCGTTGCATCTTCAATCCATTTTTGATTACGTTCCATTTTCTGAAAAGTTAATAATACTTCTCCAGTTAATGTATAATCAACACCAAGTGTTCCAGCTCTAAGTTCTGCAATAGTTGCTACATCTGAAGCAGGGATACAATCTGGAGCATTGATCATGTTACTAATAGAACACGTAGTACTTGTTATAGTATATGTAAAATCTGCGCCTTCATCTACTCCAGTAATCGTAATTGTCCCAGAAGCATCTGTTGTTGGATCATCTCCACCAACAGTACCATCTGTAGCTGCTATAGTATAAGTTTCAGTTCCTCCACCTGTAAATGATAAAGTAGTCGTGTATGTATCTGTCCCGCTAGTTACAGCGTCACAAACAACACTTTCTACACTTACTTGTAATGGACAAACAGTTCCACAATCAATATTCATAAGACGAAGAGTTGGTGCTCCTGTACAATACGTTCCATCTGACGCTCTTTGAATAGACTCTGTGTCTTTCATACCATTTGCATCTTCATCATAAAAAGTGCTTAACCCTAATGCCATTCTTAGACCTTCGTCATCACCGTCTCCAGTGGTATAGACTACAGCATCAATAAGGTTTGTGGTCGTTGGAGCAGTTCCATCAGGAAAAGTAGCTGCACTATCTTGATAGATTGCAATTGCGTCAGTTCCGTTTTGAATTGTATTGTCTGGTCCTAGCATAATATCTACTCCAGGAGTAGCATCACTACCAATGATAAAATATCCATTGGCGTCTGTTGTAAAACCAGTTAGATCAACAGTTTCATAACTTGTATCATTTGATCCATTAAAAAGGACTACAATGTATCCATTTAAAGAAAAGTTTGGAGTATCAGATAAAAGTTCAATAAATTCAGTAGTGTCTGTACTTGTTTGATCAGAATCAACTTCGTTAATTACGATCTGACCATAAGATATACTTGCAACTAAAAGGGCAAGTAAAAGTGTAATTTTTTTCATTTCATATTATTTTTAAAATTCAAACAAAAATATATAAACTAATCAATTTATAAAGCAATAGATTTGAGTTTAACGATAAAATAACAAACAATTAATGTTTAGCGTTCTTTTTTCAATATTACCTTATTGTTAAAAATGGATTTTATATGAATTAAAAAACCAATTAAACACTATCTTTATAGACTATTCATAAAGCCTATGAAAAAGAAAGAAACTAAAATTTTATTAGTAGACGACGAGCCGGATATTTTAGAAATAGTAGGGTATAATCTTACCTCAGAAGGATACAACGTTTTTACTGCCGAAAATGGTCTTGAAGCAATTTCTAAAGCCAAAAAACACAATCCACATCTTATTATACTTGATGTAATGATGCCAAAGATGGATGGTATTGAAGCCTGTGAGAAGCTTAGGAAAATACCAGAACTTTCAGAAACAGTTATTACTTTTTTAACGGCAAGAGGAGAGGATTATTCTCAGGTTGCCGGTTTTGAAGCTGGAGCAGACGATTATATTACAAAACCAATAAAGCCAAAGGTGTTGCTTAGTAAGGTAAAAGCATTATTGAGAAGATTTAAAGAATCAACCGAAGAAGAGAGTCTAATCAAAATTGGAAAGCTAACCATTAACAGGGAAGAATATAAAATTATAAACGGAAAGGAAGAGCTTATTTTGCCTAGAAAAGAATTTGAATTACTGTCTTTACTAGCTTCTAAACCTGGCAAAGTATTTAAAAGAGAAGACATACTCGATAAGGTTTGGGGTAATGAAGTTGTGGTAGGCGGAAGAACAATTGATGTCCACATTAGAAAATTAAGGGAAAAAATTGGGGATAAAAAATTTAAAACCGTAAAAGGTGTTGGGTATAAGTTTGTGATTTAATGACTACAAATTTTAAAAAAACATATCGTTTTGCATTTTTAACTTCCACCGCAATTACCTTATTTCTAACACTCGCGATGGGTGTTTTTTTTTACTTCTACTCTAGTGAAATCATGATCTGGTTTCTTTTAGGTTTTGCAATAGTCTGTTATCTTTTTTCTTTTTTTATCATTCAATATAGAGTTGAACGATTTATCTACAACCGAATTCAAAAAATTTATGATGAAGTAAGCCTGTTAGATGCAAGTACCTATGGCAGACCTAAAATCACAACAGATATGGAAACATTGACTCGGGAAGTGGGTCGTTTTGCGCAAAACAAAAAATTAGAGATCGAAGCTCTTAAAATACGGGAGAACTATCGGAAAGAATTTCTTGGAAACGTTTCTCATGAATTAAAGACACCTCTGTTTACAGTGCAAGGATACATACTTACCCTTCTGGATGGCGCTATGAAAGATAAATCTGTTCGTAAAAAATACTTGAACAGAGCAAATAAAGGAGTCGAGCGCCTTACCTATATTATCAAAGATCTGGATATGATTACCAAATTAGAGGTGGGAGATCTCAACCTGGATAAAGAACGTTTTAATATTATCGAACTTGTAGAAAATGTATTTGATTTGCTGGAAATGAAAGCTGGCAAAAAAAAGATCAATCTTACTTTTGATAAAGTATATACAGATTCAATTTTCGTAAATGCTGACAAAGAGCGAATTCAACAGGTACTTACCAATCTTCTGGTAAATTCAATTAAATACGGCCAAAAAAATGGTACGACCGAAGTGAGTATTGAAGACTTAATAGAAAATAAAGTCATTGTGCGCATTGTAGACAATGGAGAGGGTATTGAACAGGTGCATCTTCCCAGACTTTTCGAGCGTTTTTATAGAGTCGACAAGAGCGGCTCCCGTAAGGAAGGGGGTAGCGGATTAGGACTATCTATTGTCAAGCATATTATTGAAGCTCATAACGAAAAAATCTATGTTGAAAGTCAGTTTGGGATTGGCTCAGAGTTTTCGTTTACGCTCGAAAAGGCGAAATAGAGGTGCCAGATCATTAGGTTGGTGCATGCCTTTAAATCCAGTATAAGCATATATATTCTCTAGTTTTTTTTCTGAAAAATTTTCTTGCTTACAGTAGGGAGCAATCCCTTGTTTTTTTAATTTTTTTGCTAAATATTCCTGTTCATATTGTCCCGGGGTAGGAATAAAAAAAGCTTTTTTTTCAAGCATTGCCAAATCCATAATAGTTGTATAGCCAGATCGGGAAATGATTAATTCACTCTCATTGATAGCTTTCTCTAATGCTGAAGTAAGCAAGAAATTTACTACTTGAAGGTTTCCTATTCTTGCTGAAGTCTGTTTGGAAGCCATACAACCTTGGACGAGTAAAATAGATTTTTTTGAAGCCTTTAGCTCTGCAATAATTTTTTCTTCCAATAAAGTTCGTTGGGGTTCTGGTCCCGAAAGAATCACTAAAATATCATATTTTTTTTTCAGGTCGCTACGATGCATTCTACTTAAAATGCCTATATAGTGAACTGGAAAATTTACTTTTTTAGGATGTCCTAATTGGCCGCTCAAATTATTCGTTCCTTCAATGTCTGGCACCCAACACTCGTCAAATTTCTTACTAATGTTCTGGTGAATTTTACTACTAAAAAATGTCGTTATTCCTGAAAGTACATTTAGCTGATGTGTTATAAAGACTGATGGCACCTTTTTACTTCGAACTCCAAATCTATTGTCACTTATAATACCGTCGATAACTCCTTTAGCAACCAGAGATGCTATAATTTTTTTTTCTGAAGCAATTGTTTTCTGAATATGCGGAAGCTTCAATAAAAGATGCCATTTCAAATTGCTTCCTTTTGAAGGATACGTTATATTGTAGGAAGGAAGTTCGAGACTTTCTAAAAGAGGAAATTCTTTCCGAAGTAATAAAAGTGCACCTCCATCTGAAGCTACTATCACCTTAAAACCATTTGCGAGTAATGCTTGTATTATTGGGACACATCGTGTCGCATGCCCTAACCCCCAATGTAATGGGGCTATCAAAATGGTTTTCTTTTTTGACATAAAAACAAAGGTACGTATTATAGCGGCACAGTATAATTACTTAGTTTTGCCAAACAATGTAAAAAAAGGTTCAATTGGGAAGTAAAAATAAATTACGCAGGTTCAAGGAAAATGAAACGTTTGCCAATGTTGTTCAGCCAACTCGGGAAGAGGTGTTTTCTAATGCGTTGGACTTAAAAGGAAACTGGAAGAAAAAGTTCTTTAAGAATGAGAACCCACTGGTCCTTGAATTAGGATGTGGAAAGGGTGAATATTCTGTCAATCTTGCGATTCAGAATCCTGATAAAAATTTTCTAGGAATTGACATTAAAGGAGCTCGTTTCTGGCGTGGTGCCAAAACAGCTTTAGAAGAGAACTACACCAATGTTGGTTTTTTACGTACACAGATTGAACTTATAGATCATTTATTTGAAGAGAATGAAGTAGATGAAATCTGGATTACGTTTCCAGATCCTCAAATTAAATATACCCGCACTAAGCACAGATTAACAAATCAAGAGTTTTTAAATAAGTACCAGAAAATCTTAAAACCAGACGGGTTTGTTCACTTAAAAACCGATAGTGAATTTATGCATGGCTACACCCTAGGATTGTTACATGGACTGGAGGAAGATATTGTCTACGCACATCACGATGTGTATGGTAACACCATGTCACCAAAAGAAGTGACCTCGATACAAACCTTTTACGAAAAACAATATCTTGAAGTAAACAAAAAAATTACCTACATAAAGTTTAGATTTCGTTCTAAATAATTTCTGTATCTTCACGATGCAAACTACCTTTAATGTCTTTGTTACTTAATTTTAGTATTGGTTTTATCGCCGCACTCATAGGTGTTATCCCTCCCGGTTTGCTCAATATGTCTGCTGCAAAAATAAGCATGACCGAAGGCCGAAAAAACGGCCTCTTATTTTCTGTAGGAGTGTGTATAACAGTAATGTTGCAAACATATATTGGTTTTCTTTTTTCTAGATATCTAGACAATAATCCAGAAGTTACAGATTTACTACAAGAAGTGGCCCTTGGTATTTTTATATGTATCACTATTTATTTTTTCTTTATTGCGAAGGATACGCGTCGTGAAATACCTGAAGAAGTTCATAAGTCGAAGACCAACAGATTTTTCTCCGGAATTTTAATTGCAATGTTAAACTTGCTTCCTGTTCCTTATTGGGTGTATATAAGTATCACATTTGCAGGATTTGGTTGGTTTTCTTTTGGGCAACCCGAGCTTTGGCTAGCAGTTTTCGCTTCTGGATTAGGAACGTTTGTTATGCTCTGGATGTATGTGCAATTTTTTAAAAGAAAAAAAATGAAAAAACAGCGCAAAGTGAATATGAATTATGTCATTGGCGCTATTACTGCATTAATATCGATTATTACCGCCTATAAAATTTTTGAAAATGTCTTCTGAAGGTTTTTTCGAACAAGTGTACAAGGTTGCAAAACAAATTCCTCATGGAAGAATCACCAGCTATGGAGCCATTGCAAAATATCTAGGACAGGCAGGAAGTGCCAGAATGGTAGGTTGGGCTATGAATGCGAGTGGTAAACAAGAAAATGTTCCTGCCCACAGAGTGGTCAACCGAAACGGACTGCTCACTGGGAAACATCATTTTGAAGGGACCAACCTAATGCAACAACTTCTCGAGTCTGAAGGTATTGAAATAATCGAAAATCAAATTCAAAATTTTGAGGCTCTTTTTTGGGATCCAATGAAGGAATTGTAAGTCCCATAAGAACCATTATCACACTATAAATCATTTCAATTAAGTTGCTTTAAAATCCAAGTACGAAGCATTATATTTGCATTTAGAATGATTCTAAGCTATGAAATTGAATAAACAGGAAATCTTAACTGCTTTGCAAGGCATTTCAGTTGCCGGAGAAGGAAAGAATATGGTCGAAAGTGGTGCAGTTACCAATGTAATGACGTTTGCAGATGAGGTGGTTGTTGATGTGACCATTGCAACTCCAGCGCTTCATATTAAAAAACGCACCGAAGCAGATATCATAAAAATGATACAGGAAAAGGTTTCAGCAGAGGCAAAAGTACAAGTAAACATAAAAGTGGAAGCTCCCGCCAAACCATCCAACCCCAATCTAATTAAAGGGAAGGCTATTCCGGGGATTAAAAATATCGTGGCAGTAGCTTCAGGAAAAGGGGGTGTTGGTAAATCAACTGTTACGGCAAATCTCGCTGTAACGCTTTCAAAAATGGGCTTTAAAGTCGGAATTTTAGATGCCGATATTTATGGTCCTTCCATTCCAATTATGTTTGATGTTGCCATGGAGCGACCGCTCTCTGTAAATGTAGACGGAAAAAGTAAAATGAAACCTGTAGAGAATTACGGTGTAAAAGTACTTTCTATTGGATTTTTCACAAAGCCAGATCAGGCAGTGATCTGGAGAGGTCCTATGGCGGCCAAGGCATTAAATCAGCTAATTTTTGATGCTGCTTGGGGAGAACTAGATTTTATGTTGTTGGACCTTCCTCCGGGAACGGGTGATATTCATTTAAGTATAATGCAGTCGCTACCTATTACGGGTGCAGTCATTGTAAGTACCCCTCAAAATGTAGCATTGGCAGATGCCCGAAAAGGAGTTGCCATGTTTCAGCAGGAAAATATAGATGTGCCAGTGTTGGGGATGATAGAAAATATGGCCTATTTTACACCAGCAGAGCTTCCTGAAAATAAGTATTATATCTTCGGAAGAGAAGGTGCCAAGCATCTTGCCGAAGATTTAAAAATACCATTTTTAGGAGGAATTCCCTTGGTGCAAAGTATTCGGGAAGCAGGAGATAGTGGACATCCGGCAGCCTTACAAACTGCTACCGCAGTAGAAGAAGCCTTTGAAGAAATTACTAAAAATGTAGTTTCAGAAACAGTTCGAAGAAATACGAATTTGCCTCCTACCGAAGCAATTAAAATAACCACTATGGCTGGTTGCAGCGCTGTAAAAAAATAACTATGACAAACGAAGAATTAATTTCGAAAATTGAAATTGCCTTGGATGAAATTCGTCCTTTTTTGCAAAGTGATGGTGGTGACATTTCCTTACTTTCTGTAGAGGATGGAAAAATTGTGAAGGTGCAGCTAGAAGGTGCCTGCGTGGGATGTTCGGTGAACCAAATGACCCTTAAAAGCGGTGTTGAATTGACCATTAAAAAACATGCTCCTCAAATTGAGCAAGTAATTAATGTAGAAGCGTAAAAGAGTACCCGTCTTCACGGGCAATGAATATGATTAATACAGATATATTAATAATCGGTGCTGGTCCAACAGGATTGTTTGCCGTTTTTGAAGCAGGGTTATTAAAATTAAAATGTCACCTTATCGACGCCCTACCACAACCTGGCGGACAATGCAGTGAGATCTACCCTAAAAAGCCTATCTACGATATTCCTGCTTTTCCAGAAATTCTGGCAGGAGACTTGGTTGATAATCTTATGAAACAGATCGAACCGTTCCAACCTGGATTTACTTTAGGAGAACGAGCCGAAACTATCGAAAAACAAGCCGACGGAAGTTTCATAGTAACCACTAGTAAAGGAACAAAACATCATGCGCCTATTGTCGCAATCGCTGGCGGACTGGGAAGTTTTGAGCCCAGAAAACCCCCTATCGCAACGATTGCATCTTTTGAAGATAAAGGAGTAGAATATATTATCCGGGATCCTGAACTCTATCGAAACAAAAAAGTCGTCATCGCTGGGGGAGGAGATTCAGCATTGGACTGGAGCATTTTTCTTACAGAGGTTGCAAGTGAAGTTACGCTAATTCACAGAAGAAACGAATTTCGAGGAGCGTTAGATTCCGTAGAAAAAGTACAAGACCTGAAAGATGCAGGGAAGTTAAAATTAATTACTCCTGCCGAAGTGATTGATATTGTTGGGAAAGACAAAGTTGAAGGCGTTTCCATAAAACAAGGAGCAGATGTTTTTAATATGGTATGCAATCATTTTATTCCATTATTTGGTCTGTCGCCTAAATTGGGGCCTATTGCAGACTGGGGACTAGAGATCGAAAAAAATGCGATTAAAGTAGATAATACTTTGGATTATCAAACCAACATTCCTGGGATCTATGCAATTGGCGATGTTAATACTTATCCTGGAAAGCTAAAATTGATTTTGTGCGGTTTTCACGAAGCTACCTTAATGTGCCAGAGTGCCTATCAGCGAATTTTCCCAGACAAACGGTATGTCATGAAATATACAACAGTGGGTGGTGTAGAAGGTTTTGACGGCAGTAAAAAAGAAGCTCCTAAAGCAGTTGTAAAGTCTATAAACTAGAAATTAGCTCAAGGAAATAACAATGCAAGACATCAAATTACATATCACAGATCGCGAAGGCACAACTCATGAGGTAACTGCGCCCACCGATATGAATATGAATTTAATGGAGGTGATTCGTTCGTATGAGCTAGCGGAAGAAGGTACCATAGGGGTTTGTGGCGGTATGGCAATGTGCGCTTCTTGTCAGTGTTATGTTGAAAGTGATCACGAATTACCAGAAATGTCTTACGATGAAGATCTTATGTTAGCAGAAGCATTTCATGTAAAGGACAATAGCCGTTTGGGATGCCAGCTTTTTATTGCTGAAACTATGGAAGGTCTCAAAGTGACTCTCGCTCCAGCAGAAGATTAATCTACTATTTTTTTAGCGTCGGAAAGTATTTTACGAACAAATAAACTATATGCTTTTTCTGAAGGATGTAATCCATCTGAAGCTACCAGTTCTTTATCATGTAATCCATTTCTGGTAAGTTCTGTAATGTCAAAATAAAGCACGCCTCTTTCTTCACATATTTTTTTAGCAAAAGCATTATATGCATCTAATTCTTTTGAAATCGTTGCTTTATTGCCACTTTGTTCTCCATAGGGGGTATAAGCATAATCGGGTATCGATAAAACAATGACATTTGTTTTGTTATTCTGAGCAAAGTTGATCGCTTTTTCTAAAAGAATTGGAAATTCGGTTGTATACAAATCAAATGGTTTTCCTTGATATTGATTATTTACGCCGATCAATAAGGTGACTAAATCATAATTGGATTCTGGTTGCTCATCTACAATACCACTAAGCAAATCGGTAGTGGTCCAACCCGTTTCTGCAATGCGTTTAACCGTCCCTCTCAGATCGTATTTTGAAGCTAGTGAATCCACTAACTGACTAGGAAACCCGCAACTATCACATACGCTTTCCCCTTTTGTATAGCTATCTCCCAACGCCAGATATGAATAGTGCGCTGAGGTTTCGGTTGTTTTGGTAATTTCAGGAACTGAAGCCTTTTCAACCTTAGTGTTGCATCCTAAAATGAGTAAAAATATAGCAAGATATTTCATTGTTGTAATTTATAGATAAACAGTATAATGCTTATTCTGTTATATAATCAATTAACTTTTGAGGTCCTTCCAGCAGAATTCGAATCACTTTTAAAGTTCCATCTTCAGAGGTAGAAATATTCCATTTGATCAATGATATTTCGCCATTTTCAATTTCGAGCCCTGTAATACTTCTTGGATGTACACAGCTTCCGTCGTTAAAATATGCAATATCTCCAGGTTCTGGAAACCTTGGGCGGTGTGTATGACCCGTGATGGTAAATAGGTTTTTATTGTCAATAATCCAACGCTTTGTTCTGCGTTCGACTTTTATCAATTCTTTAAAATTTTTTGCTGGACTTGTAGGGTCACTAATGCCAACTACTTGTAATTGGCGCCAAAGTGCCCGAACCATAAACCTGTTAAATTTCCAGCCTTTATAATTCATCCAATCTGCCTGATGACCATGGATCATAAAGATTTCCTGATGGGTAGTTTCATGTTGCAAGATGAGTCCTTCAGAAAATTGAATATCCGGAAAAAGTGGTTCCTGCTTTCCTGTTACTTTATCAAAATAGGTAGACAGGTGTTTTTCAACATACTTTTCATTTTGATACACCATATCATGGTTCCCTAATATTCGGTACCACCGGTTATCATTATAAAATAGCTGAAGTAAGTCATATACATTTTTATGTGCTTCATGAATAGATTGAAAACTTTTGTTTTCCCAAAGCTCGTCACCATCTCCCAACTCACAATAACAAAACCCCTCTTTGTAATAATGCTTTAAGGCATGAAAATACACATTCCGATTGTTTGCGAAGTCATCTGCAAAACTATTATCACCACGATGACAATCACTAAAAATGATGAATTTGGAAGCATCGTTAAAAGAAATCCGACGGGCGGTATCGTAAGCACGTGAAATTCTTTTTTGCGATGACATAACGTAAAGATACTATAAGCCGTTATGTTTTACTAATCAGGTATTCAAAATCTGAACGAGGATCCCTTCCCATAATGCTTCCCGTGCTTTGAGGGATTGATACACAGTTTCTTCTGCCTCTTTCCATTTTTTTCCATCCTCACCACAAAGTTGCCTTACCATTTCTAATGCCATTGGTCCGTGTTCGTCTTCGTCCAACTCAATGTGGCGGTCAAAATAATACTTGAAATCTGCCAGGTCTTCTTCTGGAAAGTTTTGCTGAATATTTTTAATAATAGCAGTAAACATCTGCGGAATTAAATCTTCACGTCCAAAAGTGAATGCTGCAGCAATTTTGTGAAGTTTCCCTTCTTCAATGGTGTCAAAAGTGAACAATAAAAATGCTTTAATGCCTTCTGGAATTGGAAAACTTTGGATGGTCTTCTTAATATCTGCACTTCTAACAGCAGCTTCCATAAAGGCTGTTATAGTTTCGGTTTCTGCACCAGCCTTTGACATGGCATCAAGATACATTTCAAAATGACTTTGACGTGCTCCATTACTGGTAATATCGGTTTCTTCAGCTAAGACGATCTCATTTATAAGGTATCTTGTTTCAGGACTTCCTACGGGTTTCCAGGGTACCGAAGTACAGGTCAACCCGTTTTGAAGGGCTTTCAGCAAAGACATAAAATCCCATACTGCAAAGACATGGTGCTCCATAAAGATGCGCAAGTGTTCTGGAGTACGAATTTCAGAATATAAGGGATGCTCTAAAAGTGTGTTTCGGTATGGAGTAATTCGGGAATTAATCTGCGAGATCATAGCTTTTTTTTACAAAAATAAAAGCCTTTATCGAGGTGGATAAAGGCTTTGTGAAAAGTTTAATACAGCGTCCTATTTAAAGGCATTAAAACCAGTAACATCCAGTCCTGTAATAAGTAAGTGAATGTCATGCGTGCCTTCGTAAGTAATGACACTTTCTAAGTTCATTGAGTGACGCATAATACTGTATTCACCAGTAATTCCCATACCACCCAACATTTGTCGTGCTTCTCTTGCAATTTTTATGGCGATTTCTACATTGTTACGTTTTGCCATAGATATTTGTGCAGAGGTAGCCTTGTCTTCATTTTTAAGCTGTCCAAGTCGTAAAGAGAGAAGTTGTGCTTTTGTAATTTCTGTGATCATTTCGGCAAGTTTTTTTTGCTGCAATTGAAAAGCACCAATAGGTTTTCCAAATTGGATTCGCTCTTTAGAATATCGAAGGGCTGTATCATAGCAATCCATTGCTGCTCCAATGGCACCCCACGCAATTCCGTAGCGAGCCGAATCCAAACATCCTAACGGAGCACCAAGTCCTGATTTGTTTGGCAATAAATTTTCCTTAGGGACTTTTACATCCTGAAAAATCAATTCTCCGGTGGCACTGGCGCGTAACGACCATTTGTTATGAGTTTCTGGAGTGCTAAATCCTTCCATACCTCGTTCTACGATAAGTCCATGAATGCGGCCTTCTTCATTTTTTGCCCATACCACAGCCACATCACAAAAAGGTGAATTTGAAATCCATAATTTAGCGCCATTCAATAGATAGTGATCCCCTTTATCTTTAAAATTGGTTACCATTCCGGCTGGATTACTTCCATGATCCGGCTCAGTTAATCCAAAAGATCCCATCCATTCTCCTGTAGCTAGTTTGGGTAGATATTTTTTGCGTTGTGCTTCATTTCCATATTTCCAGATAGGATACATTACTAGCGACGATTGTACAGATGCCGTACTACGCACACCACTATCACCACGCTCAATTTCCTGCATGATCAATCCGTAGGAGATCTGGTCTAATCCGGCACCGCCATATTCAGTTGGGATGTAGGGTCCAAAGGCTCCAATTTCTGCTAATCCTGGGATGATAGATTTTGGGAATTCTGCTTTTTGTGCAGCTTCTTCTATAATTGGAGAGACATCACGTTTGACCCATGCTCGGGCAGCGTCACGAATTAATTTATGTTCTTCGGTAAGGAGATCGTCAATATTATAATAATCGGGTGCTTCAAATAGATCGGGCTTCATGTAGAAAGATTTTATAGTGTTACAAATGTAAAAATCTGAATGGTAAAGACCTACATTTTTAAGTAAAAATCCTGTACTAATTGGATGTATTCTGGAGTGTAATCGTGACGTGAATTTTCGATAACAAGAGAAGTTGTTTCTGTCTTTTTTTTCTGAAAGGAAAATGCCAGCATGGATCTTTTTACTTCGGAAGACGGAGTACCTTGTACATGACAAATTTTAAATGGAAATAAGTCACTTTCCGAAGCTAACGATATAAAACCCTCTTCTTCTTTCTTCGGAATAATTACTGAAAAAACACCTTCTTCAGAAAGCAAGTGCGCCACACAAACTAGCAAATGCTGGAAGGGGAGTGCGTCTGTAAACCTCGCCGTATCTCTTGCTTCGTCTGAAGATTTATAATCTTCAGAATAAAACGGCGGATTAGAGACAATCAAATCGTATGTTTCATCTATCTCACTGGCAAATTCCTGTACCGAAGCGTGGTAACAAAAAAGACGGTCTCCCCAGTGGGAATTTTCAAAATTTTCTGTGCATTGCTCATAGGCATTATCATCAATTTCTATTGCATCAATAGTTTGGGCATCGCTTCTTTGGGCAAGTTGTAACGAAATAATTCCTGTGCCCGCACCTACATCGAGGATAGTATTCGGATTTGAAGTAAGAGGCGTCCATGCGCCCAACAACACACCATCTGTGCCTATTTTCATGGCACATCGATCTTGGTCAACGGTAAATTGTTTAAATTGGAAGGGTTGAGGTTTCATTACAAATAAATCTCAATGAGTCCTGCAGGCACATCCAAATGGAGTATTTTATGTTCCCGATCTACTTTCTCAATAAATGAGTCATTTACTGGGATTAAAATTTCCTTTCCTTTAAAGTCAATGATAAAAAGGTGTTGCGCCGTAGCGTCGTTTACAGCAATAATTGTTCCCGCTTCGCCAAATGTTTTATCTTTTACGGTAAAACCAATGATCTCATGATAGTAGAATTTATCACCTGTTAGGGGAGGTAAAGCGGTAAGTGGTAAGTAGAGTTCTTTGCCTATCAGGGCATCTGCATCTGCTTCATTAGCTACTTCTTCAAATTGAACGCGAAGCAGTAATGATTTATGAAGGGAGCTACTTTCAATAAAAAATGGAATCAGTGATTTGTGTTGTTCCACAAGTACTGATTCCATTCCTAAAAATTGTTCGGGTTCGTCTGTATCAAGTTTGATTAAGAGTTCGCCCTTAAAACTGTATTTCTTAACGATTTTGCCAACGAAGAAACAATCCTTCTTTTGCATATCGCTTTAGATTTACTCTTCTTCTTTCTTAGCTTCTGCAGCTGGTTCGGCCGGAGCTTCTTCTTTAGCAGGAGCATCTTCTGCAGCAGCTTCAGCGGCAACAGCATCGATAGACGTGTCTTCGGCTACAGCTTCTTCAGTTGTTTCGGCAGCTTCGGGAGCAGCTTCTTCAACTACAGGAGCATTGGCAGCGATACGCGCTTCGTTAGTTGCTTTTTCAGCAGCAAGAGCTTCAGCTTTCGCTTTTTCCTCTGCGTCAGATAATTTTCCTTTTTTAGCTTCTACAGCTTTTGCTTTTTCTTCTAACCAAGCATTGAATTTGTTCTCTGCTTGTTCTTCGGTTAAAGCACCTTTACGTACACCACCAGCTAAATGATTTTTCATCATTACACCTTTGTAAGATAAAATTGCTCTAGCAGTATCTGTAGGTTGTGCTCCGTTTTGAAGCCACTTTACAGAACTATCCATGTCTAATTCGATATGAGCTGGGTTAACGTTTGGATTGTAAACACCTAATTTTTCAAGATATTTACCATCTCTTTTTGCGCGGGCATCTGCCGCCACGATCCAGTAAAAAGGTTTTCCTTTTTTACCGTGTCTTTGTAGTCTGATTTTTACAGGCATAAAAATTAATTTTTGAAGTTCACGACTTCAGTTATAATTTAATAGTTTAATCTCCGTTTAAGGAGCCGGCAAAGATACTATATTTTTTTTCTGAAAGTCAATAGATTAAACTTTTTCTTTTACATTTGTCACATAACCTTTATGACCCCAATCATGATACAACGTTTTTTACTCGCAATACTCACCTTAACAGTTATTTGTAGCTGCGAAGACATTGAAGATAATACACCTGCTTTACAGGGAGAATTTAACAATGGTTTCTTCCAGGCAATCGATGCTCGTGCGATAAGAAATGAAAACGGTAGTTTTTTAATTCAGGGCGTTACTCAGACTGAAACATTGACTATTTTTATTAATAATGGAGGAGCTAACACGTATCCATTAGGTGAAAATAGGCCCAACTATGCCAGTTTTGAAAATGCTTCTGGAAACTTATATATTACTAATCCCGAAGGAGGTGGTTCGGTTGAAGTAACACGTTTTGATACAAGCGCAGGAGTAATTTCAGGAACTTTTAAGTTTCGAGCGGTACTAGAAGGTATCGATACGTTAAGCGTGCAAAACGGAGTATTTTTTGAAGTTCCCTTTAACAGAGAGCAGGATATTGATAATGGACAGACCCAGGTGGCGGGTACATTTGTAGCCCGAGTAGACGGCCAACCCTATAATCCTTTTACAATAACAGCATCGAGCACACTTAATTCTGTGGTAGTAACAGGTTCAACAACCTCTAGAAGTATTAGGATTGAGGTCCCTTTGGATGCTGAACTGGGAACTTACTCGCTACCAACTTCAGGTTTTTTAGCCAGTTATATGGATAATACTCTTAATGAGCAGGCTATAGAAGGAAATATTACCATCTTTGAAAACAATCCAACGACAAAAAAATTAAAAGGTACTTTTGCTTTTCGAACTGATTCCAAACTAATTGAGCAGGGACAATTTAGTGTAACCTACTTTTAAAACACGCTTTATCTAAAAGAAAAACCGCTTTTAAGCGGTTTTTTTGTTAAATAGAATTAACGTTACTACATCATTATTTGTTATAAAGTTAAACCCTGTTAAGTTCTATTAAGCTTAGGTTAATAATTTGTGAGGCCCCACAAATAATGGTATATTAGAGTATATCGAAATAAAGAAAAGCAAAGCATCTTTTCGATTTTTTAAAAATCGCTTTGTACATTAAATGAACGAGATATTATGAGTTATACAGAAAAAATGTCAAATAGAATTAACGAACTACTAACAAAAAACTATGATGCCGAAGCTGGGTATAAAAAGGCTGCAGAAATTGTGGAAAATCCACAATTAAAGCAATTCTTCGAAACACAGGCGCAACACCGTTACGATTTTGGACATGAACTTAAGACTGAAATCAGAAATATGGGCGAAACTCCCGAAAAAGGTACAAGCTTTAAAGGGGATGCTCACAGAACTTGGATGGACATCAAATCTACTTTTACTTCAAATGATGAAGAAGCAATTTTAAATGAAGTAACTAGAGGAGAGAAAGCAGCTGTGGAAGAATATAAAGAAGTAATGAATGATACAACCTTGCCGCCAACCACAAAATCTATCCTGTCAAAGCAAGTTTCAAACATTGAAAACACTTTGAACAATGTGAAAAATTTTGAAGCAGTTATATCCTAATATAGATTGCTATGAAAAAGAAGAGACCGAAAGAGATTTCGGTCTTTTTTTTGTTTGTAATTGAACTTTTGTGAACAACTCTTTATAAAAAGAACTGGTTAAAAGAGCCATCTTTTCTATTTTTACTTCAAAAGGAATTGTCTTCTTTTTTGGTTTGTAGTTTTATCAAATTACAATCACTATTCTTAATATACCTGTTTATGTTTTTAATCTTCGATACCGAAACTACTGGCTTGCCGCGTAACTGGAATGCACCGCTAACCGATAATGATAACTGGCCGCGCTGTATTCAAATTGCATGGCAACTCCATGATGCGATGGGAAAAGTGATTGAACATGAAGATTATCTGGTAAAACCCGACGGATTTAATATTCCGTTTGATGCCGAAAAGATTCATGGAATCTCGACCGAACTCGCCGAAGCAGAAGGTATCCAGCTTAGCGAGATGATGGCTAAGTTTCAAGAAGCTTTATCTAAGACAAAATTTATCGTGGGTCAAAATGTGGGATTTGATCTCAATATTATGGGTGCCGAGTTTTTACGTCTCGGATTGGAAAATCCGTTGCCAGAATTTCCACTGTTAGATACCTGTACTGAAACGACCGCGCAATTATGTCAAATTCCCGGAGGTCGCGGCGGAAAATTTAAATTACCAACACTTTCAGAATTACACGAGTTTCTTTTTTCTGAAGCCTTTGCCGAAGCACACAACGCTACAGCAGATGTTGAGGCAACCACGCGTTGCTTTTTTGAATTGGTGCGTCGACAAATCTATACTGTAGAAGAATTAGACGTGCAGCCGGATTATTTCGAAAATTTTTCCGAAGCAAATCCACAGGAGATTGAACTCATTGGGCTCAAGCATATTAATCTCAAAAAAGCTTCAGCAAAAATTCGGAAAGAGCTGGAAGCGCAGGAGGATACACAAGAAATTTCTTCCGAAGAAATTAAAGAAAACCTTGAAGTTCTAGAGGACGCTCCTTTTGCACATTTACATAATCATTCGCAGTTTTCTATCCTTCAGTCTACCTCCAGCACACAGGATTTAGTGAATGCTGCCATAGCCGACAATCAGCCAGCGGTTGCGATTACAGACAGCGGAAATATGATGGGTGCCTTTCATTTTACCAGAGCTGTGAATAATTATAATGCAGGACTGGCCGAAAATGAAAAACATAAAGCCCTAAAAGCTATAGTAGGATGCGAATTTTTTGTTTGTGAAGATCATACCAACAAGTCACATAAAGACAATGGATATCAGATCGTTTTACTTGCCAAAAATAAAAATGGGTATCACAATCTGGCGAAAATGGCGAGTATCGCCTATGTTAACGGGTTTTATTATGTGCCGCGAATCGACAAAGAAGTCATTAAAAAGTATAAAGAAGATGTCATTGTGCTATCCGGAAGTATGTATGGCGAAGTTTCCAGTAAGATCCTTAATATTGGAGAAAATCAGGCAGAAGAAGCACTGCTGTGGTGGAAAACTGAATTTGGTGATGATTTCTATCTAGAGATCATGCGTCACAATCAAGAGGATGAAAACCGAGTTAATGATACGTTGGTAGCGTTTTCTAAAAAACATAATGTGAAATTGGTCGCTGCCAATAACACCTACTATATCGACAAGAAAAGTGCTAACGCGCATGATATCTTACTCTGTGTAAAGGATGGTGAAAAGCAGGCAACGCCTATAGGTCGTGGTCGTGGCTATCGCTACGGATTGCCAAATCAAGAATATTATTTTAAGTCTCAAAAGGAGATGAAATTGGTATTCAAAGATTTGCCAGAGGCGATTAGTTCTATTTCTGAAATTATTGAAAAGGTTGAGTCCTATTCGCTACAACGGGACGTATTACTTCCCAAGTTTGATATTCCTGAAGCCTTTAAAGTTGCCGAAGATGAATTGGACGGCGGAAAAAGAGGCGAAAATGCATATCTGAAGCACCTCACGTTTGAGGGCGCTAAAAAACGATATGGAGATCTTTCCGAAGCCATTGAAGAGCGAATCAATTTTGAGCTGGAGGTTATTGAAAATACAGGCTATCCAGGCTACTTTTTGATCACCGAAGATTTTATTCGCGAAGCCAGAAATATGGATGTTTCGGTGGGTCCGGGACGTGGTTCGGCTGCAGGTTCCGTGGTTGCTTATTGCTTGTGGATTACCAACATTGACCCGATTAAGTACGACCTGCTTTTTGAGCGTTTTTTAAATCCAGATCGTGTGAGTATGCCCGACATCGATATCGACTTTGATGATGAAGGCCGAAGTCGCGTGATGGACTATGTGATCAATAAATACGGAAGCAATCAGGTGGCACAAATTATTACCTACGGAACCATGGCGGCAAAATCTTCCATTCGGGATACAGCGAGGGTGCTGGATCTTCCGTTAAATGATGCCGACAGAATTGCGAAGTTGATTCCGAATATGACCAAACTGAATAAGATTTTTGGGATGAGCGATCAGGAATTACGAAGTAAATTCCGAAGTGACGAATTGCCTAAAGTGAATGAACTGTTAACGCTTTCAGAGGGAACAGGTCTTGATTCTGAAACTATTAATCAGGCAAAAGTATTGGAAGGTTCGGTTCGAAACACAGGAATTCATGCCTGTGGAGTGATTATTACCCCTAGTGATATTACCGATTTTGTTCCTGTAGCCACAGCTAAAGACAGTGATTTGTATGTAACCCAGTTTGATAATTCGGTGGTAGAAGATGCAGGATTACTGAAAATGGATTTTCTGGGATTAAAAACTTTGACACTGATCAAAGACACGGTTAAAATTGTTAAACATAAGCATAATGTTATTCTGGATCCGGATACTTTTCCGTTGGATGATGAAAAGACCTATGAGTTATTCCAAAGAGGGGAAACCGTAGGGATCTTTCAGTATGAAAGTGGTGGGATGCAAAAACACATGAAGGATTTAAAGCCTACGGTGTTTGCCGATTTGATTGCGATGAACGCCTTGTACCGTCCTGGACCTATGGAATATATTCCGAGTTTTATTCGACGAAAGCATGGCGACGAAGAGATAGCGTATGACCTTCCGGCAATGGAAGAATACCTAAAGGAAACCTACGGAATTACGGTCTACCAGGAGCAGGTGATGTTACTCTCGCAGAAGCTGGCAGATTTCAGTAAAGGTGATGCTGATGTACTTCGGAAAGCGATGGGGAAGAAACAAAAAGCGGTACTTGATAAAATGAAGCCTCGTTTTATTGAAAATGCTTCTGAAAAAGGCCACGATCCTGAAAAATTAGAAAAGATTTGGAAAGATTGGGAAGCCTTTGCGAGCTATGCGTTTAACAAGTCGCACTCTACCTGTTATGCATGGATTGCCTATCAAACAGCCTATCTCAAAGCTCACTATCCCGCCGAATATATGGCAGCTGTACTCAGTAATAACATGAACGACATCAAACAGGTGACATTCTTTATGGAAGAATGTAAGCGTATGGGGCTGGAAGTATTGGGCCCAGATGTGAATGAATCATTCTATAAGTTTACTGTAAATGACAGAGGTGCAGTACGCTTTGGGATGGGAGCCATTAAAGGCGTAGGAGGAAATGCAGTAGCAACGATCGTGGAACATCGTAAAGATGGAAAGTATAAATCGATCTTTGATTTGGCGAAGAGTATAGATTTGCGTTCAGCCAATAAAAAGGCCTTTGAAAATTTAGCATTAGCTGGCGGATTTGACAGTTTTGATACGCACCGTGCGCAATACTTGCATGACGATGGAGATGGAGTAATGTTTTTGGAAAAAGTATTAAAGTATGCGAATAAATATCAGGAAACGCAGAATAGCAGTCAGGTGAGTTTGTTTGGCGACGCCAGTGAAGTACAAATTCCAGAACCCGAAGTGCCTCCATGTGAAGAATGGGGTGCCATGAAAAAGCTGAAATTAGAAAAGGAAGTGGTGGGAGTCTACATTTCTGGCCATCCATTAGACACCTTTAAAACCGAAATGAAGAGTTTTACAAACTGCAAGGTTTCCGAATTTAATAATCTGGAAAAATATGTGAACCGAGAATTGTGCTTTGGGGGGATTGTGACCGATGTGCAGCATAGAGAAAGTAAGGCAGGAAAAGGCTGGGCGTTGTTTACGGTGGAGGATTATGAGGATAGTTATGAGTTTCGGATTTTTGGCGAAGAATATTTAAAGTGGCGTCATTTTTTAATTCCAAATAGTTTTATCTATGGGAGAGTTTTTGTAAAAGAAGGCTGGACCAACAGAGATACTGGTAAAAAAGGCGAACCAAGATTACAGTATAACAGCATGCAGTTGTTGCATGACGTGATGGACAGTCAGGCGCGAAAATTAACCCTACAAATTCCAATAGAACAACTGGAAGAAGGAAAGATAGATAGCTTAAAAGAATTGTTCGATTCGCACAAAGGGGATAAGCAATTGCATTTTACGATTTATGAAGTAGAAAATAAAGTAAAGCTCAATATGCCCAGCCGAAAGCAAAAAATACATATTTGCAATGAGTTGCTGGACGAGTTAAAACGAGTGGGGGTAAAGTTTAGGTTGAATTAAGAATAAAGCCCTAATTTATCTATTTCATATTAAACAAATTTTACGCATAGTTTTCACTTCCCTAACCCAACATAGGTATTCACTCATTATGGCTTGTAAACCAAGGTGCCTATTTTATAGTTTTAGTTTGAATTAAAACTATACCATCATGAAAACAGTATCCACGTATGTAATAACCTTATTTTTAATCGGACAATGCCTTGCTCAAAACCCATCAACTGCAGACATAGAAACCGTAATGTTGAGTACTCGCGATCTTATTACGCATGCTGCAGATCAATATCCGTCTGAGCAATCACAACAACTTTTACTCTTAATTAATACTAATGATTCAAAATTTAATAGTAACGAACGTTTTTATATTCAACAAGGTATAAAATTACTACTGAAACGTTCGCTGCCTTCAGATAAATTGGCGATTGGAACCTACGGAACTTCAAATAAAATAATTTTACCATTTACGGAAGTCTCAAACACTTTATTTATTGAAACCGCTATACATAAATTATTGTCAGAAAACATTAAATCCAATGATGAAGATGGAATTGATAAGGCGTATCAATTGATGCTTACATCAATCTCCCCTGAGAATCATAATAAAGTTATCATGCTTAGGAGCGACACTAATAATTTAAGTTCTGTTGCAGCCAATCAAAGTTCAAATAGCGCAGTTTCAAAAAATGAAAACAATGAAAATGATTCTAAAGAACAACAAGTAAAATCCACAGATGACAAAAAAATAGGAGGCGCTATTATCTTAACAGCGTTATCTTTATTGCCAGAAATACTTGAAGTAATCAAAGATTAAGTATAAGTAGAAACGTTTAATTATAACCTCCACCTATACTCACATCACCTAAAGTAATGTTAACCTGTCTACTACTGCTAGTTATTTTCTTTATTTTTGTTTCATAATTAATTTGATAATAACAAATTCCTTTATTAAAGGAATTTAAAATAATAAATAAAATGGCTTTAGAAATAACAGACGCGACGTTTGAAGAAACAGTATTAAAAAGTGATAAACCAGTAGTAGTTGACTTTTGGGCAGCTTGGTGTGGACCTTGCCGTATGGTTGGACCAGTTATCGATGAGTTAAGTAAAGATTACGAAGGGAAAGCAGTAGTTGGAAAAATTGATGTAGATGCAAATCAGGAATTTGCTGCAAAATATGGTGTGCGTAATATCCCAACAGTATTGGTTTTTAATAAAGGAGAATTAGTAGGACGGCAGGTAGGTGTTGCTCCTAAAAATGTATATGCAGAAGCGATCGACGGACTTTTATAGTCGGTACTCAAAATAAAATGTAAAAGCCTGACGAATATGTCGGGCTTTTTTTATGAATTAGTATATTTACCATAACAGATATTTAATGAAAATGAGCACAGACAAAAAACAAAAGATTCAGGATAAAATCGAACAACAACAATTAGATAACCGTACTATATTTTTATGGGGACAGGTGGACGATAAAAGTGCACGCCATGTTGTTGACAGATTGATGTACCTTGATTCGATTAATCATGATGAAATAAAATTGTATATCAATAGTCCGGGAGGCTATGTGACTTCCGGGTTTTCTATGTATGATACTATCAAGCAGATTAAAAGCCCGGTGTCTACCATTTGTACAGGATTGGCAGCGAGTATGGGAAGTATTTTACTTTCGGTTGGAGAAAAAGGAAAACGATTCATTCAGCCACATGCACGAGTAATGATCCATCAACCAAGTGGTGGTGCTCGTGGGCCAGCCAGTGATATAGAAATTACTGCTCAGGAGATCTTAAAAACTAAAGAAATCAGTGCCAAGATCTTAGCAGAAAATTGTGGGCAAACATTTGAAAAAGTAATGAAGGATTTTAACCGTGATCACTGGATGGATGCAGAGGAAAGTGTGAAATACGGCATTGTAGACGGAATTCTATAGTGAACACTGAATCGCGATTAGTGAGAAATACTATTGTCTCACGTCTCACGGTTCGCTATTTATGAATTTAGAAAAACAAATAAACGAAATTACGGGTTTTAAAAACCTGGAACTGCTCGCTACTCAAGTGGTAGAAGGGTTTATTTCGGGCTTGCATAAAAGTCCGTTTCATGGTTTTTCTGCGGAATTTGCCGAACATAAAATTTACAATAACGGGGAGAGTACAAAGCATATTGATTGGAAGTTGTATGCTAAAACCGACAAGCTGTATACAAAACGGTACGAAGAGGAAACCAATCTTCGCTGTCATTTAATTATTGATAATAGCAGCTCGATGCATTACCCGAAGCTGAAAGACTTTTCTATAAGTTCACTTAATAAAATCGGATTTTCGGTGCTAGCAAGTGCAGCTATTATGAATTTGTTGAAACGTCAGCGGGACGCTGTAGGGATGAGTATCTATAGTGATACCTATGAGTTTTACAGTAATGAAAAAGGAAGCGAGCGGCATCACCAGATGTTGTTAAATCAGTTACATACTGCATTGTCGGGTTCAAAAGAGAATATTGAGACCAAAACATACACCCATTTACATCTTATTGCTGAAAAATTGAAACGCAGATCGCTGGTATTTTTATTTACCGATATGTTTCAGAGTGATACGGAAGAAGAAAAGTTATTTGAGGCGCTTCAGCATTTAAAGTATAACAAACACGAAGTAGTGTTATTTCATACATTTGATAAAAAGAAAGAACTCAGTTTTGATTTTAACAATCGCCCGAAGCGTTTTGTGGATGTAGAGACAGGAGAGCACGTAAATTTATATGCAGATTATATCAAAGAAACCTATGAAGAAGCTGTGCAGCAGTATTTTTCAGACTTAAAGTTAAAGTGTGGTCAATATCGAATTAAGTATGTGGAGGCAGATATTAATGAGGGTTTCAATAAAATTTTGACTACCTATTTAGTAGAGCGACAGAAGTTTGGGTAAATAATTTTATTTTTTTGAGATTTTTATTTGCAGGTATTAAAATGCGGTGTATATTTGCCACCGCTAATAGCAATATTAGTAAAGACACGCTGATTAAAGTCTATAAAATAGTAGCACGGTCTGGTAGTTCAGTTGGTTAGAATACCTGCCTGTCACGCAGGGGGTCGCGAGTTCGAGTCTCGTCCAGACCGCATATTAGGGAGTTTATACTCCCTTTTTTTATGCTCTAAACTTTCGTTTACAAGGATTTTCTCCTATATACATTACTTCTATACGACTTTCTTGTCATAGCTATTTCGTCACATTTCGTCATGTTTAGACAAAATGTAAACCCCTATTAGAACCCCCCAATGTTTTTTGTTCAAAAAGCTCACCATAATCTTCCTAAAAAAAGGGTATGTCTTACTGGGGTATTTTCTTAACTGTAAATTTTAACATTCATTGAAACGCTGAATTTTCCAGGGTTTTTCATTGTTTTTTTAAAAATGACATAGAAATTCGTTACAAAATTTTTTCTCACCACTATTATATAGTAGAACAAAAATATATTTATTATGAAATTAAATTTTAATGTTAGAATTGTTATCAGAAAAGATAAAGAGCGTGAAGACGGAACTTGTCCATTGTATCTTAAAATTACTAAAAACGGTAAGCCATTTCTCAAACTTTCAATGGGGGAAAGTATTAGAAAAACTCATTGGGATAGTAAAAATCAAAAGGCTATTGGTAAGGGTTATGGTTATTTTAATAGCCATTTAAATAGATCAGTTATAGAGATAGAGGACTTAATTGGAAATTTGAAAGCGAGAGGAAAGACACCTACAAAAGAGAACATTGTTAGTTTTTTTAAGAAAGAAGATAAGCAATGTTTTTACAAGTTTTTTGATGATGATTTTTGTAAAAACAAATTTCCAAACCTGTCTGAAGCTACAAAAGAAAGTTATTTACTATTACGGAAAAGATTAAAAGAATTTAAGCCGAACTTAAGGTTGAGTGAAATAAATCTAAAATTATTACAAGAATTTAACTACTTTCTAATCCATGATAAAAAAACAGGGAAAGGTGGAGTTTGGAATAGACACAAAAACTTTCGTACAGCTCTAAAATCTGCTTTTGACCTTAAAAAAATTGACGAATATCCGTACGGCAATTTTAAACTTGACGTTCCTAAATCGAAGACTGAATGCTTGACTCTTCAAGAGTTAAAAAAGATAGTAGATTTAGATTTAAGCCATGATAAAAAACTTGAAGAAGCAAAAGACATGTTTTTGTTTGGATGCTACACAGGGTTGCGATTTGGGGATGTTAAGAAGTTGTGTTGGAATAATATTAAAAATGGAGTTATTAAGACTATTCAAGAGAAAACTAAATATCCAGTACAAATTCCTGTAAATAAAGGTGCAAAATCAATTATTGCTAAGAACGTAAAATCTAAAAGACACCGTAAAACTATTTTTAAAAAATTGGATAATCAGGTTGTTAACAGACGACTTAAGGTGATAGCGGAAATGGCTGAAATTGATAGAAGAGTTTACTTTCATCTTTCACGACATACTTTTGGAACTATTTTAGGGCAAAATCAGAATGCGTTTACAATTATGAAACTTATGGGGCATAAAAAGATAAGTACTTCCGCTATTTATGTTAATACAAACATTAACACATTAAAGGAAACGATGAAAAATGTCCGCTTTGAATAGCGATATTACCTGTTATAGCTTAATTATTTATTAAATGAATCGACAGAATTTAAAAGTTCTGTCGTTTTTTTTTGTAGCATTTTAATTGTTAACATTGTTAAAGAAATACATTAGTTCATAAAAAATGGAATTTGTATTTTCGAGTTTTTACTCCATATGAAGAAAACCAACTACATTATAGAAGAAATAATTGACCAATATACTATTGAAGATAATAATAGACCGTGGATAATTGGATTTAGCGGAGGAAAAGATTCTACTGTTATGCTTACTTTAGTTTGGCTAAGTTTACTTAAAATAAAAAATGAAATTGGCGAGAAGTATCTAAAAAGAGAAGTTTTTGTAGTTTGTAATGATACACTTGTAGAAAATCCTATTATTACTAATTACGTAACTGATATTATTGATAAAATTGAACAAGCAGCTCTAAAACATAAACTTCCTATAAAAACTCGAATCACTACACCAAGATTGGAGGATTCTTTTTGGGTAAACTTAATTGGAAAAGGGTATCCAGCACCCAACAATGCTTTTAGGTGGTGTACTGAAAGACTTAAGATAAAGCCAACTTCCCGTTTTATCGATGAAATTGTTAGTGATGAAGAAAATGACCACCATGAAGCTATTGTGCTTGTAGGAACTAGGAAAAGTGAGAGTTCAACGAGAGCTAAATCTATAAAAAAGCATGAAATAAAAGGTAAGCGTCTTACCAAACATCCTTTACAGAAGAATGTTTTTGTTTACTCTCCAATCAAAGAACTTCATTTAGAAGAAGTTTGGTATATAATCAATACTTTTAAATCTCCTTGGGGCGCTGAAAAAAATCAGTTGTTTAATTTGTATTCAGATGCAAGTGCTGATGATTACGAATGCCCCACAATGGTATCTGATAAGGAGCATAAATCATGTGGGCAAAGTAGGTTTGGTTGTTGGACTTGTACCGTTGTAAAAAAGGATAAATCTATATCTGCTCAGATTGAAAATGGGCAAGAATGGTTAATACCCTTGAGAGATGTAAGAGATTGGATTCAAGAACAACGTAATATTATTAAAAATAGAGAACCTCACAGAAGAAATGGTGCGCCTGCTCAAAACGAAATGGGTGTAGTGAAATTAAAACATAGGGCAGAAATTCTTGAAAGAGTTTTTGATGCTCAAAAAAAGGTTAACGATATGGGTTACGACATTGAGTTAATCAATAATCAAGAGTTAATCGCTATACAGGTTACATGGTATCGAGATTTATATTTTGATTTCAAAGTCGCTGACATTTATAATAAAGTATTCAATAAAAATCTTGATATGAAGGAACATAACGAACTCATTCAGAAAGAAGAAGAAATTCTCTTAGCAGCTTGCAACAATGATAAGAAACAATTTGTACTTATCCAAGATTTACTAAAGCTCGAAAAGGCAAAAACTATTATGATGAAAAGAAGAGGTCTAATAGAAGATATTGAAAATAGATACAAACAGTTTATTTCAGCATAATGATTATAAAGTCTATCGAACTTAATGATTTTCGGATATACAAAGGAAAAAACCCTATCGACTTAGGAGTTTCCAAAGATGAAAATATCATTATTATAAGCGGAAAAAATGGGTTTGGTAAAACCACATTTCTAATGTCATTAGTATGGTGCCTTTATGGAAGGCAAATGAGCGATGTAGATGACATTTATAAAAAAGAAATTGAAAGCAATGGTAATTATCGTCAGTATATAAAAAGTAGTTTAAATAGTAAAGCAGAATACGAAGGAAAAACTAAGTTTTCAGTTTCTGTAACCTTTTCAGACATAACTACTATTCCAGACGTAACTTGTAATGAATTAAAAATCACAAGAACCTATTTCACTAAGGGAAATAAAGAAGAGGATTTAGAAATACTTATTGATGGTCAAAAAAGTGAGCTTGTCCAGGATGTAGGTGCTGAGCATTTTATTAGGGATTTTATTATGCCTAAAGAGATAGCGAAATTTTTCTTTTTCGATGCTGAAAAAATCGTTTCTCTTGCCGAAATACATACCGCTGAGCAAAGGCAGAAATTAAGTAGAGCATATTCAGAAGTTTTAGGAATAAAGCAGTATCAAAGCCTAAAGGAAGATTTAGAACAATACTTAGAAAAGCTTAAGTCAGAAACCGCAAACACAAAAGAGAAAGCCGAATTAAAGAGATTAACTACAGATGCTGAAATAGCAGATGATAGAATTAAAGAGGTTCGTGATGAAATTAATAATTTGGAAGAAGAAGCTTCTGGGTTAAAATATGAAATTAATAAACTACAAGAAAAACTTATTAAACAAGGTAGTGTTATTACAGTGGAGCAACTTAATGAACTTAAAGAAAGGAAAGATGAGCTTGAAAAGCAAGTCGCTATTTTAAATACCGAATTAAAAAATCATTATGAAATTATCCCTTTCGCTATTGCTGGTAATTTACTTACCGAAGTACTTGAACAGGTAATACTTGAACGAGATATAATAAGTCAAAAATTTAATCAAGGTAAAGTTGAGCAAGTAGCTGATAATATTATTAACGACCTTATTAAAATTCCTCATCCTAAAGAACTTGTAATTCATCATGAGGTTCAATCTTTTTATGTAAATAGCCTAAAAGGTTTAATATCCAAGCATCTTGGTGGAGACTCTCAAAAGAAAGATGGTAATGATGATGAGGATAAAGTAATCCATAATTTATCTGAAACATCTAAAGCAGAACTAAACCAGTTTATTAATAATATTAGGTTGTCGTTTAAAGAAACGTTTAATCGTATAAACAGTGATTACGTGAGGTCTAAGAATGAATTAAATGATATTAATAAAAGAATTAAGCTTGCTGAAGAAAAGTCGGAGAATCCACTTGTAAAGGCTGATAGAGAAAGAAAAAGCGAACTTGAAAAAGAATATGATGAGATTTTGAGGAGTATTGGAGTTTTAGAACAAGAAGTTTTAACTAAGCAAGATGTAAAAACACAGTCGAAAAAAGAAATTAGACGAATTGCCGATAAATTAAAAGTTTCTAAAGGAAAACAGGAAATTAGTAATGAGGTAGAGAAATCTATAAAGTATCTAAAAAAGTTTATTGCTGACTTTAAGATTGAAAAGAAACATAGTCTTTCTAAAAGAATTAAAGATGGACTGGACATTCTACTTCATAAGAAAAGTTTTATAAGTGATGTAAATGTTGAGATTTTAGGGGATGATATAGAGATAAACTTAATAGATGCGAGAGGTAAAGAAATTAATAAAGATTCTTTATCCAAAGGAGAGCAACAAATGTATGCAACTGCATTGTTAAAGGGATTAGTTGATGAATCTAATATCGATTTTCCTGTATTTATAGATTCTCCTATGCAAAAATTTGACATAGACCACTCCAATAGTATTGTTAAACACTTTTACCCAAAAGTTTCTAACCAAGTAATCATATTTCCTCTTCTTAAGAAAGAAATGACTGAGGATGAGTTTAACATTTTGTTACCGAGTATTAGTAAAACGGTTTTAATTAAAAACACGGACAACGAACAATCAAGCTTTGAGCATGTAGAGAAAAAAGAAGACTTGTTTAGAGTGTTTGAAAAAGATTATCAAGATGCAGTTTAATATAAGTACATCACCCGAAAATGAGCCATTAGTAAAGTCTTTAACACAACGCATTGGACTTGGTTCGGAAAATCATATTTCAAGAATTGCCTTAGCATATTCGTTAAGCAAAGGATATACATTGGATTTAGAAAACGATTTACAATCTTTTGGAGGAAAAGAGTATAAAGACCACACCCTTTTTGGAAATTTTAAAGAATATTATATAGCATTAATTTGTCAACGCTATCAGATACACAAGGACGATACTAATATCAGGAAGTTCTTGAAAATGCATATTGACCAAGGTTTAGAATTAATACATAAATTCTTTGAAGACAATCAAAACTTTTCGGGAATAGAATTTCTGTTGGATAATATAGAGATAGGAATTGATGCTATGAATGACGGCGAAAATGCGTTTGAATTTATTAAGAATAATAACTCTTCATTAAACGAAAAAGAAAGCTATATAAAGCCTGTAAAAGTTCTTGTAGGAGAAACGGATAAAGGGAAGGATATATACTTCACTCCTAACGACACCTCTATATATGGAAATTGCCATATAGCAGTCGCTGGAAATTCAGGCACAGGGAAGTCTTATTTTTCACGGAAGATTTTAGAGCGAGTTGTTACTGAAACTAAAGGAAAAGTAAATTTTCTTTACCTTGATTTTAAAGGATTGAATGAGAGTGATAAATCTAATTCAGACTTCAAAAGTTTCTTCAACACAACAAACGCAACACTAATTGATACACCCCAAGAATCTTTTCCTGTAAATCCACTATCGTTTATTGATAATGTAAATGAGAAAAACAAGATTGTAGGCATTGGCAGATTTGTAGATATAATAGTTAAGTACGCTAACCTTGGGAATGTTCAGAAACAGCATTTAAAAGATGCTACAATAGCTGCATTTGAAAGTAGAAATGACGGTACATATCCGACTTTAAAAGAAGTTTTGGAAAATGTCTACGAAATAGCAGGAGATAAACCTACATCCTTGACTCAAATATTAATTGGGTTGACAGAAATAGAATTGTTCGATAATAAGAAGTACGGAGATTTTATAAACTCAAATTATTACCTAAGTCTTTCAGGAGACCTTAGTAAAGAAGTCAGATTTACTGCTACTTTTCTTGTTATTTACTACCTATACAATACGTTCATGAATATGGATAAAACCCCTATTGAAGATGATTATAGCGGGCTACGATATGTACTTTTAATTGACGAAGCGCATAATGTTTTTAAAGAGAAGAAGTCACAAGAGATTCTTGAAAAACTACTTAGAGAAATACGCTCGCAAGGGGTTGCAGTTATGTTAGTATCACAAGGAATAGAAGAGTTTAACCAACCAACGTTTGATTTCTCATCAATGTGTCAATCTGCTTTTTTAATGTCTATAAAAGACGGTAATAACTGGAAATCGATAAGTAAATTCTTAGGCGCAGGAGAAAAACAGCGAACTAAGATAAACCGCTCTATGGAAGCCATAAACCCTAGACAAGCAATTACGAACATTAAGGAGTTTGAATTTGGCGAGATTTTTAACACGAAATAGTTATGAGCAATAAAACTGAAAGACAATTAATTTGGGATTTTATTTCCAATAGAGCAAAAAAACCTAAGTCTTCATTTTCTTATGGTTTATATTTTATTCTTATAGTTTTTATAGTTGGGGTAACTGGGTCATTAATTTCAGCTTTTCCTTCTTATGAACTTCAAAAAGGTCAAATGGATGCTACCGCACTTAGCTTAATCGGTTATGCTGTAGTTTTACTTTGCTCTTCATCTTTAGAACTTATTTTTATTGAATTTAAAGATGACGAAGAGAAATTTGAACCTGTAAAGAAGGGTATTATAATGCTTGGCGTTGCTGTTATATTATTAAGTATAGTTTTTGGACTGGTTACATATATTATTAATAATGGTTGCTATAAATTAATTTTAAGTGTTACTGCTTGTTTACTAGCTATGTTTTTTTGGTGGATTACTAATGCGACAACTTCTTCTGTTCTTACTAATTTAGTTATTCCAGATGTTAATGAGGCTACAGGAGGAGACCCCAGTCAGTCAGAGCTTAGTGGTAACTTAACTGGTTATAATGTTTAATATGGAATTTCCGAAAAAATATAGAGCCTTACGAGTTGACCAGCCATTTGGAACTTTTTATGCAATTTCTATTTCTGCCAAAACCATTTTAGATGTTACATTTAGTGATCCACTTAGGTATAACGAAAATAAAGAACTTCAGGGTAGCCAAAGAAAATTAGATGAAAAAGGAAGGGTAAAGTCAATTGCGAGTTACATTAATGGAAATGATACCGCATTTCCTAATTCTATTATTCTTGCAGCTAATTACAATGAAAAAGGGCTAATTGAAGAAGACGATATTTTAACTTGGAAAATATCTGAATTGGATGAATTTGGAAATTATGAAATTGAAATTCCTACAAATAAAAAGCTTGCCGCCATTATAGATGGTCAACATAGGGTAAATGGATTTAAAACTGCAAGTGAGGAAAGAAAAAATGAAATGGAGCTTTTAGTTGCCATTTACTTTGACTTGCCTAATCCATATCAAGCATATCTTTTCGCAACTATAAATTATAATCAGAAAGCCGTTGACAAAAGTTTAGCATTAGAACAGTTCGGATATTTTACTGAAGTTACTGAAAGTGATACATGGTCGCCAGAATTACTTGCTGTTCATTTAACAAGAAGATTTAATGTTGAAAATGATTCTCCGTTTTATAATCATATAAAGGTAGCCCCTCAAAACGATAAATTTCTATTAGAGAAAAACCCTAAAGAAATGGACTGGCTTATATCTACCGCTACAATCGTTGATGGTATTCTAAAGCTGATTTCAAATAACCCAAAAGAGGATTCTAATCAACTTAGAAGATTTAATGACGATAAGCGGAAGAGAATGAAAATTGATAGAGTTGATACCGCTCCTTTACGAGAATTTTACTTGAGCAATAATGATTTGTTTATTTATAAAGCTATTTATAATTTTTTCAAGGTTGTAAAGTCAGAGTTATTTGATGAAGCTACTGAAAAAACTTCATACATTAAACGAACTGTTGGTATTCAAGCACTTTTTGTAATTTTAAAAGACATTTTGAAAGCGAGACTTACAGAAGATAAAGATGTTAGTCAAGAATACTTTTCAAAATTCATAGATAAATTTAAGCACATAGATTTTACGGACAATTTTTTTACTGCCTCAGGTATAGGAAAATCAAGAATTCAAAACTCTATTCTCATAAGTATTGGATTTAAAAATTATGGTGATATAAGAAATCAAGATCACTTACAAGAATATCGGCGATTAATTGAGAATTAACTTTCATTCAAAATTTTAATATGATAGCAACCTTAAAAGGGTTGCTTTTTGTTTTTATAAAGATTGATGATATTTTACTTATTTTTACTGTAATAAAATAATTGTTAGCGCAAGCTATTTATAGTGTTTCGAGAAAACTGGTAATTTTTATACACTACAACATAAATAGACTTTCGCTCACGCTACGGCGTGGGCTAGGTTTATTTGTAGTGTGGGTATACCAGTACCTCTCGAACGGTAAGCACTAGTTCCACGCTTTTTATTTGGAGCTAGTTGAGCTAATCTAAACTGGTAAAAAATGAAAACTATTTTAACACTTCTACTCACTCTCTTCCTTTTAAACACTTCCTTCAGCCAAGAAAAATTTGAAGACGATTTGGATGCTTTTAAGTTAAGAAAATTTAGAGTTGAACTTAACAGGGCTTTTAATCAACATGAAGGTTTTAGAATTTTAATGGTTAATTGGTTAGATGTAACGACCTTGAACGAGTATGAAAATTTAATGAGTAAATTTCTCGAACCAAAAATGAAAGGTATTCGTCAAATGGTTTTTGACGGTATGGCAAATAAATTATGCCCATTTAGAGAAAGGTGTGAAATGGAATTACAAAGTGTAGGTATCAGTAATGAAGAGTATTGGAGTAATTATTTAGTAAATATATATAAGCCAAGTTCTAT
Organism: Jejudonia soesokkakensis; assembly: GCF_042664795.1. Classification (NCBI taxonomy): domain Bacteria; kingdom Pseudomonadati; phylum Bacteroidota; class Flavobacteriia; order Flavobacteriales; family Flavobacteriaceae; genus Jejudonia; species Jejudonia soesokkakensis. The sequence goes on from NZ_JBHTBN010000001.1 coordinate 455,703, forward strand.
CCAAGCCTTTTACAAAATTGATGAAGATAATCCCAACACTTTAGATAAGGTAGAAGTAATTAAACTTGTTAGTACTGAAAAATGGATGATATATAATTCTGAAAAAACTTCTAAGGGTTACTTTCAAATGGATTTTTATGAGGATTATAGTTGTAATATAGAAATGGAAATCGATAAAGTCTTATATAAATCAATAAAATGTATTAATAGTGAGAATTTAAGCGCAACACTTAAAAATCAAATGGGAGATGTTTTAGAAATTGAGTTTTTTATACCTGAATTAGCAGGAGTAGATATTGATATTTTAGGAACCAATGTAAGATTTGACTATTCATCTTTTAAAAACTAAAATCGGCAACTTGGCAGAAATTAAACTAATTTCTTATAATATGGCAGTTTAAGCAGTTTCGGCACATAAATAGATTATTTAAAATAGGTCAATTCGTGAAAACGTTTTGACCTATATTGTTTAAATAAAATATATTATTATGAACTCAGAAATTGAAATTCAAAAACTAAAAGTATTCACGTTAAAGAAGTTAATAGAGTTAAAAACCATGATTAAAGAACAAGAAAAAAAGAAAACTTGGCTAAGTGTGGCAGATGTTGAAGATGAATTTAAGTTAAGTAGAAAAACATTCGATAGGATGCGTTTGGATGGATTAAAAGTTTCACAACCAAAACTAAATGGGAAGATTTTAGTCGAGAGAGAAGTCTTGAAAACATTTTTAAACAAAAACCATGGTAGATAAAATAAAATTAATTTTAGATAATATAGAATTATCTAATGAGGCTTTCGGAAAGTTCAAATTTTTTAGTACAGCTAAAAATGATAAAAGAATTAAGGTTTTCAAGCGTTTCATTAAGAACGATTCTCGTCTTAATATTGAGTATAAAGAATATAAAATTTCGCTAACCTTATTGAGTAATGAGAAGCTTAGTAATAATAAGCTTATTATCGAGGGTAATTTTAGAAAATGGTATTTTGGCACTGATAATATTAGTGATTTAAATAAAAAAAAGTTTTGCAATGTTGTTTCTCAAGTGGCTAAAAAAATTGGAATTGAGCAAAATGTTCTTTGGAATGCGAGAGTAACTAAACTTGAAACTGGTGTAACGGTAAAATTAAAAGAAAAGCACAGGGGGATAGTAAATTGTATTTTTTCATACAAGAATTTTAGAAAAAATACTTATGATAATTCTGGTGTTGAATTTAAAGGAGAAAATTATGATGTAATATTCTACGATATGCTCAGAAGAATGTTTAATAGAAAGCATAAACTTGAGCGACAGTATAAGAAGCTAACTAAAAGTAATTTCTTTTTTAGATATGAAATTCAAGTACACAAAGTGAGTGGCGTTGATATGTTTAAAGAAAAAGCTAACACGCTACTGAAAATAAAAAATAATTGGAAATATTTAGGTCAAAACCTTATCACTACCTTAGATAATGTAAAATTTGTAGATGTTATTTCACCTTCTCAGTTCATGGAATTAAAGGGAGCAACTAAAAAGCCAATGACTGATTATTTAACCTACAAGGGTATTGAGAGTATTGGGATGGAAAACTTAAGACAATTAATAAACCAAATGAAACCCAAAAGTAGACCAGATTATAGGAGAGATTTTATTGAATTGTACGAAAAGCAATTATCAGAGGATAAAGAGGATTACGAATCTATTTTCAAAGAATTTATACAAAATAGAGTTAAAGAACTTATCTAGCAATAACCAATTATATAATAAGAGTAAGATATACCTCTAATATAAGATAATACTACTATATAGATTGAGGCGAATTATGCTTGAAGGTTTTAAGTTGGTGTAAATCTTAAACAAGTAAAATGTAATTATTTTAATAGACGGATAGACAAGTTAGGCAAGTATAGATTAAATTTTCAAGTACTTGTAGTTAACCCAATTTTTATTGGACTTTGTCGTAAAGCTTACCAGACACATTTAGAATGATGAAAATTTTAGTTTAAGAATGCCTGGCATATGTTTATTATTAATAGTTTAGAGGTTGTATTTTGAGAAATATAGGTTTTAACGATTAAACTATAATTAAATAAAAAAAATGGTTTAAAGCTTCTTTAAATGAGCCTAACATTAATATATAAAAATGTTTGCACGAATAAATATTCTGATTATCTTTGGCAAATCTTAAATGATGGATTTATCATGGTAAAAAACCCCTGTATAAACCCCTTTGAGAATTGAAAAACTGATAATTCCTATAAAATATAGTGCGGGAGCAAGGTTTTAATGCCTTCTCGTCCAGACCGCAATTAAAATGTTGTGTTGAGTCACTTACATGTGGCTTGTGGTTTAGAAATAGACCGATGAGAAGCTTATCCGAATGGATGGGCTTTTTTTGTTTCTGTTAACTTCTAATGTTGATAATGTAAAATAAGCTTTATCAAGTAGAATAGTATTCAAATACTTTTTTAAATTTTAAGAAACAGTTAGCACCTAATAACTTATATTTTATAAAAAGTGTTCTTTATTTTTACATTATGATATCAGAAATTATACAAAATCGTCGCTCCGTTTATCCGGATTCATATTCCAAAGAGCTTATTACAAAAAATGAAATAAATCAAATCCTTGAGTCAGCTAATTGGGCTCCCACACACAAACGCACAGAGCCCTGGCGATTTAAGGTGTTTCATACAGAAGAAGCTCGACAAAACTTATCTGAATTTTTAGGGAGGGCATACGCAAAGTCCGTAAGTCAGGTTTCAGATTTTAAACAAAAAAAGATGGAACAAAAAGCATTGCAGTCAGGTTGTGTAATTGCTATTTGTATGCAGCGCGATCCTCAAGAACGTATTCCAGAGTGGGAAGAAGTTGCTGCTACTGCTATGGCGGTCCAAAATATGTGGCTTACTGCCTACGACCTACATATAGGTGCTTATTGGAGTTCACCAGGATTAATCAAATTCTTTCATGAATACGTCCCACTAAATGAAGGTGAAAAATGCCTTGGTTTTTTCTATATGGGTAAAATGCATGGGGAAGTGCCTCAGGGAAATAGAAATTCATCTATAGAAGAAAAAACAAGGTGGTTCTAAATTTTTTGATGACATTATACAAGTGTTTCGATGGAAGGATAAACCTTCTAAAATGAAACCAATACATGTATTACTCGTTTGTCTCCTTTGTCTAATTGTTTCCTGCAGTAAAAATGATGACGGAAATCCGCAAAATGATTTTGCAAATTTCACTTCAGAAATCTGTGTGGATGCTAATGGAAATCCTGGAATCGTAGGTATCCCAGCTTTATATTGGGATTATTCTAACGCTAGGCCGGTTCCTTTAACTCAAATTCCAACCATTGCCAATCCAGGGCAACAATTTATTCATAGTGGATATCCTCAACTTGGTTTTACATTGCCTGCAGGCTATACTGCTCAAGAAATTTCAAGTGCAAATCCTCCTGTAGTAGGAGTGAATGTCATTCGAAATGATAATCAAGCACTTTGGCAGTATGTACCACTACTTTCAGTACAGGGGCAAGTGCCTATCAATGATATAGTAGCATTTCAAGTGAACTCCATGTTCAATTTTCATAATTTTAATGGAAACTTCAATGTATTATGTACCGCTACTCGGACGATGAATCAAAGCGGACTTCAATTCACATTTGGTGCCCGATTGATTCAATTTGGAAATTTTACCGGACTTGTGTGGGTAAATACACTATACTCACCTGGCACCAATTTCACTTCAGTTTCTGTGTCTATTTCTTCGGCTCCTACAGCCGATTTCAACGCAGAGGTGTTTAATACGTTTCTTCCTATAAGCTTTCAGTTACTAGTTATAGATGATGGAGTAAGGGATAGTGACCTGGATGGTTTCCCTGATAATATCGATGCATTTCCATTTGATCCAAACAGACATTAAAGAGTAATTAGCCAAATTACTTGCAACCTTCCAAAGAAATAATTCTTTGGAAGGTTTTTTTTAAATAAAATATATAACTAAAAAATTAGTTTAAACTAATTTTTTAGTTATATTTGAATTCAGAAAAGTATATACATGAAACAACTCACAAAAGCAGAAGAAGATATTATGCAGGTACTCTGGCAACTTGGAGAAGCCAATGTCGCGGCAATTATAGAAGAATTACCAGAGCCTAAACCAGCCTATAACACGGTTTCTACCATTGTTCGAATTCTGGAAAGTAAAGACTTCGTCGATTACCGAAAAGAGGGAAGAGGACATATTTACTTTCCGAAAGTAAAAAAAGAAGCCTATAGTCATCAATCGATACATAAATTGGTCGATGGATATTTTCAGGGTTCTTTTAAAAGTATGGTATCGTTTTTTATGAAGAAGAATGATATTACGCTTATCGAAATGGAAACCATCTTAAACGAACTTCAGAAAAACGAAACAAAATGATACATTATATCCTACAAACTGTGGCATTTCAACTGCTATTTTTAGTAGTGTATGATCTTTTTTTGAAGAAGGAGACCTTCTTTAATTATAACAGAGTGTATCTCTTGCTTTCGCCACTGCTTAGTTTTGTGCTGCCGCTCATTCAAATAAATGCATTAAAACAGCAAATACCTTCAGAATATTATGTACAGTTACCCACCGTATTATTAGGAGATATTTCGACTGTTTCGAGTGGAATTACAACAACAGCAATAGCTTCGGAAAGTATTTCGGTTTTTCAAATCCTTTCAATCATTTGGGTAGTTGGGCTCACAATTTCAGTATTAATTTTCGGCATAAAAGCCTATAAAATTTATAGGCTGAAACAACTCGCAACGCTTAAATCTATGGATGGAATTTCGTTCTATGAAATTCCTGGCACTGATACTGCATTTACTTTTTTAAAAACAATCTTTTTAGGAGCAGCACTTTCAGAAATACAACAAAAAAGTATTTTGTTACACGAACAAGTGCATGTAAAGGAAAACCACTTTGCAGATCTGCTATTTTTTGAACTGCTTCGTATGGTATGCTGGTTTAATCCGTTAGTCTATATTTTTCAGCAACGCGTATCGGTATTACAGGAGTACAAAGCAGACGCTGTCGTTATAAAGCAGCAGTCGAAGCAGGAGTATTATCATAATTTACTTTCTCAGGTTTTTAGCGTAGACCATATTTCATTTATCAATACATTTTTTAATCATTCATTACTCAAAAAACGAATCGTCATGTTACAAAAATCAAAATCCAAACGTATTTTTCAATTAAAGTATTTATTATTAGTTCCTGTAGTCTTCGGAATGCTTCTCTATGCTTCATGCACCAATGAAGGTTCTAAAGAAGTTACACAGGATGACACCGAAGTCATGCAAAAGATCAATGAACTTTCTGAAGCAATTATGAAAAAAGGAAATATTTCTGATGAGGAAATGAAAGCATTAAAATTCCTTTCTGCTGAAGCAAAAGAAGGAGATAAGATTTACGTATCGGTACAAGAATATCTTGATGATCCAGATGCCAAAGAATATACAACTACTGTGGTTGAAACTCAAGAAATTGAAGGTATTCCATTTTCTTTGTTGGATAAAGCACCTGTTTTTCCAGGTTGTGAAGGCATGAGTGCCGAAGATAACAAAGTGTGTTTTACAACAATGATTAACGAGCATATAGCCGCTAATTTTAATACGAAATTAAGTGAGGAATTAGGATTATCTGGCCGACAAAGAATTACTACAGTATTTAAAATTTCTCAAAAAGGAATGGTAGAAGGCATTCAAGTGAATGCTCCTCATCCAAATCTTGAAGCTGAAGCTAAGCGTGTGTTATTAATGCTTCCTAAAATGGAGCCAGGAGAGGCAAAAGGAAAAAGAGTAAATGTATTGTATAATCTGCCTATTCTATTTGAAATAAATGAATAAACTTTTCATTTTTTTACTATTTGGTTTTATAGTTCAAGCCGGTGCTCAAAATGCATCGGCTTTACAACTTGCCGATAGTTTGTATGCGCTTGGAAATTATAATCAGGCAATTTTGCACTATAAAACAGCAGGAAACTCTGCTACGGTCTATAATAAGCTGGCAAAAGCCTATGAGGCAGCAGGGAATACTTCCGAAGCACTAACGTATTATAAAAAATCATTAGGCTTAAATCACAAAGCAACGATCACAGCCTATCATTATGCAAAACTTTTAACTGAGGCTGGTAGATTAGAAGCGGCAGATAGTCTTTTTAATACCTTGATTGAAGCGAATCCTAACAATGCTAATTTCGTATATGAGTTAGGACAAGTAAAAGAAAAAAGAAATGATTCGACTGCAATTAATAGCTACAATTTTGCATATGCTTTAGATAGTAGCCATCTAAATACATTATATAAATTAGCAAGGCACCATACTGTTAAACGAAATTTCTCTTCTGCATTAAAATTTATAGATCAAGGGCTGGCAATTGATTCAAAGAGTAACCGTTTTATAACGTTACGAGCGCTGGTCGCATTCTATTATAAAAATTATCACGAAGCTGTGAAGAATTTTGAGCTGTTGCTGGCTGCCAATCAGAGTAATGAACAACTACACGAAAATTTAGCAATTAGCTATGCTCAGACCAACCAATTTGAGAAAGCGATTGAGCAATACACGATTCTAATCAACGATTATAACGATAAAATCCCGTCCTATCATTTTAATCTGGCAAAGGCGTATCAAGCAATACGATATTTTGATAAAGCAATACGACATACCGAAATCGCCATTGTATTGCAGGATGTCACTCTAGAAAGAGAATACCTTCAGCTCGCAAACATTTATAAGAAACAGGGAAATTCTAAATTGGTTTTTGAAATGATGGGTAAGGCGGTTGCTGAAAATCCAGAAAGTGAGATACTACAATATCAGCGCGCCATAGCTGCAGACAATTATTTTAAGGATAGACAGAGCATCATTGACTTTTATGAAGGGTATCTCAATAAATTTGGAGACAACGCAAGCTACAGTGATCTGGCAAAACAGCGTATAAGCGATCTTAAAAAAGAAATCCATTTTGAAAAAGACTAAGTCTCCCTAAATTTTGGTACTTTTCGGGGAGCATTGATTTTAGAAATGAAAAATAGCTTTCTTTTATTGGGTATCATATTTTTGCTGAGTTCTTGTCAGTTTTTTGAAACTGAAAAAATACCTTCAGAAACATTCTATGCAGAAGAACTGGAAACTATCGATTGGCATGAAGTTGATCGCTATCCTTTATTTAAAGACTGTGAGGAATCTTCAGAAAAAGAAATTCAGAAAAGATGTTTTGAAGCAATACTTACTACAAAAATGTATCAATCTATAAGTGATCAATCGCTGATAGCTTCTCAAAAAATAATCGATACTTTATACCTCACCATGTTGGTTTCTCAAGAAGGGGCACTTTCGATAACCGAATTAAAAATTGACAGTGTGACGCGACGTGATTTTCCTAAATTAGAAGCTATGATCCTAAGTGCCGTAGATTCTATGCAACTGGTTGCGCCTGCGTATAAAAGAGGAATTCCGGTACGAACACAATTTACACTTCCTGTTGTTTTACAAAGCGAATAATTTTATAAGCTAAATTTATAGCCTACCGAAAGATCCAGTGGAAATTCGTCATTACTACTCACTCCTACCGCCACAATATCATTATACGTAACAAATAAATAGCCGTTCCCTAGTTTAATATCGGCTCCCAAACCAAAAGCTCCTGGAGCACTAAAATCTGTGCCTTTGCGCTCTTCTGTAACGGTTACGGGGGCATCGGCTGGACCAGGCATTGTAAATGTAATGCTTCGTTTACTATTGGTTAATGCAACAAACTTTGTATTTACGTATACATCTACAGTAGCCGATTTAATAAACTTAAACCGATAGTTTAACGAGAGTTGCGATGCACTGTAATCATAGGCATCACTGGAAAAGGTTTGTTTAAACCTAAAAACAACAGCATGTCTTCTCAACTTAACATCGTCTGTAACTTCAAAATCAAATCCTGCAGTCAATAGATTTTCATTATCAGTATTTGAGGTAAAAATTGCATTGGAAGTTCCTAAAAAGGGTCCCAACCGAAAGCTGGGTTGAAACGCAGTCTCTCTCGCGTCAAAGTTAGGGTCTTTTCGTTTATTATAGTCATTAAAAAAATTGCGAAGGCTGGCTGTAGTTAATTTTACATTACTTACTGGCATGACCTCATCTTTGGTTAATACACGAAGTGCCTCTTTATATTCTTCTTGATATGTGCCGTTTATTTGTGTGTTTTTAAGTTCAGTAATCGCCTCTCCTTTTTTAGCAAAATAGCGGTACTCGCCATCGATAGTGTTCCAAAGCAAGGTAAGTGTTCCTTCTACTTCAGTGTTTAACGTATAGGTAGTACCTTCTACAGTATAGTCTTGTTGAGCGAAGGTAGATAGACCTATAAATAGAAAACAAAGCAGGAAGATGAGACGTTTCATAATGGTTCAGATTTGGTGCTTTAAATGTAGTAAAATTTATTAAGAAGCAGATGGGTAGTTTCTTCCTTTCCAGTAGTAGCTGCCTGCAAAACTTTTTAATAGAACAAATACTGTAAAAAAAGGATAAATACTACTACTTACTAAATAATAAGCTAAGTTCTTCTTGCTTCTGAAAAAATGAGCGCTTAAAAGAATTATAAATCCGTCAAGTATCATTTTTATGATAAATAATAGGAGTAGCGGGATAAGCATTTCCTGCTGAAAAAACACAACCAAACATGCAGCTAGAAACCAAAGATTTGTAAAAAAGACGAGTAAACCTATAGCTTTTGATAGGAGACTTTTTTGTGTTGATGTTTTAGATGCCCATCGTACCCGCTGATTGATAAGTGCAGCCCATTTTTGTTGAGGGCTTGTAGCAACAATTGCATTTCTTGATTTTAAAAAACCAACCTTTTTTGCATCTTTTTGAAGCGCTTTTTCCAGCATAAAAATATCATCACCACTGGCAAGATGATCGTTTCCTGAAAATCCGTTTAATGACAAAAAAAGTTGTTTTTTGTAACAGATATTAGCGCCGTTACAAAGCAATGGAACGCTATTTCCAAAACTTCCTAAAGTTAAACTCTGCAAGCTACAGTGATCAAATTGCTGAAAGTTTTGAAGCAATCCGTTGCCAGTTTGTAACGAAACTGGCGCTGCTATAAACTCAAAAGCATGATTTTGAATAAAAGCATCTAATGCCTGAAGCCACTGTGCAGGAACCGTACAATCGGCATCGGTAGTGACAATCCATTCATGCTGAGCTATTTTTATCGCCTTGGTAATTGCATCTTTTTTTGGAGAAGCAGAGAGTCTTTTGTTTTTTATGAGTTGAATGTGCAGGGGATTGTCAATTCGAACAAGGCGAGAAATCTCATCCTGAATTATTTTTACAGAAGAATCTTCCGACTCATCATCTACTAAAATAAGTTCGAATAAGTGTTTCGGATAATTAAGATTTTTCAGCGATTCAATGAGCGTTGGTAAATGTTCGGCTTCATTTCGAAACGGAATAATTACTGTAAAGGTCGTTATTGGAATAAATTTTTCCGAAGAAAATTCAGCGAGTCTTAAAAAACCTACAACTACCCAAAGTAACACCAGCGCATAGCAAACCATTAATACAATTCCTGTGATAATCATAAACTTTTAGGTTTCTGTTTCAGAAATAAGATGCTTCCTACTATGGCCGGAAAAACAAAATTTAGTACCCACATAATCAATACGGTACTTAACACGATGAGTTCGCCTACTTCAGCTAAAGAAAATAACCAAACAGCTACACCACCACGAACAACACCATCAAAAATAAAGACCGATGGAATTACAGAAACCAATAAATACATGCTAAAAATTAAAGGCATTGCCTCTAGATAGGTTAGTGAGGCGCCAAAAAAACACAATAGTAAAAAGAACAACCCACTAAAAATTATATAGCGAAGTAGTGAGAGCAAAATGATCTTTGCTTTTAGGTGCTTCGGAATTTTTTTAAAGTACTGAAACACCTTTTTAAGGGTTAAGCCTTTGAGTAACAATTGCCGTTCTTTTAATAGATAGCCTAGCAAACAAAATCCTAATAGCACAATGCCAAGTAATAAGACATTTAAAAAAGAAATCTCAATATCGAATTTAGGAATAATCACGCTCAAACCTAAAAGTCCGAAAATTAAGGTGATCAACAATTGAGCATTGTTATGAAAAAAATTGAGTAGTAACACTTGTTTCCGAAATGGCTTTTGGAAAAAATAAGCTTTTGCACCGTATTCTCCAATCCGATTTGGAGTAATAAGAGAAACTGAAAGAGAGATAAGACTTTGCTTAATAGAATTGCGAAAAGAGATAGACTGTAAAGCTGAAACTGTTTCTTTCCATTTTAAACTTTCAAGCAGCCAGTTTAAAACTGCCAGTCCAATAAAAAACAATAGCGTACTCCAGTGATCCGTATTTTTTGAAAATACAGTTTCCAGAAATTCATTTAAATTTTCATTGACCTCTGTATTTATTTTATGATAGATATACCAGAATGTACTACCAATAATAAAAACCTTTAGGGCAGCGAGCAGATATTGTTTAGCTTTGTGAGAAATAGATAGCATCGAAAACGAAGTTAATCATTTCAGTTTTTAAAATTACACCGCTTGGCTACAGAAAAAATTATATTGGGGATCGACCCGGGAACGACCATTATGGGTTTTGGACTGATAAAAGTGGTACGTAAAAAAATGCATTTTTTGCAATTAAATGAACTTCAGCTCTCTAAATATGATGATCATTACGTCCGGTTAAAATATATTTTTGAACGCACCGTTGAACTAATTGATACCTTTCACCCCGATGAGATTGCGATTGAAGCGCCGTTCTTCGGAAAGAATGTACAATCCATGCTAAAACTAGGTCGCGCTCAGGGTGTCGCGATGGCAGCAGGTCTATCAAGACAGATTCCAATCACCGAATATTCTCCAAAAAAAATTAAAATGGCTATTACTGGCAACGGAAATGCTAGCAAAGAACAGGTGGCAAAAATGCTGCAAAGCACACTTGGCTTAAAAGAGTTACCTAAAAACCTGGATAGTACCGATGGCTTGGCAGCAGCGGTTTGTCATTTTTATAATTCGGGAAAAATTACGGCTGGAAAAAGTTACACAGGCTGGTCGGCCTTTGTAAAACAGAATGAGAAGCGGGTGGATAAATAAAATAATCTTATGGAAGAAGAATTTTCTAAATACTCAAAAAGCTCGTCAAAACCTAAAATATCCTATCTTTTAGGAGCAGGAGCCAGTTATAATTCTGTCCCAATTTGGAAACAACAAGGTTCTACAATATTTCAAATTGCATCAAAAATTTTAGCAATGATTAAAGAAGGTTACAGTAAGTCTTATGATTCAATAGATGAATATAATATTGAGGGAAGCACTTATTTAGTTAAGTTTTTTGAAAAAATGAAGTTTTTTGGTGAGAAAGCCCTAGAATTTGGGTCAATTGATATCTATGCAAGAAAACTTTGGCTTTTAGAAAACAAATCAGAATTAAATGAACTAAAAGCTGCAGTTAGTGTTTACCTAGATTTATGGGAAAACTTCTATTATAAAGACTTTAAAATTGGAAAAAGTGATGGAAATTATTCAAGACTGGATAATAGATATTTAAGCCTGTTATCAATTCTTCTTGAAAAGGAAAACATTTCGTATCCAAAATTATCTGATGATATTAACTTTTTTTCCTGGAATTATGATTTGCAATTAGAAACTGCCTTCTCAAAATTTTGTTGTAAACCTATTAATAATTTAATAGAACTAAATAGTATAATTCCTTATTCAAACTTATTAAAAAATGACATTAATGAAAATCAAAGTATATTTCATTTAAATGGGCATAGGGGGATTTTTAAATTCGATAAAGACTATGTTGAAACGGTACAACATAACAATTTAAAAAACTGGAGAAGTTATTTAGGTCAATTAAAATCTAATTTAGAAGTGAGCAGAAGATTCAATAATGACTTTAGTAATAGCATTAATTATTCATGGGAAATGAAAAAAACTCAAAGAGACCTATTAAAAGCAAAATTTGGTGATACAGATGTTCTTATTATCATTGGATATTCTTTCCCTGCATTTAACAGAGCTTTAGATTCCGAACTTTTCGGATCTTTAAATTTAAATAATTTAGAAGTAGTTTTTCAAAGTCCTAGCGCTAATAAATCAATAATTAAGACATTAAACCCTAATATTAAAGAAAATAACATCAAAATCTTAAACTCTGTAGAAGATTTATCATCATTTTATATTCCTAGTTCTTTTCTGTATAATTATAAAGAACCAATTTATATATAATTAAAAAAGCTCCTCATTTCTGGGGAGCTTTAGTGCGGATGACAGGAACCTGCCTGTCGTGCCTCTGGCAGGCAGGTCGAACTTGCAGTATATTTCTCCCAAGATTTAAAATAAAAAAGCTCCTCATTTCTGGGGAGCTTTAGTGCGGATGACAGGAATCGAACCTGCACGCCTTGCGGCACTAGATCCTAAGTCTAGCATGTCTACCAGTTCCACCACATCCGCAATTAAAATGGACTGTTCCCGTAAGGGACGGCAAATATAAACAAGATATTTTATTTACAACTAATCTTTCTTTTAAAAAATCGACTTTTCGTACCTTTATCTTTTAAAGAATTTTATCAAAATAGAGATGACCGTTTTCACGGAGAATAAAAAGTTACCCGACTTTTCGGGCATTAAAAATGAAAAGTGCACACTCCTATATTCAAGAACATAAAGAGCGATTTTTAAACGAATTAATTGAATTACTTAAGATTCCATCAATCTCTGCAGATTCTGCTTATAAAAATGATGTGATTAAAACGGCAGAGGTCATTAAAACCAGCTTACTAAAAGCGGGATGTGATACCGTAGAAATCTGTGAAACCCCTGGGTATCCAATTGTGTATGGTGAAAAAATTATCGATAAGAATCTTCCAACCGTTTTAGTATACGGGCATTATGATGTGCAACCACCAGATCCTGTTGAGTTATGGGATAGTCCGCCATTTGAGCCTGTCATTAAAAAAACAGAACTCCATCCTCAAGGTGCAATTTTTGCCCGTGGGAGTTGTGATGATAAAGGGCAAATGTATATGCACGTAAAAGCACTGGAATATATGACCAATACAGGTCAGCTTCCGTGTAATGTCAAATTTATGATTGAAGGCGAAGAAGAAGTAGGAAGTGAAAGTCTTAGCTGGTTTGTAGAACGTAATCAGGATAAATTAAGTAATGATGTGATTTTAATCAGTGATACAGGAATGATTGCCAATGATATTCCGAGTATTACTACAGGATTGCGTGGTTTAAGTTATGTTGAGGTAGAAGTGACAGGCCCAAATCGTGATTTGCACAGCGGATTGTACGGTGGAGCGGTTGCAAATCCAATTAATATTTTAACCAAAATGATTGCGTCTTTACATGATGAAAATAATCATATTACCATTCCCGGTTTTTATGATGAGGTAGACGAACTTTCAAAAGAGGAGCGAGCTAAAATGGCCGAAGCACCTTTCAGCAAAGAAAATTATACCAAAGCTTTGGCAATAGAAGATGTATATGGTGAGGCGGGATATACTACTAACGAACGCAATTCGATACGGCCCACTTTGGATGTCAACGGAATTTGGGGAGGGTATATAGGCGAAGGAGCCAAAACAGTGATTGCGAGTAAGGCATATGCAAAAATATCAATGCGATTAGTCCCTAACCAGGATTGGAAAAAAATTACAGCGCTTTTCAAATCTCATTTTGAAAGTATTGCGCCAAAAGGAGTAAAAGTAGTGGTGAAGCCACATCATGGCGGACAAGCATACGTAACACCAATCGATAGTATGGGTTATCAAGCTGCTGAAAAGGCGTACGAAGCAACCTTTGGGAAAACTCCGATTCCGCAGCGAAGTGGTGGTAGTATACCCATTGTATCTTTATTTGAAAAAGAACTGAAAAGCAAAACAATTTTAATGGGCTTTGGTTTAGATAGTGACGCTATCCATTCGCCTAATGAACATTTTGGGGTTTGGAATTATCTAAAAGGCATTGAAACTATTCCGCAGTTCTATCATTATTTTACTGAAATACATTCAAAGCAATAAATCCTTTTTAGGTATAGATATTGATAATTTTTTCTGAAACTACTAGTATGAAATTACACTTATTTTTTCTGATTGGTTTCATCCTCTTTTTTGCTGAAGGTTTTGCGCAAAGTGATTTCAATAAAATGGTTCGGGATTCAGAAGCTTTTCGAAATATTGCTGCAACCCTAAATTTAGAGCCAGGTTCAACTCACTTTATTGAAACCATTTTTTATGTTGAAAAGGATGGGAGTATTTCAAGAGTTTCAGCTTCTTCAGAATATCCAGAAATGAAAGCTGAAGCAATAAGAATTATCAAAAAACTGCCCAAATTCGAATTTTCAAACTCTGCAAGACCCTTAAATTTTCCGCACAAAATAGGAGTACCTATTACCTATAGAGTAGAAACTGAAGCGATGAAAAAACTACGATTACGGAAAGCTGCACGTCAAAAGAAAATAAAGTAATTCGTTCTCTACAGAACTTAAAATACGGCAATTGTCGTATTTTTTTATGGAGTATTCTTGCCTATTTTGCAGTTCTAAAACACTACGTATGAAATCTTTATTTACAATGTGCTTGCTTTTATTTTTGGGAACAGCTTTTGCGCAATACCCAATGAATTATAGAGTAGCTCCGCACAATCCTATTCCGAAGCAATACACTACAGATCAATATTTAATATACCACAATGTAAAATCGCTGCGATATAAAGTAGGAAATATCGATTGGCTTTTTGAATTTGACAAAGAGGGTCGCTCCACTTTATGGGATACAGGAATTGGTAAAACAACTTATAGCTATGATTCCAAAGGGCATCTAAAAAGTGTAAATGACGGCTATAGCACAAGTCGCTATAAGACCAATGACAAAGGATATATTATTGAAGAAAAATACAGTGATGGTTCTGGAAGTATCTATAAATACAATGATGATGGACTCTATGCTTATAAAATAGACAGAGCTACAGGAGCTATAACAGAACAATACACTTATGATGAATTGGGTAGAATTAAAGGAGCAATTTATTTTTCGAAGACTGGAGAAGTCCTTCAAAGAAGTGCTTATAGTTATGAAGATTTAGTAAAATTTACAAAAGTCAACGAGGCTCAAACAAATGAACACGGTAGAACTGTAAATTTGACGCACTATTATTCAAAACGTGGAGAATATTTGAGTCAGGATTACGAAAACGATGTGATTACACTTGATATAAAGAGCAATCCAACATCACATTACAAAAGCGCAGATGATGAGACTATCACTTTTGAGATTACGTATTATTAGATCTTTTTCACATATTCGGTGATAATAACTATGTGTTGACCGTCCACTTTTCCTTCGATGTAGGTTTCATTTTCATGATCTAATGAAATGCGTCGTACTGCTGTGCCTTGCTTGGCAACCATACTAGTTCCTTTTACTTTAAGGTCTTTAATAAGCACAACACTGTCTCCAGCTTGCAATTGAACCCCATTAGCATCTCTATGAATCAAGGCTTTACTTTTATCTTCGGCATCACCAGCCGCAGCAGCCCATTCTTTTTCCTCCTCATCCAAGTACATCATATCGAGTAGATCTTGTGGCCAACCTTCTGCTTTTAAACGATGTAGCATCCGCCAGGATATTATTTTTACAGCTGAGGTAGGACTCCAGATGGTATCGTTGAGGAATCGCCAGTGGTTGGGATCACGATCATCTTCATTATCAAATTGAGAACTACACGTTGCGCACACCAAAAGATTTTTTTCTACTTCCTCTTTATATTCGGACGAGTTGGGGAGTTCATATATTGTAAGATGGTCTTCATTACCACACAATTCGCATTGGCTATTGGCTCTTTTTTTTAGTTCTCGCTCTACAGACATTAGGTGTTGTTTAAGCTTGTAAAGGTACTGTTTTGGGGAATAGTATTAAAAGCGGAATTTCTTTTATGAAAAAATATCGCTCTACATTTGTAGAATTAAATTATTTGTTCTACGTTTGTAGAGTAAACATTATGACAATGACATTATCAAACGCTGAAGAGCAACTTATGCAAATTTTGTGGAAGCAAAAAAAGGCATTTATGAAAGACCTTATAGATGCCCACGAAGACCCAAAACCAGCAACAACTACGGTTGCTACCTTGCTAAAGCGTATGCAGGATAAAGGATTCGTAGATTATGAACAATTGGGTCGCTCACGTAAATATTTTCCATTGGTGAAAAAGAAAGATTATTTTGGGAAGCATGTCAATGGCCTGATCAAGAATTTTTTTAATAACGATGCAGCTCAGTTTGCTTCCTTTTTTACCGAAACAACCAATCTTAATAAAGAACAACTGGAAGATTTAAAACAGTTGATTGATAAAAAAATTAAAAAGAAATAGTTATGGAAATCTATTTGTTAAAATCGGCTGCTTGTCTGTCAATTTTCTTTGTTTTTTACAAGCTATTTATGGAAAAGGAGAGCTTTCATTTAATCAAGCGTTTCTATTTGCTATTTGGGATCGCTGCAAGTTTTTGTATTCCGTTTATCACTTTTACAACTTATATAGAAGCAATACCAGTAACAAATACAGTTACTTTAGTCGAAGGGAGTGTGATTACAAGCGCTTCGGAAACCGAAGAAGCTATAAAATATCTACCCATCATTTTATGGAGTGTGTATTTGTTAGGAGTCCTTTTTTTTACACTGAAATTTTTTAGAAATCTTTTCAGCTTAGTACAGAAAATTCAGAAAAACCCAACTATTAAAAGTAAGAATGTCTTTCATGTTTTGCTGAAGCTACCAGTAACACCACATACTTTCTTCAACTACATATTTTTACATAAGGAGAAGTTTCAAAAGGGAGAAATTCCGAAGGAAGTATTAATCCATGAACAGGCACATGCAGAACAGAAACACAGTTTGGATATTTTACTTATGGAGCTTTTGCAAATCGTATTCTGGTTCAACCCTTTATTGTATTTCTACAAGCACAGCATCAAGTTAAATCATGAGTTTCTAGCAGATCAGGCTGTACTATATCGTGGAAATAAAACAGCTGACTATCAAAAAATATTACTGGCATTTTCATCAAATGCTGCAAGTCCAGCAATGGCACATTCAATCAATTATTCATCCTTCAAAAAACGTTTTACAGTTATGAAAACACACACATCAAAAAGAACCGCATGGCTCAAAACCGGATTATTACTTCCGTTAGTAGCCTTGCTTTTGTACGGATTTAGCACCACGCAAATAGTAGAAAAACCTAGTGCAATTCCTGAAAACATAGAATCACTCATAGAAAGGGATATGCCAACTACGAATATTCAAAGCACGATTATTCAAAAAAGCTTAGTGATTATGGTGAGTATTAGCGAAATTTCTATTAATGGGAAAAAGTCTTCGCTTAAAACATTTGCTAATGATCTGGATGCGGCAACAAAAGGATGGGAAGAAACTGATTATACCAGTATAAAACCTCAAGTGTATATTGCGAGTACTCCGCAAGAATTTTTAGATAAATTGGAAACTGAATTTAAGAAGACATATTTATACAAGGCTAATCAAGGGATGCGTCTAGTGCCGCCACCACCACCTCCACCGCCTACACCCTCAACATCAGGGGAAGTATTGCCCCCGCCACCACCACCTCCATCTCCCGATTTAGGAACTGAAGTAATGCGTACCTATAAGAACAGCATTATTCTATATGTGAATGGAGAAGATATTTATCTAAACGGAAAGAAAACTCCCATATCTAATTTTACAAACGCATTAAATGAGCGTACAAAAGACTGGAAGAAAGAGGATTTTAAGCTGTACGGTCTTGCTATTGAAAAGGTGAATGTTTCCGAAGAATTTATAGATAAAATCAATGCGGAGTACAGAAAAAGTGATCTTGCCAAGCGATCACAATCAAAAGAGAAGTATTTAATTGGAACCACTACGTTACTTACACCGCCGCCTCCGCCGCCTCCGCCGCCACCAAGTCCAGAAAAGCCTTTAGATCATTTGATTGCAATGGCAAAAAAGGGTGCTCATTTTTTTTATGAAAACGAAGCGGTTACTTCAGATAAAGCAATAGAGTTGTTAAAGGAAAATCCAGAGCTGAATATTCAAACCAGACTTCAAGATCCTAAGCCACCAAAAGTATATATTTCTAAAAAAGGAATTATTATAAAAGAAAAAGGGATGGGGGCAGTACTTCCTGTTGAAAAGATTAACGGCCTTCCGCAGCCTGTTTCCAGAAGCCAATACATAAACAATTTAAAAGTGATGAATCGGCACGGAGCCAAGTTCTATCTAAATGGAGCTATTATAAGCTACAATGAAGCTGTAAGAGTTACAAAAAAGTATTTGAGAGAAGGGGTTAATATTAAATTAAATTCAACTTTTGATCCAGATGACGTAAATATTATTACTTATAAAACGGTAGCATTGCCTTAGCTTTTAGGAGCTTTTCAACATAAAAAAGAACCCATGATTTAATCATGGGTTCTTTTAAATTTTTAATATGGAAACTTATTTAATTTGCTATTAGATTCATGGATACCACGTTCAAAGTACCCGCTCCAACATATCTTTCAGCCCAAATTTCAATGAAGTCTCCAGGCGCTAATTGAACGGAACCTAAAACCGAAACTGCACCAATATCTGTTGCTGAACTGAATAGCCTATAAACTTTGGTATCTGTTAATACAGTTGCTGTTGCACTTCCACTATTTCCTTTTGCAATATAGAAGATATAATAGGCACCCGCAGATCCCTGCGCAGAAATCGAAGCTGATATATTAAAATATCTTGTTTTTTCACCGTCATAAACAATCCTATTGTTACCTGAAGCTATGAATCTGAATAAATTATTATTTGTAGTAACTCCCCCTAATTTTGCTGGAACTCCAGAGCCAATAGTTATAAAGTCTGTTACATATCCTACTCCCACCGCGGCATTAAGACTGATATTTCCATTAGCAACAAAATCTGTTTCCAGAGGTATCCCAGGGGTATTAACAAACCAATTATTTGAAAAAGAATAACCGGCATACGTATTTGTAGCAGAATACCCATCTACAAGGGTTCCATTGCCTGTGAAGTTCGTATTAAAAATAACACCTTTTGTAACGGCTGGATCAGAGCTAACATCAATACCAGTTTCACCAGAATCTACTGCTACACTTCCTCCTGTAATTTCTACATTTGTAATGGCACCATTTAAAGTTAAAAAAGTTCCTTGGTTAGATGAAGCCCAAAAAGGTCCGCCAAATATTACATTAACTGCATTAGTAATAGAAAATCCATCTATGTTCGAGGCATAGGAAGAACTTCTTACAAAAAACGCATTTACATTATTTGCTGTTCCCAAAGAGGAAGCGCCATAGAAGATAGTACTATTTACAACAATATTTGCAGTACCTCCGCCATTTATGTTAAATACTTGTTTGCCATTACCGTTGACACTCATATTTCGGAGGCTTCCACCTGTAGTTCCTGTAAATAAGGCTCCTGAGGATCCATTTGTTAGTACATCTGAACCAACATCAACTCCTTCAATGTAAGCCCCGTTAAGTTCAATAGGATAATCAATGGTAATATTTCCATTTATTTCATATAAGAAATTAGAACTTAATACATATTTAGAACCGCCTCCTGCAATTAGTTCGTCACTTAGATCTGCAGTACTTTTTACCAATCTATAATTATCTCGTTTTTCTGATGATTCTACAGGATTCCAATTACCACCACTGTAAAAACAAAATATGTCTTTATCTGTGTCAAAAACTAATAAACCTTCTGCAGGATTAGATATTAATAATATATCTGCAGTTGACATTCTAGGAGTTAAGAGACCACCAGTTGTTGATTCTATATCTAATACCGCACTTGGATCTGGATCGGTTGTGCCGATACCTACTTGAGCAATGGAAGAAGTTAGTGAAAATAAAAAGCAGCCTAGGAAATAATAAAACTTCATAGTTAGATTTTTGGGGGCAAAAGCCTGTTAAATTTTTCTTAAAAACCGGTGCAATATAAATGATAACATTTTAATACGCAACTTTTAACGTATAAAAGTGTATTTAGTCGATATTTTAATTTTACTTACGATGTATAGTCTTACAATTTTATACTTAATAAATAATTGCAAGGAGTAAGCAATCCAATTTTAGAAAAAAAAGAAATTTAATACGTATTGACTGACTTTTTAGAAAAGTAAAAGTCATACTACGAAGTAGTAGACTATTGTATACAACAGAAATCTATAAATACAATTTTTAGATAAAAAGATTATCTAGCTTTGTGTGTTCTTGTAAGCACATACCGTATATCATATACTTCAATATCTGCATCTGTAGAAATTTTGACAGTTCCCCCATTTGTCTCCCAAGTACCCAATGTATATCCTGTAAAAGAGCTTAAATAAAAATGTTCTACACCAACACCTTTTGATGTAATAAAATCTCTTTTATAAATTTCTCCTACTGGGAATCCAATATCTATGGCTACTGTAATCTTAGTAGTTTGGTTTTGAGTGGGCTTAACCTTAAATTCAATCACAATGTTTAAACCATCTCCATCTCTTCCAGTTATTGTTTCTGAAGTAGCATCGTAAAAAGTAGATACATCTATAGGTTTTTGAAAATCTCTTACCGTTGAAGCTCTATTTGGTAAGGTTACTATACCATCTGCAGATTCTAATTCAAACGGCATTACATCTGTATAAAATCCATCAACATAATCTCCCCATCCCGTATAATCATTACTATTAGTTCCAGCACTAAGTTCTACCCAATTTAAGCCATCATAAAAATAAAATGCATTTTCATCGGTGTCAAACACTAAGAGTCCTTTGGAGGAAGCTGTTGTTTCAATCGCATCTCGCTGGGCAGTTGTCATTCTTGGAGTTAATAGGCCTCCAGAAGTAGATTCAATATCCAGCACAGCACTTGGATCTGGATCAATTGTTCCAATACCAACTTGTGCAAAAATGGGTAAAGTTAAAAGTAACAGTATCAAAAGTAGAGCTCTCTTTTTCATTGGGGGTCTATTAAACTATAAACTATCGTTTAAAAGCATATTTAATCGCCAAAATACATAAATAACTAGAGTTATAAATAAAAATTAATGTTAAATTTATCGAGTGTAGGATTTTAAAGTTGATGAATTATTATTGCTAAGTGTTTCAAGGACAAGTATTTTTTAGTCAGAGATAATTTTATTGCACTACAAATATTTATATTAGAATAGTATCTTAATCATTACATTTTTATGAAGTCAATATTTAAACTTTTAGTTGTTTCTCTTGGTTTATTTGTATTTGTATCCTGCAAATTTGAAGATGAATCTGTTGCTGTAATTGAAAAAACTAGTGTAATTCCAAAGAATCAAGGTCCTCATGCCATATTATTTGAAAATTTTGTTAATGAGCGCCCTTTTGTTCCTTCGCAGCATTTTGATGAAATGGAACAAAAAGGAGCTACTTTTTATTATGATGACAAACAAATTAGTTTTGTTGCGCTCAAAAAATTAATAGAAGTCAATGCGCTTACTCATATAAAAACAACAGGAAGTACTGGTACTAAACCTTCAGTTTATATTTCAGTCTACCCTAGAAACAATGCCAATCCAGAGACGAATTATGGTGTAAAAACAGATCCAGCTGCTGAATTAACACCATATAAGAATAAGGAAGTTGCATATTATATTGGTGAAAAGATGGCTACACTCGAAGAAGTCAAAAGCGTTCTTAGAAACTCAGAGTTTCCCAGGCAGCTTCTCACAGTACAAATTGATGACCAGCCTTTACGAATTATTGTTTCAAATGGCTGTTAAGAAATTGTGTAATGCGTTTCTGCTATATTAAATTGTAACACTGATTCTGAATATTTTTCCTTTTGGAATTTGTTTTTTGTGATTTGAAATTTCTTGATTATTTGTAACAATCTGAAAGATTAAACGTTATACCATTTCATCAATCATTTGTACTACTAGCAAAATTAATTCAAAATACTATGTTACAACGCTTTTTCATTTTCTGCTCTGGCGCAGATACCGATATCTTAAAAGATTGTTCCTCTGGTGAAAACACCAAATATGCAGGTATAGGAGCTACCGTTTTCTTTACAGCTGTCATGGCAACCATCGCGGGTGCGTATGCACTTTTTACAGTTTTCGACAATGTGTTTACCGCTATTTTCTTCGGAATGATCTGGGGACTTCTCATCTTTAATCTCGACCGTTTTATAGTTTCAACTATCAAAAAACGTGAGAATTTTTTCGACGAATTAATTCAGGCTTCTCCTCGAATTTTACTGGCAGTAATTATAGCAATCGTTATTTCGAAACCTCTCGAAATGAAAATATTTGAGAAAGAAATCAATCAGGTATTACTTGAGGAAAAAAATGAATTGACTCTTCAGAATAAAGATCAATTGGCATTACAATTTACACCTGCGGTGCAAGCCCTAGAATCAGATATTGAAACACTAAAACAAGAGGTTGTTACAAAAGAATCTGAAGTAAATGCTTTATATGATACTTATATTGCCGAAGCCGAAGGAAGAGCCGGTACCGAACTCTTAGGGAAAGGTCCTGTTTATAAAGAAAAGCGTGATAAGCACGATGCTGCACTGGCAGAACTGAAAACACTAAAAGAAACTAATTCAGAAAAAATTGAAGCGATCGAAAGTCAGATAGGTACTCTTGCAACAGAATATCAAACAAAAGTTGCCGAAACCCAACCAATCATTGATGGGTTCGACGGATTAATGGCGCGTATCACTGCACTTAACAAATTACCTTGGTTACCTTCTTTCTTTATCTTTTTACTATTCTTAGCAATTGAAACCTCTCCCATCATTGCAAAATTACTATCTCCAAAAGGAGCTTATGATTTGAAATTAGCCGAACAGGAGGGTGCCGTAACGTCTTGGGTAGCCCAACAAAAAATGCAGCGAGATGTTCTAGTAACTACAGACCGTGATGTGAATAATAGAGTGTATGCAGATATTGCAGAAGAACAGGAACTGTACGAATATAAACGTAAAATCGCTCGCGAATTGATGCAATTGCAGGCAGATGCTTTTTATAAGAAGCAGAAGGGAGTATTGTAATACTAAATTATTTAGAAAAACACCCCTAAAGTCCCCTCAAGGGGACAACCCTATAAGGTATCTGGTAAAAAAATGTCCCCTTGAGGGGACTTTAGGGGTGTTGTTACTGTTAAACGAATCAAATAAGTAAATTTCTTTCTTCATTTTTCATTAATATTGTTAGTAAATCCTAGTGTTTTATATGGAGACCAATATGCTACCCTTTGCAAAAGAAATTGCTTTAAAAAAGTATGGAATACATGTAACGGCTACGCTATTGGCAGGTGATGAAGACATTAATTTTCTTCTGAAAACTGAAACTGGAAAAAAGTACCTGTTAAAAATAGCTTCGGAAAGTAAAGGAGATTCAAACATTGCTTTTCAGAATAGTTTGTTGTTATACCTGGCAACTAAAAAGCTGAATAGTTCTCTTCCGGAAAGTATTCAGAATGTAGATGGAGCATTGCTAAGTACTAAAACATATAATGATCAGGTGTTTTCAATTAGACTTCTCAGTTGGGTTTCAGGGAGATTGTGGGCAAAAGTAAACCCTAAAACTAAAACGTTACGAATAGATCTGGGTAGAAAGGCGGGTGAATTAACAGCTGCTTTAAAAGAGTTTTCACATCCTGAAGCAGAGCGGAATTTTGATTGGAATCTGGCAGATTCTGCATGGACTGTGAGACATACACACCTTTTTTCTGAGGGGAATAAACAAATAGTTGAGCACTTTCAGAAACTATTTAAAGACTTTCAGCCACTCTATTCAGAACTTCCAAAAAGTGTAATTCATAACGATCTCAACGATTATAACATCGTAGTTTCCGAAGACCTAAAAAACCCAGCAGTTAACGGTTTTATTGATTTTGGAGATACAGTAAAAAGTCAGACCGTAAATGAGATTGCGATACTTCTCGCGTATGCAACTATGGAAGTGCCCGACCCTTTAGCTGCAGCTTTGGATGTGCTTCAAGGATACCACGAATACTATCATTTTTCTGAACACGAACTCGAATGTTTATATACATTGATTGGCATGCGATTAGTGACCACCGTTACAAAAGCTGCCCTTCGGAAATCTGAGAACACCCAGAATGAGTATCATTTTATAAGCGAACAATCGGCATGGGAAGCCTTGCGAAAGTGGTATACGATTCATCCAAATTTTGCGTATTATTCTTTTAGACAGGTGTGTGGGTATCCCGCACATCCATTAGAAGTAAGTTTTACAAAATGGATTGCTAAAAATCAGATTTCATTGGCAACACTGTTCCCTTCAGAAATTATCGAAACAGTCACAGTGCTTGATATGAGTGTGGGAAGCACCTTGTTGGGTAATCTTTCAGAATATAGCGACCCGGAGGTTTCAGAATTCAAACTGAAGCAGTTTAACAAGCGCCATCCCAATACGATTTTAGCAAATGGCTATCTGGAAACACGACCGTTTTACACCACAGACGCTTTTAAAAGTGAAGGGAATAACGGTCCACAATATCGTACGGTACATTTGGGAACCGATTTCTGGGTGGGTTCACAAACTCCTGTGCACGCTCCTTTTGACGGCGTTATAAAAATTGCACATCACAACAATTATGACAAGGATTACGGGCCTATGCTTATTTTGGAGCATACATTTGAGGAAAATATATTTTATACGCTCTACGGACATTTGACTCTTTCTACTTTGGAAATGATGCATGTAGGGAAACAAGTAAAACAAGGAGATTTAATCGCATATATTGGAGCTCCTCATGAAAACGGAAATTGGGCCCCTCATTTACATTTTCAGGTGATTTTTGATTTGCTCGGAAACAATGAAAACTTTAATGGCGTGGCCTTACCTTCGGAAAAGGAAGTATGGAAGAGTATTTGTCCGAATCCTGATGTAGTATTTAGAGAAGATCTTTCGGCTAAAACTGAAGCACTTTCCGAAGAAGACATGATTGGCTACAGAAAAGAACATCTGGGAAGATCGCTAAGCCTTTCCTATAGCCAACCGTTGCATATTGTGAGGGGAGAAGGTGCCTTTTTAATAGATAGCGACGGAAGAAAATACCTGGACACAGCAAATAATGTAAATCATGTGGGGCATCAGCACCCTAAAGTAGTTACAGCAGGACAGCGGCAGATGGCGGTATTAACGACAAACACACGTTATCTTCATGAAGAAATTATCGCTTACAGCAAAAAACTATTGGCAAAATTACCCAAGGAATTGGAGGTGCTACATATTGTAAATTCAGGAAGTGAGGCCAATGAGCTTGCCTTACGAATGGCAAAAACGATTTCTGGCAATGAGGATATGCTTGCGATAGCGGTAGGGTATCATGGAAATACCAATGCTGCAATGGGTGTTAGTTCCTATAAATTTGATGCGAAAGGAGGGCCGGGAAAACCTGAAACCACTCATATTTTGCCGTTGCCAGACACCTATCGGGGAAGACATTCCGGAAATGAAGGGGATAATAGGTATGCCGAATATGCGTCAGAACTTATAGAAAATCTAAAGAAAAGCGGAAAAGGGATTGCAGGATTTATTGGCGAAAGCATGATAAGCTGTGGCGGACAAATCGTTCCGCCTAAAAATTATTTTAAAGAGGTGTATAAAGCGGTTCGGGATGCTGGCGGAATTTGCATTGCAGATGAGGTGCAAACTGGCTTTGGACGTATGGGAAAAACTTTTTGGGCGTTTGAGCTTTTTGATGTAGTTCCGGATATTGTGACGATGGGAAAACCATCTGGAAATGGCCATCCGTTGGCCGTTGTAGCATGTACCCGAGCGGTGGCAGATGCATTTAATACTGGGATGGAATTCTTTAATACCTTTGGTGGAAATCCTGTAAGTTGTGCAATAGGTAGAACGGTTTTAGAAGTTATTGAAGACGAAAACTTACAAGACCATGCGTTAGAAATAGGTCAGTTGTTAAAATCTGAATTACAAAAACTTCAACAACAATTTCCCATCATTGGAGATGTACGAGGTGAAGGATTATTCTTAGGGTTTGAACTGAACACTTCAAAAAAAGAACCATTGCCCCAACACGCCGACTATCTCGCAGACCGTATGAAGGAACTCGGAATTTTGATGAGCACCGACGGTCCCGATTATAACGTGCTAAAGATTAAACCACCCATGGTTTTTTCTTCAGAAAATGCAAAGGAGTTGATCAAACGCTTAACTACTGTTTTCTCTGAAGATTTTATGCAACACTACGACAATTAGTGCTGGAATTTTTAAAAACATATAAGCTTTATTTATTTTTTGCTGTGCTGGCGATGGTCTTCTATGGGGCGTTTGGATATGATCTGCAGCGAAGTGATTTTGTGAAACTAATAAGTCTTTACGGGGCGCTGTTTTTTATTGCCTATCTTTTAATTGAAAAATGGAAACTTCCTTTTATATGGCTGGCCGTTTTGGGGATAGTATTCAGATTGGTCTTTATCGTGGCTATCCCCAATTTATCACAGGATTTCTACCGGTTTTTGTGGGATGGGCGATTATTAGTACAAAGAGTGAATCCATATTTGTTTACGCCAGAAACGTATCTTAATACTACTAGTTGGTCTGTAATTAATAGTGATATTCTGGTTGCACAAGCGGAAGCATTATACCATGGGATGGGTAATTTAAACGCAAGTCATTATAGTAACTATCCGCCTTTGAATCAGTTATGTTTTGGAATTGCTGCCTTTTTTTCGGGTAAGAGTATTTTAGGATCTGTGGTAGTACTACGAATCATTATTATTTTGGCAGATATCGGTATTTTATACTTCGGAAAGAAATTACTTGAAGATTTAAAACTACCTGTACAGAATATTTTTTGGTATTTTTTAAGTCCGTTTATTATTATCGAATTAACTGGAAACTTACACTTTGAAGGTGTCATGCTCTTCTTTGTGGTGTGGTCATTGTATTTACTCCATAAGGGAAAATGGTTTTGGGCAGCGGTGCTGTTAGGACTTTCAGTTTCCGTAAAATTATTGCCATTATTGTTTTTACCCTTATTTTTTAAGTACATTTTGAAAAAAGAGAAAAAGGAGATTGTCATTTCGAATGAAGAGAGAAATCCCATCCCACGCTCTTTTTTATATTTTGACAGGCGCAATGCGACAAAAACGATTGCTTTTTATAATGTCACATTAGGAACCATACTTCTTACTTTTGCTCCTTTTTTATCTTCAGAATTTATATCTAATTTTTCGGCAACGATTGGATTATGGTTTCAGAATTTTGAGTTTAATGCGAGTGTGTACTATGTGATACGATGGATTGGCTTTCAGACAGTAGGGTGGAATATTATAGGCACTGTTGGGAAGGTGCTTCCGCTTATTGTAATTTTGATTTTACTGGTGCTAACTTTTTTCCGAAGAAATTCAACGACTCAGCAACTCATCACTGGGATTTTACTTGGAGTTTCAGTATATTTTTTACTTTCTACAACGGTGCATCCTTGGTACATAGCTACGCCTTTGGTACTTTCAGTTTTTACAAAATACAGATTTCCGATTGTCTGGAGTTTTGTGGTTATGCTTAGTTACACAGCTTATGGTGCCGATGGATTTTCAGAAAATTTATGGTTTGTAGCGTTCGAATACATAGTAGTTATTGGATTTGCGATATGGGAGCTTTTCTATAAACGAGTAGGCTTTAAAAACAAAACGCTCCAAGAAGGAGCGTTTTAATACGTTTAGTTTTTAGAGTTATTTTTTCACCCGTATCACATCGTACACATCTTTACGACGGTCCTTCAAGTTCTTTACCGCACCAAAAGAATGTAGTTCACGTAATAAACTAATATCGACATCTGCTACCAAGATCATTTCTGTATTGGTGGTAGCTTCAGCTTTAATTCCGTTGCTCGGAAATGCAAAATCGCAAGGTGTAAAGACTGCAGATTGTGCATACTGTATGTCCATATTTTCTACGTTAGGTAAATTTCCAACACTCCCTGAGATTGCTACGTAGCACTCATTCTCAACGGCTCTTGCTTGCGCGCATAAACGTACTCGGGAATAGCCATTTTGAGTGTCGGTCAAGAAAGGAACAAAAAGAATGTCCATTCCTTCATCTGATAACAAACGGGAAAGTTCTGGGAATTCAGAATCATAGCAAATTAGGATGCCAATCTTTCCGCAGTCTGTTTCATAGGTTTGTAATTCGCTTCCACGTTGCATTCCCCAGACCTTTGCTTCATCTGGTGTCACGTGTATTTTTTCGTATCGCTCGGTACTTCCGTCTCTTCGACATAGATACCCAACGTTATATAATTTATCACCAACCAGCTCGGGCATACTCCCTGAAATAATATTAATATTATAGGAAATAGAAAATTCTGACAGTCGCTTTTTAATTTCTTCTGTAAATTTTGCGAGTTCTCGAATGGCTTCAGACTCTTTTAAATGATTGAACTCTGCCATTAGAGGAGCATTGAAAAACTCTGGAAAAACTGCAAAATCACAACGATAAGCGGAAACGGAGTCAATAAAATATTCAACTTGTTGCATCAATTGCTCCAATCCGGAATACGGTCGCATTTGCCATTGAATCAATCCTAGGCGAACTACTGTTTTAACGGTTGCAGGCGATTTGGTAGGTTTTGTATAATAAATATTATCCCACTCCATGAGCACAGCATATTCTGCAGAAGCAGTATCGCCAGACAAATATCCTTTGATCACTCGTATAGGATGAAAATCGTTTGAGATCTGAAAGTTTAATACAGGATCACTAATTTCTTTTCGCTTTACAGCATCAATATACTGTTTAGGCGTATAATCTTTCTGGTGAATATGGTAGTTTGGCATTCTTCCGCCAAAAACAATTCCTTTTAAGTTGAGGTTTTCACATAATTCTTTTCGGTAATCATACAAACGCCTTCCTAAGCGGAGTCCCCTAAAATTAGGTTTGATAAAAACATCGATACCATACATCACATCGCCTTTGCTATTATGATTTTTGAATGTGCTCTTGGTGATGATGTCTGCATAGGTATGATTGTCATCGATTTGCTTATAATCAACAATGATTGATAAAGCACAACCAGCAATCTCACCGTCAATCTTAATTAAGATCTGACCTTCAGGAAAGATGTCAATTAACTTTTGAATGGCCGTTTTTGTCCAATAGGAATTAGCCATCCCAATATACGATTCCTGTGTGGCTTCTTTTAACTCTTGGTAATCTTCAATTGTTAAATAATTAAGCTCAATATTTTCAATTTTTTTATCGATCATGTTACATGCCTAATAAATAGGCGAATATTAGAGGAGCTACAATGGTAGCATCACTTTCTATTATAAATTTTGGAGTGTTAATATCCAGTTTTCCCCAGGTGATTTTTTCGTTTGGAACGGCACCAGAATAACTTCCGTAGCTTGTGGTACTATCACTTATCTGGCAGAAATAACTCCAGAAAGGCGTGTCTGTACGTTCCATATCCTGGTATAACATTGGCACGACACAGATGGGGAAATCTCCTGCGATACCTCCACCAATTTGAAAAAATCCAATTCCGTTGTCACTATTATCTGTGTACCAGTCGGCAAGGAAGGTCATATACTCAATTCCACTTTTCATGGTGGAAGCCTTTAATTCACCTTTTAGCACATAACTTGCAAAGATATTTCCCATCGTACTATCTTCCCATCCTGGGCAAATAATAGGTAAATTTTTCTCTGCAGCTGCATACATCCATGAATCTTTCAAATCTATCTCATAATATTGCTCTAATACTCCGCTAAGCAATAATTTGTACATATATTCATGTGGCAAATACCGTTCTCCTTTTGCTTCAGCATCCATCCATATTTTTACGATATGCTCTTGAATTCTTCGGAAAGCTTCTTCTTCAGGAATGCAAGTATCGGTTACCCGATTCAAGCCTTTTTCTAGTAAATCCCACTCCTCCTGAGGCGTCAGATCCCGATAATTAGGCACTCGTTTGTAGTGACTATGTGCGACCAGATTCATAATATCTTCTTCAAGATTGGCACCTGTACAGGAAATGATTTGCACTTTATCCTGACGAATCATTTCGGCAAATATCTTCCCCAATTCTGCCGTACTCATCGCACCTGCCAAGGACACTAACATTTTAGCGCCATTGTTAAGCTGGTCTTCGTACCCTTTTGCAGCATCTACTAGCGCAGCAGCATTAAAGTGTAAATAATATTTTTGAATAAATTCTGATATTGCTCCTTTACTATGACTCATTATTAGTGTCTTTAAATTTTGTTAGTGTATTCTTTTCTGAAAAATTACTCTCAAATTCTTCTGTTTCGTCCTGCCCAGCAAACTTATAACTTAGCATTTTGTAATATAGCTTGGCTGCCAGAAAATCTGAAGATTTATCTTCTTCCCGAGGCATTAATTCTACAATGTCAAATCCTACCACATTCTTTTCTTCGAACACCTGCTTTAAAAAGTCGAGTGTTTCATACCAAAAAAGGCCACCAGGTTCTGGGGTTCCTGTAGAAGGCATGATTGAAGGATCTAGAGCATCCAGATCGAAGGTAATAAAAACATTTTCTCCAAGTGCTTCAATTACATTATCCATCCAGTATTCATCGGTTGCCATATCATGTGCAAACCATGTTTTGTCGGTATCCATCACGCTCGTTTCGGCAATGTCCATGCTTCGAATTCCTACTTGTATTAGATTGGTATTTTGGCTTGCTTCATACACAGCACAAGCGTGATTACATTTTGTGCCTTCGTATTCTTTCCGAAGATCTGCGTGTGCGTCAATATGCAACACCGTAAGGTCATCAAAACACTCATTAAAAGCTCGAATGCTTCCAATGGAAATACTGTGTTCTCCCCCAAAAAGGGTTACAAATTTGTTCCGTAAAATTAGATCTTTTGTTTTGGCGTGTACTGCAGCTACCATCGCTTCTGGAGAGCTGTTTTCTGTAATAGCTTCACAAAGATGAATTCCTTGTTTGTAAACCTCAGTTTCGGTTTCAATATCGTACAATTCCATATTTTCCGAAGCATGTAAAAAAGCTTCAGGTCCTTTATCTGCACCTTTTTGAAAGGTGCTCGTTCCGTCATAAGGAACCGGGATTAATACAATTTTTGAAGTTTCTAATGCTGCATATTCCTTTGGAATGCCAGCGAAGGTGTTGGTACTCATGGTTACAATTATTTATTTGAAAATTCTGGTTGATGTGTGTTTATATTGTTTTCGGTAGGACTAACCTTTCCGTAGCCTAAAATACTTAGAAGTTGATCACTCGTTTGTTGTGGAGCAAATAATTTGTGAGTGATCTTGCCATTCTCGTCTTTATCGATCAAAATATGTTTCGGACTAGGAATTAGGCAGTGTTGCAGGCCTCCAAAACCACCAATGGTCTCTTGATAAGCCCCTGTGTTAAAAAAACCAATATAAAGAGGTTTCTCTTTTTTATAGCGAGGCAAATAAATTGCGTTCATATGTTGTTCACTATTATAATAATCGTCACTATCACAGGTGAGCCCGCCTAACAAAACCCGTTCATACTCATCATTCCAACGGTTTACAGCCATCATAATAAAACGTTTGCTAATTGCCCAGGTGTCTGGTAAGGTCGTGATAAAAGAAGAGTTGATCATATTCCACTTTTCACGATCATTTTGTTGTTTTTGGTAGAGTATTTCATAAATAGCTCCACCACTTTCTCCTACGGTAAAACTTCCAAATTCTGTAAAAATATTAGGAACAGGAACTTCGGCTTCAGTACAAGTAATATTGATTTGGTTAATAATTTCGTCAATCATATACTCGTAATCATACTCAAACGCCATAGAATTTTTGATAGGAAACCCTCCTCCAATATTTAGACTATCCAAGCTTGGACAGATTTTTTTCAATCGGGTATACACTTTTAGACACTTTACCAATTCGTTCCAGTAATAGGCATTATCCCGTATTCCCGTATTAATGAAAAAATGCAGCATTTTAAGTTCAACCTGATCGTTGTTTTTGATCTGGTCTTCGTAGAAAGGAACTATGTTTTTATACCCAATTCCTAGACGAGACGTATAGAATTCAAACTTAGGTTCTTCTTCTGATGCAATTCGAATACCTACTTTAAAATCGGTGTTGATTTCTTCTGAAAGTAAAGAAAGTTCTTCATAATTATCTATAACAGGAATGCAATTTTCATGTCCATTATTGATAAGTCTTGCAATATTTTTTACGTATTGATCACGTTTAAAACCGTTACAAACAACAAAGGTTTTATTGGTGATTTTTCCTTGCGCTTTAAGGTTTTCAACGATATCGATATCAAAAGCCGAAGACGTTTCAATATGAATATCGTTTTTTAAGGCTTCGTTTAAAACATGCTTAAAATGAGAACTTTTGGTGCAATAACAATAATTATAAGTTCCTTTATAATCATTTTTTTCAATTGCAGTAGCAAACCACTGTTTTGCCCTTTGAATGTTGTCACTAATTTTTGGAAGGTACGTAAATTTTAAAGGGGCACCGTAGGTTTCTACGAGTTCCATTAAATCGATATCATGAAATGTGAGGGTATCTTCCTTTAAATTAAATTCAGGTTGAGGAAAATGGTAGGTTTGATCAATTAGATCGATATATTTTGTGTTCATTATTTTTTGTTTGAACTATAAATTTAACTAATAGGAAAGCTGTTTCCGAAGGAAATCAACAGAATAACATAAATTTAACCTGAAAAAATCAGATACGGATTGGGTTTAACCAAAAGAAACGTTGAAGAGAGCCTCCAGTTTTAATGACTGGGCCTTCTGAGGTTGTAAAAACGGAAGTTAGCTTTAAAATTCGGTTTTCTGCCTTGCAGAATGTTTTTGAAAATGACTTCCTTGCTTTCAAAAACCCGAACATACAAACAGAATTCAAGATGTTCAGCTAAAAAACGTGACAAATGTAGATTATTTTTTAAATCTGCATTCTTTTTTATGAAAAATTTAGAGCATTGAAAAAAGCTCAACTTCTTCCTTGGATAGAATCTTCCAGCGACCGCGAGGCAAATCCTTTTTAGTAAGGTGCGCCAGCGTTACACAATCAAGACGTACGATATTGTAATTAAGGTGATCGAACAAATCGCGAATAATACTGTTACCCATGTTTTTTATACGTACTCCCACTTCCTTTTTTGGCTGATTCTCAACATAGCTAATTTCTTCAACCTCTATTTTTTTACCATCAATTAGGAGTCCATCCTTAATGCTTTGTAAGTCTGCTGCTTTCAAGTTTTTGTCAAGTTCTACGTGAAACAGTCGTTCCATTCCTTTTTTACTCAGCTTTTCTTTAAGTTTATCATCATTGGTAAAAAACAGAAGACCAGTTGCATTTCTGCCCAATCTTCCTATAGGTGTAATGCGAGCCGAAGTTGCATTGGAAACAAGGTCCATCACGGTTGAGCCTTTCGAATCACTCGTCGTGGTTGCAAATCCTTTAGGTTTATTAAGTAATACATAAACCATAGGTTCTGGATTGATACGACGCCCATCAAAGCGCACATCATCTTCCAGTTTTACTTTGTATCCCATTTCGTTCACCACTTTTCCGTTCACAGTAACCAAACCAGTTGCGATAAAAGTGTCTGCTTCTCTTCGTGAGCAAATACCACTATTCGAAATGTATTTGTTTAGTCGAATTCCTTCACGCTTTGATGTTGGTTTTTTACTAGTGGAAGGCGTAGTGCTTTTTCCAGATTTTGGTCGTACGGGCGCATTGCCACGAGCTGAAGATTTTTTACTTCCTTCCCCTCTTAAAGGTGCATTTCCTCGTGCACTGCTTTTACCTTTGCTATGCTGTGCTCCTCTCCCTGAAGTTTTTCCTTTTCTGCTATTGTCTTGTCTGCTCATAATTTTTTCTTACTCGTTTCTTTCTGTCTCGTCAAAACTCGGTGTTAGGCGAGTGCCTCTAATTTCGTATATAAACACTATCAAGTAGTGCTTTAATTTTTTGCAAAGATACAGTTATGCAGCGAACTACAACACTGTATTAACGTAGTTTTAGTGGTATTGTAAGATCTAATTGCCAAGAACTTTTGTTAATAAATGAGGAATAATAGGACAGTAACCTGCTTTATAAAACAAGAGAATAACTGTATTTTTATATCCCTTTAAATTGAATAAATGCGAAGGAATACCTTATTCTTTTTAAAACAACCTTTATTGGCACAGGATGGCAAAGAAAGTAACACCTTTAATGAAACAATATAATACCATCAAGGCAAAGTATCCTGATGCGCTATTGTTATTTAGAGTAGGTGATTTTTACGAAACATTTGGGGAAGATGCGGTGCGTGCTGCAAAGATTTTAAACATCACACTTACTGCGAGAAATAATGGAGGAGATCATATTGAGTTGGCAGGATTTCCCCATCATTCTTTACATACTTATTTGCCTAAATTAGTCATGGCGGGTTGTCGTGTGGCAATTTGCGATCAATTAGAAGATCCCAAGCAGACCAAGACGATTGTAAAGAGAGGAGTGACAGAATTGGTAACACCAGGTGTGTCTTTAAATGATGATATCTTATCGTCGAAATCCAATAATTTCTTAGCAGCTATTCACTTTGGAAGTAAGAAGATAGGAGTTTCATTTTTGGATATTTCAACTGGTGAGTTTTTAGCTTCGGAAGGATCTGCAGAATACATTGATAAGCTGCTTCAAAATTTTAATCCGAGTGAAGTTCTTTTCAGCAAACAAAAGCGCAAGCTATTTTCTGAAACGTTTGGCGATCAATTTCATGTGTTTCATCTCGAAGACTGGGTTTTTCAGAAAGACTATTCCGAAGAAAATCTACTGAAGCATTTCGAGGTTACAACCTTAAAAGGATTTGGAGTCGGTCATTTTGAAGAAGGTATTATTGCTGCAGGAGCTGCTTTACATTATTTGGGAGAGACACAGCACAACAAATTAAATCATATAACAAAAATTTCGCGTATTGCTGAAGATGCTTATGTTTGGATGGATCGGTTTACCATACGCAATTTAGAACTGTATTATTCCAATCAGCAAAACGCAGTTACGTTACTGGATATTATAGACAAGACCATTTCTCCCATGGGCGGTCGCATGTTAAAACGTTGGATGGCGCTTCCTTTAAAAAATGTAGAGGAGATTACAAGACGGCACCACGTGGTCCAATATTTTTTGGAACATGCTTTAGTTTTAGAAAAAATTAAAACCAGCACTAAGCGTATTGGTGATCTAGAACGATTGATAAGTAAAGTAGCCACCGGGAAAATTAATCCGAGAGAGGTAATTCAATTAAAAAATTCGTTGGAAGCTATTTTGCCTATAAAAGGAGAAATTTCAAAAGCAACAAATGAATCGCTTCAGGTGTTAGGGGAAAAATTAAATGAATGTGAGACCCTTCGGAACAAAATAAAACAAACCTTACAAGAAGAGGCTCCGGTAAATATTTTAAAAGGAAACACTATAGCTGCTGGCTTTAATGAAGAACTTGATGAATTACGAGCTATTTCAAAAGGAGGGAAGGAGTATCTGGATAAAATGCTGGAGCGAGAGACAGAACGAACAGGGATAAGCTCGTTAAAAATTGCCTCTAACAATGTGTTCGGGTATTATATAGAGGTGCGAAATACACATAAAGATAAAGTGCCTCAGGAGTGGATTCGCAAACAGACTTTAGTAAGTGCAGAGCGATATATTACAGAAGAATTAAAAGAATACGAAGCAAAGATTTTAGGTGCCGAAGAAAAAATTACTACACTTGAACAGGAAATTTTTGCAGCTTTGGTAGAATGGATGCTTCAGTTTATAGGGATAGTACAACAAAACGCATCTGGTATTGCAGAAATTGATTGCCTGGCATCATTTGCTACTCATGCAACAGAAGCAAACTATACCCGACCAATTTTTGATGAAACAACAGATTTACATATTCAAGAAGGACGCCATCCGGTCATCGAGAAACAGTTACCGCCAGATGCGCCTTTTATAGCCAATGATGTATTTCTTGACAGAGAGAATCAGCAGATTATTATGATCACAGGGCCTAATATGAGCGGTAAATCGGCAATTTTACGACAAACTGCTTTGATAGTTTTGTTGGCTCAGATGGGAAGTTTTGTGCCGGCTAAAGAAGTGCGTATGGGTGTGGTGGATAAAATTTTTACTAGGGTAGGAGCAAGTGATAACATCTCTATGGGCGAATCGACGTTTATGGTCGAGATGAATGAAACAGCTAGCATTTTAAATAATATTTCTGAAAGATCATTGGTATTACTGGATGAAATAGGCCGAGGAACCAGCACCTATGACGGAATTTCTATCGCTTGGGCGATAAGTGAGTTTTTACACGAACATCCATCGAGGGCAAAAGTACTTTTTGCAACCCATTATCATGAGATTAACGAAATGACCGAAACATTTAACCGAATTAAGAACTATAATGTTTCGGTTAAAGAATTAAAAGATGATGTGTTATTTCTTCGAAAGCTGGTTCCAGGAGGGTCGCATCATAGTTTTGGAATTCATGTTGCAAAAATGGCAGGGATGCCGCAGGCAGTTCTGCATAGGGCTAATAAAATTTTAAAGCGTTTGGAGAAGTCACATTCTTCAGAAGAACTTTCAGATAAAATGAAAGATATAGCCAAAGACGAAATGCAGCTGAGTTTCTTTAAATTAGATGATCCCTTACTGGAAGAACTGCGTGATGAGATTATAGATATAGATATTGACACATTAACTCCAGTAGAAGCATTAATGAAGCTTAATGAAATCAAGCGAATGTTACAGCGAAATGCTTCTGTAAAATTTAAAAAATAATTTTTCTAAAAAACGCTTTTCTATTGGAGTAAAAATTTTAAATTTGCACCCGCTTCTAATAAGAAGTGAAACGTTCTTTATAAAAGCAATTGAAATTACTACTAGGAGTTTAGTAAAAATAAATTGTTTTACTGTTTCGCGAAAATTGCTCAGACTTGCATCCGACGATGGAGGTACGACTGAGAGGAATGCATAAGCGATACCTTGCATTTCTAATTTCGTTTTAAAATGCGAAAATAGCTCAGTTGGTAGAGCGCCACCTTGCCAAGGTGGAGGTCGCGGGTTCGAATCCCGTTTTTCGCTCAAAATACCAATAATTGCTGAAGTGGTGGAATTGGTAGACACGCTGGACTTAAAATCCAGTGGGCAGAAATGCCCGTACGGGTTCAAGTCCCGTCTTCAGTACAGATGAGTAAAAAACCAGATCAGAAATGATCTGGTTTTTTTCGTATAAAAAAGGAGTGAAGCTTGCTTCAGCAACCTTTTTTATATGAAAAAAAGAATTCGCTTTTTAGCGGATCTGGTTTTTATTCTGACTCTGTTGTAGCGGGACTCGCGAGCGCAAGTGAGCAATTCCCGTTTTCATTTAGTGTGAAGCTTGCTTCAGCAACCTTTTTTATATGAAAAAAAGAATTCGCTTTGTAGCGGATCTGGTTTTTATTCTGACTCTGTTGTAGCGGGACTCGCGAGTGCAAGTGAGTAATTCCCGTTATTTAGTGAAGTTGTAAAGTTTATAATTTTAAACTTCAAGTTTAAAGATCATCGCTTAACATTTTCTGAATTTCATCATCTACTTCTCGTTTTAAAGAGGCCGAAATATCTTGCTTACTGGAAAGTCTAATAGAAATAAAAATAAGAAAAAGTATAATAGGTGTTATGATGGGTAACGAATACCAAAAATCATATTCATCTATATATGCTAGTTCGACATTTAGAACCCCTACAAACTGAAAGAGGAACATTGTTAAAGGAATTAGTATAGCGTATTTCCACCAGTTTCTGGCAGTCAAAAACCAAATTCCTAATAATAATACAAAAGTAGCTTTTGTGAACACAGCGTGCATAAACGATTGGACACTATTAAATCCGTTTGCTCTAATTGTTCCAAAACTTGTTTCCCATTCTTTGCTGTCTGCAGGTGCAAATTGATAGATATAAAATAAAAAAGGTGTTGCTGTTAATAATATTGACAGCAACACCCCAATAATTATAGAGCGTTTTTTATCCGTTTGGCGGAACTTCGTATTGTTTTTTATCGATTTGTTGGTCATCATTTGTTAGGGATTCTGGAGAACAGCTTGTAACAAAAGCTAAGATGGTTGCAATTAACATAAATTTTTTCATAAGTCAGAGTTTTATTGTTATTAATATGGCTCAAACTTATAAGAATGTTTCTAAATTTTGAATAGGTCAAAAAAACTATGTTTTCCGTATTTTTGTAAGTTTTTTCGTTCAAATGTAAATATTATCGGTGAAATGACAATAAGCTTCCTTAATATTTAATTTTATTAACATTTTATTAATCCAAAAAATTTATTAGAAGATGCTACTTACATATGTAATCTTCAATTACATATTTTGATACAATTATTTTTGCATTTTTTATGCTCTTACCTGTACGATAATCTTTCAATTTAGAGTTTTTTTCTCGTATTTCATCTATAAATATGGCTGTTGGTCGGTAAAATTTCATGAAATAGCTATAATTATCTGTAGGAAAATACTGAGTTATAAAGATTATTTCTTGCAGTTTAACGATTAAAATTGCATCTTATCGAAAAAGTAATCGAAATCGCACTGTTTTAGGCATGTTTAAGATTTGTTAAAAATTTATTAACATTAATATTTTATATTTGCCATGTTACTTTGTCGATTTTATTTGCGTTTAATCGATAGATTGCGTTAATAAAAATGGACTCCAATCCAAAACTATAGCTTTTTAATTTTCTGTTTTATCATAAAAATAAATTTGAGTTAACATATACCATTAAACTATGGGAAACATTACTATTTCTTCTGTCTTAAAAAAAATATATACATCTGTCAATCTTAAAAAGAGGTTAATAATTACCTTTTTAATGGGTTTTATTTCATTCTTGAGTCTGGGACAGAGTATACCTGCTTCAAATACCCGAGTAGCTGGTTCACCTTGTTTTGGATGTGTTCCAGATGGATGGACACTGAATATTGGTACTCCAGACATGTCAAATGATAGCCAAGCAGCAGCTTCAGGTGCACTAGGTGGTGGAGATGCGTGGACATCTGCCCCATTACCGTTACCTCCTAATGGTCATACAGATTGGATTACTTTACGTGACCTAGGTTCTAGCGGTACTGAAGAAGCAATGGGTACAACTATTACCGGTTTAACTCCTGGTGCTGAATATGAGATTTACGTTTATTCTCTTACTGCATTAACCACTACTTATAGCCCTGCTTATATTGATTTTTATCAATTTCAAGTAGGTACTTTACCCGAAGTTAACGTAAACTCTGTTCCACAAGAAGTTTCTGGTGTTTGGGGTACTAATTCGCTAAGATTTACTGCCAATGCAAATAATATGTCATTTGAATTTACACCTGGTAATAATGGGCCTAGTGGTTTTTCAAGTGTCGAATGTGTAAATTTATCAGTATCGTTAAATGCGATTAACCCAGTCCCAATTGCTAATAATGATTCAGATACAGTTGTAATTGGTAACAATCCTAGTGTAAATGTAGCCTTAAACGATTCCGATAATACTAATATTGTTCTGAGTACTATTGACTTAGATCCATCGACATCTGGTATTCAAAATTCATTCGCTTCTCCTAATGGAAACTGGTCTGTAGATGGATCGGGGAATGTTACTTTTATTCCAACAAATTCAAATTTTACAGGAACAGAAAGTATTACATACACTATTGATGATGATTATACACTTGATGGTAATGCATTAGGAGCTACTTCTAGTCCGGCAACCATTTCTGCAACGATAACACCTATTCCAGATACTGATGGTGATGGATTTACAGACGATATAGATATATGTCCTGGAAACGACGATAATCTTGACGCAGATAGTGATGGTGTGCCAGATGGTTGTGATAGTGATGATGATAATGACGGAATTCCAGATTATGCAGACAACCCATGTGATTCCTCTTTCACTTTTAATCAAACTGCAGAAGAATGGTTTACATTAAATAATAACACTTTACCGGCAATTTCAGACCCGGCAGCACATGCAAATGATGCTACTACAGGCACGCCTTTTTGTGATATTGATATTTATGGGCCAGCAAATTTAAATATTGCTGGTACAAGTCCGACAGGTACAAATTATATTGTAGATGCAGATGATACAGGTGGAAATATGTGGCTACGAAGTCCAAATTTTGGGGGTTTAAATGCATCTGGAGCTGCAGGTGGTCAATTTCAATATGACGCTTATAACTATAGAGTAGGATACACTGGTGACCCAAATTGGGGTGGTGGTGATGTAGAAGTAATACTTTATGATACAAGCGGAGGATTTATTCGAGCAACTAGACCTTTAACCGGAACGCCTGGTGGAAATACTGGTGGAGTAAATGGTAACCCTTCTACTCCTGGTTCAGAATATGCTAATTGGGAAAATGGAATTTGGAACACCTTTACTTTTAATCTAGACACTACAGATTTTACATTGAATAATGGAGCTGTTTCAGTGGCAGCAGTATTAGCGGATTTAGACCAAATTGCCATACGAATGGAATTTGTAAATGGAGGAAATTCAGGTTCATGCTCAGATGTCGAATACTACGCACTAGATAATATTATTTTTGTAAGTCCTGGAGTTTGTAATACAGATACTGATAATGATGGCATTAATGATGATTTGGATTTAGACGCAGATAATGATGGAATTTATGACGTTATTGAAGCAGGCTTAGGAGCTTTTGACACCAATAATGATGGTGTTATTAACTCTACAGATTCAGGTTTTATTGATGCAAATAATGATGGTACGGATGACAGAATAGGTGTAGTGACATTACCTGATAGCGATGGTGATGGAATTCCAGATTATAGAGATTCAGACAGTGATAACGATGGTTGTAGTGATGCAGATGAAGCATATGCAACAGTAGGGACTGATGCTGATGGAAATGGGTATTTTGGAACAGGAAATCCTCCACCTACTAACAGTAGTAATGGTACTGTATCCGCAGCGCCATATAATCCTACAAATGTCAATGACACAACAAATGCTGGGTCAGATTCTGACTCTGATGGTATAGCAGATTTTTGCGATCCAGATAGTGATAATGATGGAAATCCAGATGTGACAGATCCAAACCCCGCTACACCAACTGCCATAAACGATAGTGGAAATGCAACGGCTGGACTTCCTTCAACGATACAAATTTTAAGCAACGATGATTTTACCGATAATACAGATGATAACGGAGATCCAAATAATAATAGCGCTACAAGTGTAACGAATATTACTACGGTAGTTGGGGTAAATACAACTGCCATGGGAACGATTGCATACGACCCTGCCACTGGAGAACTTACGTATACGCCTACATTTGCTGAAGGTGGCACAACAGTTACTATAGAGTACCGAGTTTGCAATGATGTAAATGGAGATAGTCCAGGTACAACAACCGATGATGTATGTGATACTGCTGTTGCTACTATTATGGTTGCGTTTGGTGACGAAGATGGTGATGGCGTACCAGACAATTTAGATGAATGCCCAGGCTTTGATGACAACACCAATAATGATGGTGATGCACTAGCAGATGGTTGTGATGATGATGATGATAATGATGGTATTATTGATACTGCTGAAAGTGGCGGGAATGATCCAAATGGAGATGAAGATGGAGATGGTATTCCTAATTTTATGGATGATACAGACGATGATCCTGGAAATACATTAGGAGATGGAAGTACAACTGTTTATGGTGGGGCAGACGCAAACGGAGACGGTATACAAGATGTTTATGACTTTGATAATGACGGTATCCCAAACTTTTTAGACCTGGACTCAGATAATGACGGATTATATGACGTATTAGAAGCTGGATTCCCAGATGGAGATAATAATGGAATTGCAGATGGTCCAATTAATGCAACCACTGGTATTCCAGCTACAGGCGGAGGAACTCCGACCGATAGTGGTCCAACGGCCGGCACTACAGATTTCCTTGATTTAGATAGTGACGAAGACGGA
Source organism: Jejudonia soesokkakensis (assembly GCF_042664795.1). Lineage (NCBI taxonomy): Bacteria > Pseudomonadati > Bacteroidota > Flavobacteriia > Flavobacteriales > Flavobacteriaceae > Jejudonia > Jejudonia soesokkakensis. The sequence goes on from NZ_JBHTBN010000001.1 coordinate 497,805, forward strand.
TGTAGTGATGCTAATGAATTTTTTAACGATTCAAATGCAGATGGTGGCGACGGAGGTTCTTTTGGAACTGGCGAACCGCAAGTAGGTGTTAATTCTGATGGTACCGTAATTGGTGCTACTTATGGGACTGCAGTCGATGCAGCAGATACTGATACTAACGCAACTGCAGATTATACTGAAGAAGGCCCTGAGTTTGATACTGATGGTATTGCTAATGCGTGTGATTTAGATGATGATGGTGATGGGAATCCAGACGCTCAGGATCCAAACCCGAATGTTGCAACGGTTGCTCCAGATACTGGGATGACAGATTTTATGACTCCGGTTACTGTAAATGTATTAGACAATGATGATTACTTACCGAATAACGATACGAACAATGTAGGAACGACGAGCATTACGTTGGCTGCTTTTGTAGCTGCACCAGGTCTTACGGAGGCTATGGGAACAGTAGTGTTTGATCCTGCAACGGGTACGGCTACGTATACTCCGGATGCTGCGGAAGATGGAGAAGTAACATTTTACTATGAGGTATGTAGTGATGATGGAGTTACAACAGCTCCAAACAATGTAGTATGTATGACTACTACGGTAACAATTACTGTGGATGGTTCAGACAATGACAATGATGGGGTACCAGATGGGTTAGATTTAGATGATGACAACGATGGAATATTAGATACTGCAGAGAATGATTTAGGTTTAGATCCGAGTGATGATAATGACAGTGATGGGATCCCTAACTGGCAGGATGCTGATGATCGTGGAGATGGAACTCCGGCTGCTTGTGTAGATACAACGCCTAATGATGGAGTGTGTGATATGTTAGATCCGGCGTATGATTTTGATGGCGATGGAGTACCAAATCACTTCGATCTTGACAGTGATAATGACGGGTTATATGATGTAACAGAGACAGGCGGAACGGATGCTAACAATGATGGTTTGGCAGATGATACCGATGGTGATACGACCAATAACAATGGTGTTCCGAATTCTTCCAATGGAGGGGCTGGTATAGTAACTCCGACCGATAGTGGTCCCACACCTGGAACTCCAGACTTTTTAGATGTAGATAGTGATGAAGATGGTTGTAGTGATGCCAATGAGGCGTATAACGATAGTAATGCCGATGGTGGTGATGGCGGACAGTATGGAACGGGTGATCCACTTACATTATCAGGTGGCGGAGTAGATGCCAACGGAGCAGTGACTGCTTCGGGAGCGTATCCAGCCCTTTCATCTACCTTCCCTGCAGATACGGATACTAACGCAACTGCAGATTATACTGAAGAAGGCCCTGAGTTTGATACTGATGGTATTGCTAATGCGTGTGATTTAGATGATGATGGTGATGGGAATCCAGACGCTCAGGATCCAAACCCGAATGT